>NZ_JBIATN010000028.1:0-137852 GCF_042891825.1 Streptomyces sp. NPDC001852
AAGTCGTGCGCGTAGACGAAGACCGTACGCCCCTCCACCGTGCCCCAGCCGGTGATCACACCGTCGGTGTACGGCTTCTTGGCCTCCAGCCCGAAACCCTGCGCGCGATGCCGGCGCAGCTGCTCGACCTCCTGGAAGGACCCCGGGTCCAGGAGCAGCTCGATCCGCTCCCGCGCGGTCAGCTTGCCCTTGGCGTGCTGCGCCTCGGTCGCCTTCTCGCTGGGGCCCGCCACCGCCTGCGCACGGATCTCGTGCAGCTCGGCGACCCGCCCGCGCGCGTCCGTCGGCTCGCCGGTCGGCTCACCCGTCGTCTCTTCCAAAACGGTCATGTAGCGACCTTACGAAGGACACCAAGGAAAGCGAGCCGTTGACTCTGTACAGTCTCCGGCCCGTTTTCCTGGTGTCAGTGAACAGAACCCTGACCGCATGCAGGCGTTCCGACTGCTTACAGGGCGTCGGGGTTGTAGAGGAGGCACAAAGCCGTCACCCGGGAGCCACCCCACATTCGCCGTCGGCACATGCCATCCCCAGAGTGACACGGAGCCTCGGAGAAGCAGGCGCCCCACCGTACCGGCCCGCCGGAAGTCGGTCGCGATTGTTGAAAACCGGACGGAATAGGTCTACGGTCGGAGTCGTTAAGTTCGTTGAACGTTAAACAGAAACCTCCAGGAGGACCCCATGGGCATCTTCAGCCGCAAGGACAGCACCCCGCAGACCCCCGCCGCCGGCCCCGACCTGACCGCGCTGACCGGCGACTACACAATCGACCCGGCGCACACGACGATCGGTTTCGTGGCGCGCCACGCGATGGTCACCAACGTCAAGGGCGCCTTCCAGGACTTCACCGGCACCCTGCACCTGGACGGGGCCGACCCCGCCAAGTCCACGGCCACGCTCGACGTCACGATGGAGAGCATCGAGACCGGCAACGCCGACCGGGACGGTCACCTGAAGTCGTCCGACTTCTTCAAGACCGACGAGTTCCCGGTCATGACCTTCCGCTCCACCAAGGCGGAGGCCCTGGGCGGCGACGACTACCGCATCACCGGGGACCTGTCCCTCCTCGGCGTGACCAAGCCGATCACCATCGACCTGGAGTTCAACGGCGCCGCGAAGGACCCGTTCGGCAACGAGCGCGTCGGTTTCGAGGGCCGGGCCGAGATCCTGCGTTCCGAGTGGGGCCTGACCTGGAACGCGGCACTGGAGACCGGCGGGATGCTCGTCTCCGACAAGATCAAGCTGAACTTCGACATCTCGGCCATCAAGAACGCGTGACGCTCCGGGCCCGGCCGGGGTGCTCGGATCGCTCGGCGAGACCGAGCGCGGCGTGCCGGCACCGGCGGCCGGGCTGATGGAACGGCTGGGGCCCCAGGGGCCCCTCCGCTCCTCAGGGATGAGCCCCCAGGGATGAGCCCCCCGGTCAGAACCCCCCGCCGAAGTCTCCGCCGCCGTCTCCCCCTCCCCCGCCGAAGTCGCCGCCGTCCCCGAACCCGCCCCCGAAGTCCCCGGCGTCGAAGTCCGCGCCGGAGACGTCGCCGCCTTCGTAGCCGCCCCCGAAGTCACCTCCGCCGAAGTCGCCGTACCCGGAGCCGTAGTCGGCCGCGTACGACGGGGTGGCCATCATGCCGCCGAGGAGGGTGCCGACCAGGAGGCCCGGGAGGATGCCGCCGCCGAAGTAGCCGCCCGCCCAGGGGCCGTAGGCGGGGCCCGCGTCCCAGTAGGGGCGGCGGCCGTACTCCGTGTCGACCTCGCGGATCACCGGGTCGCGGCCGTCGGCCAGCCGGGTGGCGTCGGCCGCGCAGACCGGGACCTGACGCGCGGCGCCGCCGGGCGGGGTCCAGGTGGCGTCGGTCACCGAGGGGCCGTGGCGCGGGTCGAAGAAGCAGGGCGGGCGGCGCTCGGGCAGGGGCCGGCCCTCGCGGCGGGCGGCCAGCCGGGCGAGGGAGAAACGGCCGTCCTCCAGGGCCTCGGTGACCGTGCGGACGTCCTCCGGCCGACCCGCCTGCGCCATGCGCTGTTTGGCGGTGTCATAGGCGTCGAGGGCGTGTGCGTAGTCGGCGCGCATCGCGTCGTCGGCGCCGGGCTCGGAGGGCTGGAAGTCGAGGCGGTCCAGTTCCTCGCCGAAGGCGGTGATGTCCTCGTCCACGACCACCCGGAGGCGGTCCAGGGCGGCCCGCTGCTCCTCGGCGTGCCGACGGCGGTTCCGGCGCACCAGTGCGTAGGCGCCCGCGCCGCCCGCCACCAGCACCGCGGCCACCGCGATCAGGGCCGTGGCGGAGGATCCCCCGCCGGATGCGCCCCAGCTCTTCGGGGCGTGGCCGCCCATGTTGGCCAGGGCGCGGTCGGTGAAGTCGGTGAGCTGGGCCTTGGCCGATTCGCCCTGGACGCTCGCCACCAGGTTCCGCCGGGCCGTCGCCGGCATCACGGAGGAGTCGGCGCGGGCGTCGAAGCGGTCGCCGAGGCGGATGCCGTACAGGCCGGTGATGCCGGTGGCCGCGCGGAGGTCGGCGAAGAGGTTCGTGGTCGGGTAGCCGGCCGGGAGCACCGCGATGAACAGCGGTCTGTTCGCGGCCCTGATGCGTTTCGCCAGCGCGTCCGCGTCCGCCTTCGGGAGCTGGGCCGAGGCGGCGGGATCGACGTAGACCGGGCTCTTGCGGAGGGCCTGGGCGACGGCGGAGATGCTCGTGTCCGCGCTCGCCACGGGGGCGAACGCGGACACGACGACCAGGGCGAGGGCGGCCAGCAGCAGGGCTGGGAGGCTTCGGGTCCGCAGGACGGCCTTCATCCTTCGAAGCTACCCGAAGCCTCCCGTAATCGGTCATACAGGCCGACGCTACGCGGCCCGGTATGCCTCGATCAGCTTCTCCACCGCCTTTCCGTACCGGCCGGTCAGCAGCAGGTGGTCGGCGTCCGCGAAGGGCTTGGCCAGGGCCTCCGTCATCCGCTCACCGGCCTTCTGCTGCACGAGCAGCCGCGCCTTGGTCACCAGCTCGCGGCCGGCCCGGGCGTCGCCCCTGCGCTCGGCCGCCGTCGCCGCCGCACCCAGCGCCTTCAGGGTGGCCGCACCGCCGCGCGGCACGCCGGTGAGTGTGGTCAGGCCCCAGCCGTAGGGGAACTGCGGGTCGTACGACGCGTCGCCGACGTTGATCGGCAGCTGGGACTCGGACTTCGGCCAGGTGACGGGGAGCTGTCCGGTGAAGGGGCGCTCGCCGTAGAGGACGTCGGCGACGCCCTCGCCCTCGGTGCCGGGCAGCCAGGAGGCCACCAGCGCGTCGATCCGGTCGAGCCGGTCGCCGATCAGCTGGGGGCGGCCGGAGACGACCAGCACCGCGCACTTCATGGCCGCGCACACCTTGTCCACGGCCGCCTGGTCGGCGGCCGACAACTGGAGGCTGTGGCCGTTGCCGACGTCGCCGACGCCCTCGGCGTAGGGGGTCTCGCCGACGACGACCACGCCGGCGTCGTAGCCGTCCGTCGGGGCCGAGACGTCCTTGGAGTAGGTGACGTTGCCGCCGGCCTCGCGCATGCCCTGGAGGATGGTCGTGCCCTGGGTGTGGGTGCCGGACGCGCCCTGCCAGGTGAGGGTCCAGCCGCCGGTCTGGTTGCCGAGGTCGTCGGCGTTGGACCCGGCGACGTACACCTTCTCGCTCTTCTTCAGGGGCAGCAGCCCGCCGCTGTTCTTCAGCAGCACCTGCGACTCGGCGGCGGCCCGGCGGGCGATCGCCCGGTGGGCCGGGGAGCCGATGGCGGCGGCGCCGGACGTGTCGGCGTACGGGTGCTCGAAGAGGCCCAGCCTGAACTTCTGGGTGAGGATGCGGGAGACGGCGTCGTCGATCCGCTTCTCGCTGATCCGGCCCGCCTCCACCTCGTCGACGAGCGTGCCGCTGAAGTCCTTGTAGCCGTACGGCACCATCATCATGTCGACGCCCGCGTTCACCGCCGTGCGGACGTGGGTGGCGTAGTCGCCGGGGAGCTGGTCGATGGCGTTCCAGTCGCTGATGACGAAGCCGGCGAAGCCCATCCGGCCCTTGAGCACGCCGTTGATCATGTCGCCGCGGGCGTGCATCTTCACCGCGCCCTGGCCGTCGCCGACGATGTCGAGGGAGGAGTACGAGGGCATGACCGTGCCGATGCCCCGCTCGACGGCCGTCCTGTACGGCGCCAGGTGGATGTCCTGAAGCTGCTGCCGGGTGACCGTGGTGACGCCCTGGTCGATGGTGTAGGTGCCGGTGGTGGAGGAGCCGTACGCGGTGCCGCCGTCGCCGACGAAGTGCTTGGCGGTGGCGAGCACCTTGTCGTTGCGGCTCAGGTCCCGTCCGTCGGCCCGGCCCTGGAGGCCCTGGATGATGGTCTCCATGGACTGCACGAGGGCCGGGTCCTCGCCGAAGGACTCGTAGGAGCGGCCCCAGCGTTCGTCCCGGCTCACGCACAGGCAGGGCGCGAAGTCCCAGGGGATGCCGGTGGCCCGGACCTCGGCGGCCGTCACGGCGCCTGTCCGCTGGGCGAGTTGGGGGTCCCGGGTGGCCCCGATGCCGATGTTGTGCGGCATGATCGTGGCGCCGGCCAGGTTGTTGTGGCCGTGGACCGCGTCGACGCCGTAGACCAGCGGGATCTGCAAGCGCGTCGCCCGGGTGCGGAGCTGGAAGCCGTCGATCATCTTCGCCCATGCCTCGGGGGTGTTGGGCGTGGGCGTGGAGCCGCCGCCGGACAGCAGCGAGCCGAGGGCGTACGTCGCGATGTCGCCCCCGCCCCCGACGGCCCCGCGCTCGGCCTGGGTCATCTGCCCGGCCTTCTCCTCCAGGGACATGCGGGACAGCAGATCCGCGACGCGCTTGCGCACGGGCAGCCTGCTGTTCAGGTACGGCAGTCCGTGCGCGTCGATGACGACCTGCGGGGTCTCGGCGGGCGGCTTGGCGCCGGTGACCGTGAGTTTGAGGGGGATGGTCTTCGCGGGTGCGGGCGCCTTGTCCCTGAGCGTGGGCACCTCGATCGTTCTCGACGTTCCGGAGACGGTCCCGGCCGGGAAGGTGAGGGTGCCCTCGACAGGGGCGTAGTCGTGGCCGGCGGTGGCGGTGCCCCCCTCGGTCGTGTAGGTGACCGTCACCGGCTCGTCGACGGGCAGGTCTCCGGTCGTGGCCAGGGTGACCCTGACCTCGGCGGTGCCGCCCGCCCTGACGGGGTACACGGGCGCGTCGGTGCCCACGGAGGCGCGCAGCGACTGGTCGGCCTTGCCGTACAGCTCGACGTCGTCCATGGCGAAGTCGCCCTTGGTGCCGGCCGGAAGCGTGACGGCGTACCCCCACATCCGGGTGAGGCCGAGGACGTGGTCGATGCCGCCGACCGGCTGGTAGTCGGTGCGGTACTGGAAGTCGGTGAAGGGGATCTCGATCTGCTTCCAGCCGGTGAAGTTGTCCGTGAAGGACGTCGTCCAGAGCTCGGAGGCCTCGCCGTTCGCGCCGCCGTCCTTGATCTCGAAGGCGATCTTCCGGCCGTTGTTCCGGCCCTCCCACCAGAAGCGGACGCCCTGGTGGGCGGACCAGTCGTGGGCGGGCCGGTCGGCGGCGAAGTCGTGGGTGAAGCCGCCGTAGCCGCTGATGTCGTAGGTGCCGGTGAGGACCTTGGCGCCCTCGGGGGCGTCCGCACGGTCGGTGAGGTGCAGGGTGGGCGGGTCGTCGGCGTCGCTTCCCCAGGTGAAGATGCCGTCGGCGGGCTGGGCGGCGAAGGGGACCTCGCCCTCGAAGCGGTCGACGGGGAGCGGGGCGGGGTCGTCGGCGGCGTGGGTGGCGGCTTGGGCGGCGGACAGGGGCAACAGGGCGGCAAGCAGGGCCCCGGAGACGAGCAGGGCGGTTCTCGGCATGGACCTTCCCTCGGCTCTCGTGGTTCACTCATGGCTTAGATCACGTCGTGAGTTAACTAACGGCGCACCAACCCGTCAAGACGGCACGTCAGTTGCACCCCCACCGGTTCTGTCGACCCGAGAGGAAGGGCGACGCACATGAGGAGATCCCCCCGCGCGGTCCGGCTGCTGCTGGCCGGGCTGCTCTCCACCGTCGGCCTCACCGCCGCCGTACCCCCCGCGCACGCGGCCGGCGAGCAGGTCACTGCCTATCTCACCACCACCGACGACTCCGCAGGGCGGCATGTCGTGCGCGGTCTGCAGGCCCAGGCGCCGTTCGCCTTCCAGGCCGGCACGGGCGGCGACGGCACGAACATCACCGTGGACGAGAACACCCGCTACCAGACCTTCACCGGCGGCGGTGCGTCCTTCACGGACACCGCGGCCTGGCTGCTGAACAGCAGCGGGGCACTGTCCCAGGCGACCCGGGACGCGACCATGCGCATGCTGTTCTCGCCGACGGACGGCATCGGACTGTCGTTCCTGCGCAACCCGATGGGCGCCTCGGACCTCGCGCGGTACGGCTACACGTACGACGACGTGCCGTCCGGCCAGACCGACCCGTCCCTGACGAAGTTCTCCGTCTCCCACGACCTCGCGGACGTCGTCCCGCTCACCAGGCAGGCGCTCCAGCTCAACCCGGCCCTGACGGTGATGGCCTCCCCCTGGACCGCCCCCGCCTGGATGAAGGACAGCGGCTCGCTCGACGGCGGCTGGCTGAAGGCCGAGGACTACGGGACGTACGCCGCCTACTTCGTGAAGTACCTCCAGGCGTACCGGGCCCAGGGGATCGACGTCTCGTACGTCACCCCGCAGAACGAGCCGACCTGTTGCTCCGGCTACCCGTCGATGAGCTGGAACGCGTCCGGCATCCAGTACTTCCTCAAGAACGACCTGCTGCCGCAGCTGCAGTCGGCGGGGCTGGGCACCAAGGTCCTGGCCCACGACTGGAACTGGGACACCTACGACTCCTACGCCGCCCAGTCCGTGGACGACCCGGCGATCCGCAACCACCCCAACTTCGGCGGGATCGCCTGGCACGGCTACGGCGGTGACGTCACCAAGCAGACCACCGTGCACGACCAGTACCCCTCGCTGGACGCCTTCGGCACCGAGCACTCCGGCGGCACCTGGATCGCCGACCAGCAGCACGAGGACATGTCCAACATCATCGACTACACCCGCAACTGGGCGAAGTCGGTGACCAAGTGGTCGCTGGCCGTGGACCAGAACGGCGGTCCGCACAACGGTGGTTGCGGCACCTGCACGGGCCTGGTCACCGTGCACGACGGGGACGGCGCGAGCGGGACCGTGGACTACACCGTCGAGTACTACGACATGGGCCACCTGACCAAGTTCGTCCGGCCGGGCGCCCAGCGGATCGCCTCCACGGCGTCCACCACCGTGCCGAACGTGGCCTGGCGCAACCCCGACGGCAGCAAGGCACTGATCGCGTACAACGGCTCCTCCTCGGCGCAGACGGTGACGATCGACTGGGGCTCCGAGCACGCCACCTACTCGCTGCCCGGCAGGACCTCGGCCACCTTCACCTGGTCCGGCACCCAGTCCGACGGCGGCGCACGGAGCGGCTCCTTCGTCGGCCTGGCCGGCAAGTGCCTGGACGTGGCGGGCGGTTCGAGCGCCAACGGTACGGCGGTGCAGCTCTACGACTGCAACGGCACCGTCGCGCAGCGGTGGACCGTGGCGGCCGACGGGTCGGTCCAGGCGCTCGGCAAGTGCCTGGACGTGACCTCGGGTTCGACGGCGGACGGTGCCAAGGTCCAGTTGTACGACTGCAACGGCACCGGTGCCCAGCAGTGGTCGTACAACGCCTCGACCGGTGATGTGGTGAACACGGCGGCGAACAAGTGCCTGGACGTCACGGACGACTCGTCGGCGAACGGGGCGCGGGCGCAGATCTGGTCGTGCACGGGCGCCGCGAACCAGAAGTGGATGCTGCAGTAGGACGCACGGCGCCGCCACTGACGTCCCCCAGGGGGCTCCGCCCCCTGGGGACTCCTGCCGACCGGGATCGGTGCGCCGCGCTGCGTATCGGTCCCCCACGGCCCATGGTGGTGGTATGACCACACCGCAGGATCTGTTCCTCGTCAGCCTCGACGTGCCCGGCGATCATCCCGTCGAGGCGGGCGATCTGTCGCTGGCCCTCGCGGGGGCCGAGCTGATCGATCTTCTCGGGGCGCGGGCTCTCACCCTGGACGGTGAGCGCATCGTGCCCGGGCCCGCGCTGACCACCGGTGACCGGATGCTGGACGAGGCGGGGGCCGCGCTCGTGCGCGAGGAGCCGTACGAGACGGTGGAGGACTGGCTGTGGCGCCGGGGGGAGGGGCTGGCCACGGCCTACCGTGACGTGCTGGACACCTCCGGGCAGCTCTCCGGCAAGCCGCACCGCTGGCCGCACCGGGCGGACAAGGCAGCGGCCGCCGACACCCCGGCCCGGCGCCACGCCGCCGACCGCTGGTGGTCCCGTGAGCCGGTCCTCGCCGGGCTCGGCGCCACCCTGGGCATCCAGGGCGAGCGGCCTCCCGAGGAGGAGCCCGGCGAGGAGGCGGTCGTCACGGTCCTGGTGGCGGTCGGCGACGCGGTGACCGAGCTGGGGGCGGTACGCGAGCGGCGGCGCATCGAGAACGCGGCCTTCGACAACATCTGGCGGGCGCCCTGAGCTACCGCCCCAACGGGCAGACGTTGCCTGCCGGGGCACTAGGCCCTGTCGTCAAACTCCCTCCCCCAGAGCACGCACCTGACGCCGCGCGGCCGCCCTTCGGGCAAACGACGGGAGTTTGACGACAGGGCCTAGAAGACCGGCTGGCCGATGCCCAGCAGGTTGCCCTCGCTGTCGCGGAACCAGGCGCCCCGCTCGCCGCGCGCGCCCTTGCTCGGGTAGTTGCCCTCGACCTCGGCGATGCCGTCCCGGGTGCGGAGGCCGGGGACGTCCACGTCCTCGAACACCACGCCGCGCCGCCTCAGCTCGGTCACCGCCGCCGCCAGGTCGTCCACCTCGAAGGCCATCTGGGTGAAGGTGCCGGGCGAGGAGCCGGTGGAGCGGAACACGACGAACTCCGCCCCCGCGCACCGGTACAGCAGGCCGCCCGGGCGTTCGTCCGCCGGGTTCAGGCCGAGCTTCTCGGCGTAGAAGCGCCGGGCCCGCTCCAGGTCCCCGGCGGGCAGCCGGGTGGCCACGCGGGCCCGGGACAGCACATCGGCGTCGGTCATGCCTCCACTGTGACTACTCCGCCGGCTCCACGCCCGCCCGCAGCAGCCCGTAGGTGTACGCGTCCTCCAGCGCCTGCCAGGACGCGGCGATCACGTTCTCCGCCACGCCGACCGTGGACCACTCGCCGGCGCCGTCGGAGGTGGAGATCAGGACGCGGGTGGTGGAGGAGGTGCCGTGCACGCCCTCCAGGATGCGGACCTTGTAGTCGACCAGGTCCAGCTTGGCGAGCTGCGGGTAGATCTTCTCCAGGGCCACGCGCAGCGCGCGGTCGAGGGCGTTGACCGGGCCGTTGCCCTCGGCCGTGGCGACGATGCGCTCGCTCTTGGCCCACAGCTTCACCGTGGCCTCGTTGGCGTGGGTGCCGTCGGGGCGGTCCTCGACGATGGCCCGCCAGGACTCGACGTCGAAGTACTTCAGGGGGCGGCCCTCGACCTCGGCCCGCAGCAACAGCTCGAAGCTCGCGTCGGCGGCTTCGTAGGTGTAGCCCTTGAGCTCGCGCTCCTTCACCCGCTCGACCACCCGGCCGACCAGTTCGCGGTCGCCGCCCAGGTCGATGCCGAGTTCCTTGCCCTTGAGCTCGACGGAGGCTCGGCCCGCCATGTCGGAGACCAGCATGCGCATGGTGTTGCCGACCAGCTCGGGGTCGATGTGCTGGTACAGGTCCGGGTCGACCTTGATCGCGGAGGCGTGCAGGCCGGCCTTGTGTGCGAAGGCCGACACGCCCACGTACGGCTGATGGGTGGAGGGGGTCAGGTTGACGACCTCGGCGATGGCGTGCGAGATCCGGGTCGTCTCGCGGAGCTTGCCCTCGGGCAGCACCTTCTTGCCGTACTTCAGCTCCAGGGCCGCGACCACCGGGAAGAGGTTGGCGTTGCCGACGCGCTCGCCGTAGCCGTTGGCCGTGCACTGCACGTGGGTCGCGCCCGCGTCCACGGCGGCGAGCGTGTTCGCGACCGCGCAGCCGGTGTCGTCCTGGGCGTGGATGCCGAGCCGGGCGCCGGTGTCGGCGAGGACCGTGGAGACGACGGCGTGGATCTGGGCGGGCAGCATGCCGCCGTTGGTGTCGCAGAGGATCACGACGTCGGCGCCGGCCTCCGCCGCCGTACGGACGACGGCCTTGGCGTACTCGGGGTTGGCGCGGTAGCCGTCGAAGAAGTGCTCGCAGTCCACGAAGACCCGGCGGCCCTGGTCCTTCAGGTACGACACGGTGTCGCGGACCATCTCCAGGTTCTCGTCCAGGGTGGTGCGCAGCGCCAGTTCCACGTGCCGGTCGTGCGACTTGGCGACCAGGGTGATCACCGGGGCGCCGGACTCGAGCAGGGCCTTGACCTGGGGGTCCTCGGCGGCCTTGGCGCCGGCACGGCGGGTGGCGCCGAAGGCGACCAGCTGGGCGTGTTTGAAGTCGATCTCCGCCTGCGCGCGGGCGAAGAACTCGGTGTCGCGGGGGTTCGCGCCGGGCCAGCCGCCCTCGATGAAGCCCACGCCGAAGTCGTCCAGGTGCCGTGCGATGGCGAGCTTGTCCGCGACGGTGAGGTTGATCCCCTCGCGCTGCGCGCCGTCGCGCAGCGTGGTGTCGAAGACGTGGAACGAGTCGTCGAGCTCGCTGGTTGCCGTCTCGGTCATGGTCTCAAGGCTCCTGTTGTGGATCTTCGGTCTTACCGGAATGACCGGCTCCACCGTCCCCCCAATGGTCCCTCGCGCACCGCTCCCGGCTGCGGGTGGGCCGGAAAACGAAAAAACCCCTCGCGGGTGCGAGAGGTCTGCGCGCGGGTCGAGGACGACGGTGGCCACCCGCACCTGGTCGTACGAGGTGGTCACTGCGGACCGGCGCGCCTGCTGCCAATAATCATGGCGAACGAGAGCACGGGGGCAGTCTGGCACAGCCCCGCCCCCGGCTCACGGACCGTCTCAGGATGCGGTCGTCAGACTGGAATCCGTACGGTCCCTCACCCGGGCGAGGTCCAGGTCCCTCGTCTCCCGCATGGTGACGTACACGACAAGGGATACGGCGGCGCAGCCCGCCACGTACCAGGAGAAGCCGGACTCGATCCCGGCCTTCTTGAACCACAGGGCGACGTATTCCGCGGTGCCGCCGAACAGGGCGTTGGCGAGGGCGTACGGCAGGGCGACCCCCAGCGCGCGGATGCCGGTCGGGAACAGCTCGGCCTTCACACAGGCGTTGATCGAGGTGTAGCCGGTGACGACGACCAGCGCGAGCAGGGCCAGCCCGAGCGCGGGCCAGAAGCTGCCCGCGTGCTTGAGCAGGGTCATGATCGGCACGGTGAGGACGGTGGAGCCGATCGCGAAGGTGATGAGCAGCGGGCGCCGGCCGATCCGGTCGGACAGGGCGCCCGCGAGCGGCTGGAGGCAGGCGAAGACGATCAGCGCGGTGAAGGAGACGAGCGTCGCCGTCTGCTTGGGCAGTCCCGCCGAGTTGGACAGGTACTTGGTCAGATAGGTGGTGTACGTGTAGTACGCGACCGTGCCGCCCATGGTGAGCGCGATGACCAGGAACGCCTCCCGCCGGTGCTGCCACAGGGCGCGCAGGGTGCCGCGCTCCTCGGCGTGCGAGGCGTCCTCCTCGTAGACCTCGGTCTCCAGCATGCTGCGCCGCAGATAGAAGACGATCGCCGCGCCGAGCGCGCCCACGACGAACGGAACGCGCCAGCCGTAGCTGTGCAGCGCGCTGTCGGACATGGTCCGCTGCAGGATGATCTGGAGTCCGAGGCCGACGATCTGCCCGGCGGTCATGGAGACGTACTGGAAGCTGGAGGCGAACCCGCGCCGCCCCGGGTCCGAGGCCTCGGTCAGATAGGTGGCGCTGGCCGCGTACTCGCCGCCCACCGACAGGCCCTGCAGCAGGCGGGCGACGAGCAGCACGAGCGCGCCGCCGTATCCGGCGACCGCGTAGGTCGGGGCGACGGCGATGAGGATCGCCGACGCCGACATCAGCGTCACGGTCAGCGTCAGCGCCGCCTTACGGCCCTTGCGGTCGCCGACCCGCCCCAGCAGCCAGCCGCCCACGGGGCGCATGAAGAAACCGACCGCGAAGATGCCCGCGGTGTTCATGAGTTGGGCCGTGGGATTGCCGCTCGGGAAGAACGCTCCGGCGAAGTAGGTGGCGAAGCTCGCGTACACGAACCAGTCGAACCACTCCACCATGTTCCCCGCCGAACCGACCCAGATCCTCTTCCAGTGTTGTCGTCCCATGCGCCGGTACATGCCCGGCCCCGGAGCAACCGATTCCTTCACCCGCCTCCGCGCAGCCCCCGGTCGTCGAGGCCGGAGTAGATCACCGCGGTGCGGCCGCGGGGGAAGGAGAGGGCTTCGGCCTCCCCCGTGCAGACCGCCACCAGCGAGTCGGCCCCGCGCCACCAGGTGTCCGCCAGGCCCCTCACCTCGCCCACCGGCTCGTGGCCGTCGCGCTCGATGCGGTCGACGTCCTCGCCGACGACCTTGGTGATCCCTTGCGCCCACATGGCCGCGTGGTGGGCCAGTGCGAGTGATTCCACCCAGCCCTCGACGGTCGCGTGCAGGGGCACCCACCGCTCCGCGTGGATGCCGAACTCACCCGACGGACCGATCATGAACGAGTAGGGCACCGCGGTCCGTTGCAGCCCGGCCTCGAACCACCACCCCTCGGAGTCCGACCCCTCCGGCGAGTCGGGATCGAGGTACCGGGGTCCTCCGTCGTACCGCGCGGCGGGCGGCAGGAGCAGGCCGCCCCAGCGCTGCTGGTACGCCGCCATGCGGTCGATCACCGGCGCGGGGATGCCTCGTTCGAGCCACCACCGCCGGTGGGTTTCGACGGGCCGGACGTCGATCCTGACTCCGTGCGTGCCGACGCATGACCGGGCTCGCCGGGTCAGGCCGTCGGGGACGTCGTGGACGAGGTGGGGACTCATGGGCGGGGGTCGTCCGCGAGCAGGGAATCCGCGATGAACTCCTGTACATGTGCCAGGACTTGGTGCCGGTCCGTGCCGCGCAGGCCGATCGCCACGTGAATGGAGAAGCCGTCGAGCAGCGCGCGCAACCGCGTCGCGAAGCGGTCGGCGTCGACGCGGCGGAACTCGCCGCGCGAGACGCCCTCGGCGATCAGTGCGACCAGGTCGCGGTGCCAGGCGCCCTCGATGGCCACCTGACGGGCACGCGCGTCGTCGTCGGCGTTCTGCGAGCGGTTCCAGACCTCGAGCCACAGCGTCCAGTGGGGGTCCCGGTGGCCGTCGGGGACGTACAGGTCGACGTAGGCCGACAGGCGCTCGGCGACGGTTGCGGGGCCGGTGAGCAGCCGGCCCCGTTCCGCGCCGAGCCTGCCCTCGCTCCACTCCAGGGTCCGCAGCAGAAGCTCGTCCTTGGAGCGGAAGTAGTACAGGAGATGGCCGCTGCTCATCCCGACCTCGCGGCCGAGCGCCGCCATGGTGAGCTTCTCCAGACCGCGCTCGGCGATCATGTCCATGGCGGCGGCGAGTACCTCCTCGCGGGGCGGGGCGGGGGTACGGCGGCGGGGGGGCGGGGTCTCGCTCATGCGGGAACCGCCCGTACGGCGTCGGGGACGAACCGGGTGGAGTACTCGCTGGTGCAGTCGGCGGCCACGATCGCCACCTCGGCACCGCAGGAGCACAGGCGGTTGACGCCGTGCTCCCCGTCGGGGCCGCAGCCGCGCTCGTCGGACATCCACTTACCGCCGGGCACCACCCCGTCGTACTCCTCGTCGTCAGGGACGGGGACGAACGGCGCCCCGTAGGGCAGCGGGTCGACGGCGTAGCCGCCGCGCGGGAGCCGCGCCGGCGGCCGACGCAGCCCGTCGGGCCCGGGCAGCCCGTCCCGGCCGGGGAACCCGGGGATCTCGTCGAGGCGCCGGACCGGTTCGGCCGGCCGGTGGCCGCACGCGGCGCAGAGCAGTACATCCACGCGTATGTTCTACCTGAACCCCGGCGTCACCGGACCTTCGGCTGCTGCTGGGTGATGCAGTGGATGCCGCCCCCGCCTGCAAAGATCGCACGCGCGTCCACCAGGGTCACGGTCCGCTCGGGGAAGAGCCGGCGGAAGATCCCGGCGGCGATCTCGTCGCGGGGGTCGTCGAAGCCGCACAGCACCACGCCGCCGTTGCAGATGTAGTGGTTGATGTAGGAGTAGTCGGCCCAGTGGCCGTCGGCCTCCAGGACGGTCGGGGCAGGGACCTCGACGACCTCCAGCGCACGGCCCCGCGCGTCGGTCCGGGAGCGCAGGATGTCGATGACCTCCTTGGTGACCTCGTGGTCGGGGTGGGCCGGGTCCGGCTGGGAGTGCGCCACCACGACGCCGGGCCGGGCGAAGGCGGCGACGATGTCGACGTGGCCGAGGGTGCCGAAGCCGTGGGGCGGGTAGTCGCCGGTCAGGCCGCGCGGCAGCCATATCGCCTTGCTCGTGCCGAGGTGGGCGTGGATCTCGGCCTCGACCTCCTCCTTCGACCAGTGCGGGTTGCGCTCGGGGCCGAGCTGGACCGTCTCGGTCAGCAGCACGGTGCCCTCGCCGTCGACGTGGATCGCGCCGCCCTCGTTGACGAGCTTCGAGGCGTACGTCTTCGCGCCCGCGAGGTCCGAGACATACGCGGCGATCTTGGCGTCGTGCTCCCAGCGGGCCCAGTCCTGCGCGCCCCAGCCGTTGAACGTCCAGTCCACCGCGGCCAGTTCACCCTTGCCGTCGGTCAGGAACGTGGGGCCGATGTCCCGCATCCAGGCGTCGTCCAGGTCGCGCTCGACGGTGTCGACGTCCGGGCCGAGCAGCGCCTGCGCCTCGGCGGACTGGCCGGGACCGCAGACCACGGTCACGGGTTCGAAGCGGCGGATCGCGCGGGCCACCGAGGCCCAGGCGACGCGGGAGGCGGCGAGGTCGTCCGGGTCGTCGAAGGTGGGGTTGGGGCCCGGCCACGCCATCCAGGTGCGCTCGTGCGGGGTCCACTCGGCGGGCATGCGGAAGCCGTCGGCGGCGGGGGTGGTCATGTGAAGTCCCTGATGGTTAGAGGAAGTAGAGACGGTTGAGGGAGACGGAGTCGGCGGGCTCGGAGCTGAGCGGATCGCCGTCGAGGGTGACCAGGCCGGTGCGCCGGTCGACGTCGACCGCTCCGATGCGGGCGTTCAGCCGGAGGTCGGCCGGGCCGATGCCCCGGGTGCCGCGCACGGCGACCCTTCTGCGGCGCGTCGGCATGGTGTCGCCCCCCTGGTCGACGGCCGCCCGGGCGACGAACGCGACCGAGAGGTCGGCGGCGGTGGCGCCGTACGAGCCGAACTGCGGGCCCAGCACGAGGGGTTCGCAGGTGTCGGTGGCCGCGTTGGGGTCGCCGGTCACGCCGTACGCCGGGAAGCCGGACTTGAGGACGAGCTGGGGCTTGGCGCCGAAGTACTCCGGGCGCCACAGCACGAGGTCGGCGAGCTTGCCGACCTCGATCGAGCCGACCTCGTGCGCGAGGCCGTGCGCGATGGCCGGGTTGATCGTCAGCTTGGCCATGTAGCGCAGGACGCGGGCGTTGTCGTCGCCCTCGCCGTCGCCCTCCAGGGGGCCCAGCTCGGCCTTCATCTTGCCGGCCATGGCGAAGGTGCGGCGGACGGTCTCACCGGCCCGGCCCATGCCCTGGGCGTCGGAGGAGGTGATGCCGATCGCGCCCAGGTCGTGCAGCACGTCCTCGGCGCCCATGGTGCCGGCCCGGATGCGGTCGCGGGCCATGGCGGCGTCGCCGGGCAGGTCGGGCTTGAGGTCGTGGACGGAGACGATCATGCCGTAGTGCTCGGCGACCGCGTCCCGGCCGAAGGGCAGGGTGGGGTTGGTGGAGGAGCCGATGACGTTGGGGACGCCGGCCATCTTCAGCACGTTGGGCACGTGTCCGCCGCCGCAGCCCTCGATGTGGAAGGCGTGGATGGTGCGGCCCTCCAGCACCCTCAGGGTGTCCTCGACCGACAGGCACTCGTTCAGGCCGTCGCTGTGCAGGGCTACCTGGACGTCGTGCTCCTCGGCGACCCTGAGGGCGGTGTCCAGGGCCCGGGTGTGGGCGCCCATGTCCTCGTGCACCTTGAAGCCGGACGCGCCGCCCTCGGCCAGCGCCTCGACCAGAGGGGCGCTGTGCGAGGACGAACCCCGGCCCAGGAAGCCGATGTTGACCGGCCAGGCGTCGAAGGCGCTGAAGGCGTGGCGCAGGGCCCACGGCGAGTTGACGCCGACGCCCCAGACCGGGCCGAACTCCTGCCCGATGATCGTGGTGACGCCGGAGGCCAGCGAGGCCTCCATGATGCGCGGCGACAGCAGGTGGACGTGGGTGTCGACGGCTCCGGCGGTGGCGATCAGCCCCTCGCCGGAGACGATGGAGGTGCCGGTGCCGACGACGACGTCCACGCCGTCGAGGGTGTCCGGGTTCCCGGCGCGGCCGATGGCGTGAATACGGCCCTCCCGGATGCCGATCGAGACCTTCCTGATCCCCTGCACCGGGTCGATCACGACGACGTTGCTGATGACGACGTCACAGGTCTCGCGCACGGCGGCGGCCTTCAGGTGCAGTCCGTCGCGGGCGGTCTTGCCGAAGCCGGCCAGGAACTCGTCGCCGTAGCGCTGGGCGTCGGACTCCACGCGGACGGTGAGCCCCGAGTCGCCGAGGCGGATGCGGTCGCCGGCGCGGGGACCGTGGGTGGCGGCGTAGGCGTGCGGGTCGACGTGGATCGCCCGGCTCACCTCGCGTCCCTTCGAGCGGCTCATCGTTCCTCGCCTCCGTCCGTCGTCGCTCCCAGGTATCCGCAGGCGGCGGCCCTGCGCAGGGCCTCTTCCCGCGCGCCGGGCGCGTCCAGTGGCCCGTCGACCAGTCCCGCGAAGCCGATCGCGATCCGGTCGCCGCCGATGGGCACCAGTCCCACCTCGACGCTCTCGCCGGGCCCGAAGCGCACCGAGGAGCCCGCGGGGACGGCGAGGCGCATGCCGTAGGCCTTCTCCCGTGCGAAGTCCAGGCGCGGGTTGGCCTCGAAGAAGTGGAAGTGGGAGGTGACGGAGACCGGCACGGTCGCGGTGTTGGTGACCGGCAGCCGGACGACCGGTGCGGGGTCCGCGTGCTGGGGTCCGGGCAGCAGCGCGCCCGGTGCCTGCTCGCCGAGGCCGCCGCCGATGGGGTCGGAGACCACCGCGAGCCGGGAGCCGTCGTCGAAGACCGCCTCGACCATCACCTCGGTGACGACGTCGGCGACCCCGGGCAGCACGTCCTCGGGGCCGAGCACCGCGCGGGCCGCCTCGACGGCCTCGGCGAGCCGCCTGCCGTCCCGGGCCGCCTCGCACACGGTGTCCGCGATCAGCGCGGTCGCCTCCGGCACGTTCAGCTTCAGTCCGCGCGCCCGGCGGGCCCGGGCCAGCTCGGCGGCTCCGAAGAGCAGCAGCCGGTCACGTTCCGTGGGGGTCAGTCTCACGACGCGGCACCTCCTTGCCTTCCATACTTTAGAACATCACTCTAAACACAGAATTGGTGAGACGGAAGCATTGACCGAGGGACTGGCCTCACGTCACATTGAACGTCGCTCAAATCGAACCGGCGGTAGTCGAAGGAGACCAGCCATGCCGATAGAACAGCGCGGAGTCGACACCATCCCGGACGAGGAGCGGACCAGTGGTCCGCGCGACCTCGTCTCGATCCTGCTCGGCTCCAACCTCTGCCTCGGAGTGATCATCTTCGGCTGGCTGCCCCCGTCCTTCGGGCTCGGCTGGTGGGCGTCGGTCAGCTCGATCGTGGCGGGCACGGTCGTCGGTACGGCGGTGACGGCACCGCTGGCCCTCATCTCCCTGCGCACCGCGACCAACCTCTCCACCTCCTCGGGCGCCCAGTTCGGCGTCCGGGGCCGGCTGGTCGGCTCGGTCGTCGGTCTGCTCCTCGCCCTCGGCTACACCGCGCTGACGGTGTGGATCGGCGGCGACGTGATGATCGGCGTGCTCGGCCGGATGTTCGGGCTGCCCGCGGACGGGGGGTCGTACGCCGTCGTCTACGCGCTGCTCGCCGGTGCCACGGTCGCGGGCGCGGTGTACGGCTACCGGGTGCTGCTGAACATGTCCAAGGTCCTGTCCATCGGCATGACCGTCCTGCTGCTGCTCGGCGTCCTCGCCTACGCCCCGCACTTCTCCACCGCGGCCATGCCCCAGACGGGCGGCTATCTGCTCGGCTCGTTCTGGCCGACCTGGTTCCTGTCGGCCGTGGCCGCGGGCCTGTCCGGTCCCATCGCCTTCATCACCCTGCTCGGCGACTACACCCGGTACATCTCGCCCGCCCGGAACTCCAACCGCCGTGTCCTGCAGGCCACTTGGGTCGGCCTGGTCCTCGGCCTGCTGGTGCCGCAGCTGTTCGGCACGTTCACGGCGTACGGCGCCCACGCGGCCCTCGACTACGCCGGTCCGCTGGTGCAGGCCTCCCCCACCTGGTACCTGGTCCCGCTGCTGTTGTCCGCCTCGGCCGGCTCGGTCGGCAACGCCGGTCTGATGCTGTACTCCATGGGCCTGGACCTGGACGCGATCCTGCCCAGGGCGTCCCGCGCCCGCGCCACCTACACGGTCGCGATCGTGGCCACGGCCTGCGTGTTCGTGGGCCACTACGCCTGGAACGCCCAGTCCGCGATGACGTCCTTCGTCCTCCTTCTCACCGCCATCGGCACCCCGTGGGCCGTGATCACCCTCATCGGCTTCGCCCGCTGTCGCGGTGTGTACGACGCCGACGCCCTGCAGGTCTTCAACCGCCGTTCGCGGGGCGGGATCTACTGGTACCGCGCGGGCTGGAACGTACGGGCGACCGTCTCCTGGGCGCTGGGCGCCGGCGTCGGTCTGCTGGCGGTGTCCCTGCCGTCGTACCAGGGCCCGCTGCTGCGCCTGACCGGCGGCGTGGACTGCAGCTTCCTGCTGTCCGGCACGGTCGGCGGCCTGATCTACCTGGCGCTCACACCCCGGACGGCCTCGGCCCGGGCGGCGACCGAGCAGGAACCGGTCGGCGCGGAGAGCCGGGTCTAGGCAGTCACCCTACCGCTGCTCCGTACGGCGGTGACCGGCGGTGCCGAACCGGACCTGGGTCGTCGGGCACCGCCGGCCGAAAGGCTCAGCCGATCTTGTGCATCCAGCCGTGCTTGTCGTCCGTCACACCGCGCTGGATGCCGAGCAGGGCCTCGCGCAGGCGGAGGGTGACCTCGCCGGGGGTGCCGTCGCCGTGGGTCCAGGCGTCCGTCCTGGTCTTGACGTGGCCGATGGGCGTGACCACGGCGGCGGTGCCGCAGGCGAAGACCTCGGTGAGCGCACCCGAGGCGGCGTCCTTGCGCCACTGCTCGAGGGTGACCACGCCTTCCTCGGCGGTGTAGCCGAGGTCGCGGGCGACCTGGAGCAGGGAGTCGCGGGTGATGCCCTCCAGGATCGAGCCGGTCAGGGCGGGGGTGACGATCCGGTCGCCGTACACGAAGGCGACGTTCATGCTGCCGCTCTCCTCGACCTTGGTGCGGGTGACCGCGTCGAGGTAGACGACCTGGTCGCAGCCGTGCGCGGCGGCCTCGGCCTGCGGCAGCAGCGAGGCGGCGTAGTTGCCGCCGGTCTTGGCGTCGCCGGTGCCGCCGGGGACCGCACGGACGTGGTCCTCGGAGACCCAGATGGTGACCGGCTTGACGCCACCGGCGAAGTACGCGCCGGAGGGCGAGGCGATGAGCATGAACAGGTACTCGTTCGCCGGGTGCACACCGAGCGCGGCCTCGGTGGCGAACATGAACGGACGCAGGTACAGCGACTGCTCGCCGCCGTGCGGCGGGACCCAGTCGGCGTCCTGGGTGAGCAGCGCGTCCAGCGCGGCGATGAACAGCTCCTCGGGCAGCTCGGCCATGGCCATGCGGCGGGCGGAGTTGCGGAAGCGGCGGGCGTTCGCCTCGGGGCGGAACAGCGCGATCGAGCCGTCGGGCTGGCGGTAGGCCTTCAGTCCCTCGAAGATCTCCTGGCCGTAGTGCAGGACGTGGGTGGAGGGGTCGAGGGAGATCGGGCCGTACGGGACGAGCTGGGCGTCGTGCCAGCCGCGGCCCTCGGTCCACTTGATCGTCACCATGTGGTCGGTGAAGTGGCGGCCGAACCCGGGGTTGGCCAGGATCGCCTCGCGCTCTGCGGCGGCGAGGGGGCTGGCGGAGGGCTTGAGCTCGATCGTGGGCGTCGTCATGAGTGATGTGTCCTTCACCGGTTGTTGTGACGGGCCGCGCTCACGCCCCGTCACTGCGACCTGCCAGTGTTAGGACATCCGAGCTTTCCCTCATACCGCGGCTCCGCGTTCGATTATCGCGCGGGGCCCGCGGCGGAAGGAATGGGGGTGAATGCGGCCCAGGGGTCGATGGTGGCACCCGGCGGGGACATGCGGAAGCCGCCGGGTGGTCGTCCGACCCGGCGGCTTCTCGTGCGGGAGCGCCGGGTCAGCCGGCTACTCGGGTGGCGAGCGCGTCGCCGATCTGCGAGGTGCTGCGGGCACCCAGCGCGGCGCGCTCGGTGAGGTCCGCGGCGACCGCCGCGTCGATGCGGTCGGCCTCGCTGTCGTAGCCGAGGTGGCGCAGCAGCAGGGCGACGGACAGAACGGTGGCGGTGGGGTCGGCCTTGCCCTGCCCGGCGATGTCGGGCGCGGATCCGTGGACCGGCTCGAACATCGAGGGGAACTCGCGGGAGGGGTTGATGTTCCCGCTCGCGGCCACGCCGATGCCGCCGGAGACGGCCGCGGCGAGGTCGGTGATGATGTCGCCGAAGAGGTTGTCGGTGACGATCACGTCGAACCGGCCGGGGTCGGTGACCAGGTAGATGGTCGCCGCGTCGACGTGGATGTAGTCGGTGGTGACCTCGGGGAACTCCTGGGCCACCCTGTTGAAGACGTTCGTCCACAGGTGACCGGCGAAGGTCAGCACGTTGTTCTTGTGGACGAGGGTGAGCTTCTTGCGCGGGCGGGCCTGGGCGCGGGCGAAGGCGTCGCGGACCACACGCTCGACACCGAAGGCCGTGTTGACGGAGACCTCGGTGGCGACCTCGTGCTCGGTGCCCTTGCGGATGGTGCCGCCGTTGCCGGTGTACGGACCCTCGGTGCCCTCGCGGACGACGACGAAGTCGATCTCCGGCTGGCCGGCGAGCGGGGTGGCGACACCGGGGAGGAGCTTCGACGGGCGCAGGTTGACGTGGTGGTCGAAGGCGAAGCGGAGCTTGAGCAGGAAGCCGCGCTCCAGCACGCCGGACGGCACCGACGGATCGCCGATGGCGCCGAGCAGGATGGCGTCGTGCTGCTTCAGCGCGTCGAGATCGGCGTCGGTGAGGGTCTCACCGGTGGCGTGGTAGCGCTTGGCGCCGAAGTCGTACTCCTTGGTCTCCAGCTTCACATCCTGCGGCAGGACGGCGGAGAGGACCTTGAGACCCTCGGACACGACTTCCTGTCCGATGCCGTCCCCGGGGATCACTGCGAGATCGATGCTGCGAGACATGCGGGCACCCTACTCCTCGTCCCAGGTGATGACACGGCCCGTCCGCCATATGGACGACCGGGGCGGGGTCCGACGCGGGCTCAGTGGCCGGTCTCGCCGCCGTTGTCGCGGCGGTCGAGGGCACGCTGGAGGGCGGCGGCGGCGTTCTTGCGGTCGGACTCGCTCGCGGGGGACACGTGGCGGACTCGGCGGCGGACGGTCGTCTCGGCCATGGGAATCGACTCCTTCGGCAAACACGGAGCACGGCAATGAGGGGTTACGAGACGCCGGATGGGGCGGGGAGCCGAAGGGCCGCAGGGGTTGCCTGCACCGGGCCCGGCTCACGACCGCCATTCGCTTGATCGAGCGAGACGTTCGGCTCCTACAAAACTAAGGGAGCGGCCCGCTTCTGTCTCCACAATTACTCGGACTTCCTACTATCTGAGACAGTGCACCGCGTCACACCGCCCTGAGCTGGGCTTTCGTGCCTTCGGGTGACGTGCCGTCGAGTGACCGCAGGGTCCGGATCAGGGCCCGTACGGCGGCGGTGGCGGCGAGTTCCGGGGTGGTGACGTAACCGACGCAGCGGTACGGCCGTTCCGGTCCGAGGTCGGTGATCTCGACGGCGGGCGGCGCCCCGGCGAGGGAGAGCGCGGGCATGATCGCCATGCCGAGCCCGCTGCCCACCATCGACAGCACCGCCCCGTCGTCCTCGGCGCTGACGGTCGCCGCCGGGATCCAGTCCTGGGCGGCCCACCAGGCACGGGTGTAGGAGCCGCAGTTCTCGGCCCAGTCGACCAGCGGCAGCGTGCGCGGATCCGGGTGGCCGGCCGGATGCACCAGGGAGTACGGCTCCCGCAGCAGCTCCCCGCCGACCAGCCCGTCCGGCGGCGGCCCGCTCAGGGTGGCGATCCCGAGGTCGGCCCGCCCGGCGGCGACCTCGCCCGCGGTGCCGGCGCCCAGTTCCCGTCCGACCGTGACGGTCACCTCGACGCCGGGGTGCCGGGCGGCGAGCCGCTCCAGGGCGGGCGGCAGCAGACGCAGCGCGGCGCTGCGGAAGGCGGCGATCCGCAGCGGCCCGCAGAGCTCGCCGGTGTCCGCCGCACGGGCGTCGGCGGCCAGCGCCCGGAGCATGCGCAGCACCCGCCGCGCGTGCGCCGCCGCCCGGTCCCCCGCGGGCGTCGGCCGGGCACCGAACCGCCCCCGCTCGAAGAGCACGACGCCCAGCTTGCGTTCGATGCCGCGCACGGCGTGCGAGACGGCCGACTGGGTGGCCCCGAGCCGGGCGGCCGCGGCGGAGAAGGCGCCCTCCTCGGCCACGGCAACCAGGATCCTCAGCTCCTGCGGGGCAAGGTCGACTGCTGTCACTCGGGGCTCCCGCCTGCGTGTATGAGGGCGTTTCATGGATCGCCGGTTTCCATGAACCGTACCGTCTGCCCACCCCGGCCGACCCTCCCTACGGTCCTGCTCATGACCGAGATCGCGCTCACCGTCCAGCAGACCGCCCGTCCCACCGGCTTCCCCACCGCCGGACACTTCCGCTTCGCCGAGTCACCGGTACCGCAGCCGGCGCCCGGCACCGCCCTGGTGGAGAACCTGCTGTGGTCCGTGGACCCGTACCACCGCGAAATGATGGACGGCGACTTCGAGCTGAACGCCCCGCTGGAGGGCCGCACCCTGGGCCGGGTCACCGCCTCCCGCACCCCGGAGCTGCCCGAGGGCGAGATCGTCTTCCACCGTCGGGGCTGGCGCACGCACGCCGTGGTGCGCCCCGAGGAGGTCCGGCGGCTCCCGCACCACCCGGGCGTGCCGCTGTCGGCGTACCTGAGCGTGCTGGGCGGCACCGGCCTGACGGCGTACGTCGCCCTGACCCGGATCGCCCGGCTGCGCGAGGGTGAGGACGTGTTCGTCTCCGGCGCCGCGGGCGGGGTCGGCACGGCGGCCGGCCGGTTCGCCCGGCTGCTCGGCGCGGGCCGGGTGATCGGCAGCGCGGGCACCGCGGAGAAGGTGAAGTACCTGACGGAACGGGCCGGCTACGACACCGCCTTCGACTACCGCGCGGCCCCGGCCGCCGACCTGCTGGCCCACGCCGCCCCCACCGGCATCGACGTCTTCGTGGACAACGTCGGCGGCGAGCAGCTCGGCGCGGCGATCGGCGCGCTGCGCGAGCGGGGCCGGGTGGTACGGGTCGGCACGATCAGCCAGTACAACACCCCCACTGCCCCGCCCGTCCTCTTCGACCACGCCGACGTGGTGGAGAAGATCCTGCGGATCGAGGGCTTTCTGGTGAAGGACCACCGGGACGCGCAGGAAGAGCTGTACGACTTCGCCGTACCGCATCTGCGCAGCGGGGCGCTGGCGGCGGACGAGACGGTGATCGACGGGTTCGGGCGGATCGTGGAGGCGTTCCTGCTGATGCTGCGCGGCGGGAACACGGGCAAGATCCTGGTCCGCGCGACGGATTGACGTCCCGTCGGGCAGCACAGTGGAAACGGGCCGGGAAGCCTGCTCGGTGTCAGGCTTCCCGGCCCGTGCTCAGGGGGCCGGGGGTCAGCCCATGTGCGGGTAGGAGTAGTCGGTCGGCGGGACCAGGGTCTCCTTGATGGCGCGGGTCAGGGTCCAGCGCAGCAGGTTCTGCGGGGCGCCGGCCTTGTCGTTGGTGCCGGAGGAGCGGCCGCCGCCGAAGGGCTGCTGGCCGACGACGGCGCCGGTCGACTTGTCGTTGATGTAGAAGTTGCCGGCCGCGTAGCGCAGCTTCTCCATCGTGTACGCCGCCGCCGCGCGGTCGCCCGCGATGACCGAGCCCGTGAGGGCGTAGTCCGACACCGACTCCATCTGGGTCAGCATCTCGTCGTACTGGTCGTCCTCGTAGACGTAGACGCCGAGGAACGGGCCGAAGTACTCCGTGCGGAAGATCTCGTTCTCCGGGTCGGTGGAGACGACGACCGTCGGACGGACGAAGTAGCCGACCGAGTCGTCGTAGCTGCCGCCCGCGACGATCTCGCAGGTCGGGTCGGACTTCGCGCGGTCGATCGCGGCCTTGTTCTTGGCGAAGGCACGGTCGTCGATCACGGCGCCGATGAAGTTCGACAGGTCGGTGACGTCACCCATGGTGAGGTAGTCGACCTCGGCCGCGAACTCCTCCCGGAAGCCCGAGTTCCAGATGGAGGCCGGGATGTAGGCGCGGGAGGTGGCCGAGCACTTCTGGCCCTGGTACTCGAAGGCACCGCGGGTCAGGGCGGTCTTCAGCACCGCGCGGTCGGCGCTCGGGTGGGCGACCAGGAAGTCCTTGCCGCCGGTCTCGCCGACCAGACGCGGGTACGAACGGTACTTCTCGATGTTGTTGCCGACCGTCTTCCACAGGTACTGGAAGGTCTTGGTCGAACCCGTGAAGTGGATGCCGGCCAGGTCGCGATGGACCAGGGCGACCTTGGAGACCTCGATGCCGTCACCGGTGACGAGGTTGATGACGCCCTTGGGCAGGCCGGCCTCCTCCAGGAGCTGCATCAGCAGCACGGCCGCGTGGGTCTGCGTCGGGGACGGCTTCCAGACGACGACGTTGCCCATGAGCGCGGGGGCCGTCGGCAGGTTGCCCGCGATGGCGCTGAAGTTGAAGGGCGTGATCGCGTAGACGAAGCCCTCCAGCGGACGGTGGTCGAGGCGGTTCCACACGCCCGGGGAGTTCGCCGGGGGCTGCTCGGCGAGGATCTGGCGCGCGTAGTGGACGTTGAAGCGCCAGAAGTCGACCAGCTCGCACGGTGTGTCGATCTCGGCCTGCTGGGCGGTCTTCGACTGGCCCAGCATGGTGGAGGCGGCGATCGTCTCGCGCCAGGGGCCGGCCAGCAGTTCGGCGGCGCGCAGGATGATCGCGGCGCGGTCGTCGAAGGACATCGCGCGCCAGGCCGGGGCGGCGGCCAGGGCGGCGTCGATGGCGTCCTTCGCGTCCTGCTGGGTGGCGTTGCGCAGGGTGCCGATGACGGCCTTGTGGTTGTGCGGCTGGACCACCTGGAACGGCTCGCCGCCGCCCATCCGCTTCTCGCCGCCGATGGTCATCGGCAGGTCGATCGGGTTCTCGGCCAGCTCCTTGAGCTTGGCCTCCAGCCGGGCGCGCTCGGGCGAGCCGGGGGCGTAGCCGTGCACCGGCTCGTTGACGGGGGTGGGGACCTGGGTCACAGCGTCCATGAGATCCGAACTCCTTGTACGTGAGCGGGTGTTGGGGCGGTTGGGGGGCTCAGCCCTTGCTGACCATCGAGCGAAGGAAGAACCGCAGGTTGGCGGGTTTCTCCGCGAGACGGCGCATGAAGTAGCCGTACCAGTCGGTGCCGTAGGCGGTGTAGACGCGCATGCGGTGGCCCTCGGCGGCCAGTCGCAGGTGCTCGTCGCCACGGATGCCGTACAGCATCTGGAACTCGTACTCGTCGAGCTTGCGGCCGGCCTTGTGGGCCAGCTCCTGGGCGATGGCGATCAGGCGCGGGTCGTGGGACCCGATCATCGGGTACCCCTCGCCCTCCATCAGGATCCTCAGGACACGGACGTACGCCTTGTCGATCTCGTGCTTCTGCTGGTAGGCGACCTCGGCGGGCTCCTTGTAGGCGCCCTTCACCAGGCGGACGCGGCTGCCGTTCGCGGCGAGGCGGCGGGCGTCGGCCTCGGTGCGGAACAGGTAGGCCTGGATGACGCAGCCGGTCTGCGGGAAGTCCTTCCGCAGCTCGTCGTGGATGGCGAACATCGAGTCGAGGGTGGTGTGGTCCTCGGCGTCGAGGGTGACGGTCGTGCCGATGGCGGCGGCGGCCGCCACGACCGGGCGGACGTTGGCGAGCGCCAGCTCGTGCCCGCCTTCGAGCGCCTGCCCGAACATGGACAGCTTCACCGACATCTCGACCCGCTCGCCGAGCTCCAGCTCCTTGAGGTGGTCGATCAGCAGCAGATACGCGTCCCGGGCGGCGGAGGCCTGCTCGGGGGTGGTGATGTCCTCGCCGACGACGTCCATCGTCAGCTCCAGGCCCTTGGCCGTCAGGTCCTTGATGATCGGCACGATGTCGTCGACGGTCTCGCCCGGGATGAAGCGGTCGACGACCTGCTTGGTCACCGGGGCCGCCGAGATCAGGCGTCGCATCCGGTCGCTGCGCGACGCGGCGAGAATCACGGGACCCAGCACGGGGCACCTCCACAGACAAGCACCAATTCGGCCGTCACCCGACGATTCGGGTACGGCACGGAGAACCACCGTGAAACCTAAGGATCTCTCCGATCGTGGGCCATCGACAGCTGTCACGCATCCGTGCACAGGATCTCAGACAGGTGTATGAAGGCCGCCGGAAAATGAGGGAGAATGCCCGAGTGGCGGCGGATTTCAAAGGCTTCCAGGCCTTCAAGGGCGACTACCAGGAGCTGGTGGACGAGATCTCGGAGCTGCTGGGCGCCCCGGCGACCCTGGAGAACCGCGACTTCGAGCTGATCGCCTTCGGCGCCTACGACAGCGACGACGAGCTGGATCCCTCCGCGCTGGACCCGGTGCGCACCCGCTCGATCCTGACCCGGCGCTCCACGGCCACGGTCCGGGCGTGGTTCGAGGGCTTCGGCATCACCCGTGCGACCGGACCGGTGCGGATCCCGCCGACCCCGGAGGCCGGGGTGTACCGCGGCCGGATCTGCCTGCCCGTACGCCATCGGGGCGTCGCCCTCGGCTACGTCTGGCTGCTGGACAGCGACCCCGGGCCGACGGACGCACAGCTGGCCGCCGCGATGGAGGTGGCCGGCCGGATCGGCGCGCTGCTCGCGGACGAGGCGGAGGCCGGGGCGGGGCTGAGCCGGGAGCTGCGGGCGGTGCTCACCGCCGAGCCCGGCTGGCAGCAGGACATGGCGGTGGCGGAACTGCGCACCGCCCTCGGCCCCCGCGCCGACGGCCCGCTCACCCTCGTCTGCGTCGCCCCCTGGCCCTCGGCCGACCCCGAAGACGCCCCCGCCGCCCGCACGATCCCCCACGCCACCGCCCTGTGCACGCTGCCCTGGGGCCCCTCGGAACAGAGCCTCGCCCTGCTGGTCCGGCTGCGGACGCCGGAGGTGACCACGCCGGCCCTGGCAGCGGCCACGCGACTGCTCAAGGAGGCCGAGGGGGTTCAGGGCACGATGGGGGGCGGGGGGCGCGGGGCTGGGGCTCGGGCGGCTGCGGCGGGGACCTCCGGAGCGGCCCGGGTCGCCGGGGGCGCGGGG
This sequence comes from Streptomyces sp. NPDC001852, assembly GCF_042891825.1. Classification (NCBI taxonomy): domain Bacteria; kingdom Bacillati; phylum Actinomycetota; class Actinomycetes; order Kitasatosporales; family Streptomycetaceae; genus Streptomyces; species Streptomyces sp. NPDC001852. The sequence continues at coordinate 27,782 of NZ_JBIATN010000028.1, forward strand.
AGTGCCGGGGGTGCGGGGAGTGCCGGGGGTGCGGGGAGTGCCGGGGGTGCCGGATGCGCCGCCGGGGTCGGTGATCCCCGCACCGGCCTCGCCGAGTTGGGCACGGTCTGGCAGGAGGCCGCCGCCGCCACGCGCGCCGCGCTGGCCGAGCCGCGGTTCGGGCCGGTCGCCCAGTGGGCGCGCATCGGGCCGTACCGGCTGCTGACCGCGCTGCCGCCGCAGGCCGCGCACGACCCCGTGGTCGGCCCCCTCCTCTCCCCCGCCCACCGGGAACTGGCCCGCACCGCCGAGGTCTACCTCGACTGCGCCGGCCAGGCCGGCCGTACCGCCGCCGAACTGGGCATCCACCGGCAGACCCTCTACTACCGCCTCTCCCGCGTCGAGCAACTGACCGGCCTGGACCTGGACGACGGCGAGGACCGCCTGCTGCTGCACATGGCACTGAAACGGGCGCGGCTGTGAAGTGCCGGATCCCGCACGGGCATTCCGGCAGGGCGCGACCGGGTGGCGCAGACCCGGGCCGACGAGGTGCCGCTCAGTGCCTCATCGAGCGCCCGCGGCCGCATCCGTCTCCGTGCCCCCGCGCGCCGCGATGACCCGCCGCAGGCCCTCCGTCAACTGCTCCGCGCTGGTGGCCGAGTCCGGGTCGAAGAGCCACTGGACCATGAGGCCGTTGAGGAGAGTCATGTAGAAGCGGCCCTCGGTTTCGGCGGCTTCCTCGTCGAGGTCGGCTTCCGGGATGCCGCTGAACATCGCCACGAGCCCCGAGCGCCCCTCCTTCTGCGCCTCGGCCAGCAGCTTGCGCACCTCCGTGATCCGGTCGTCGCCCTGGAACATCAGCTCGAAGCTGAGGAGCCAGACCGCCCGCGACTCGGGAACCGTGCGGATGATCGTCGCCCAGACCTCCCGGAAGCGCTCCAGCGAACCCGGCGGCTGGCTCAACTCGCCGCCGTACGCCGGGTCGAACCCCTCCCCCACGCCCTCGATCAGCGAGATGTACGCCTGCACCAGCAGCTCGTCCTTCGACCCGTAGTGGTAGCCGATCGACGCCAGGTTGGTCCCCGACTCCTTGACGATGTCCCGCGCGGTCGTACGCAGGAACCCCTTCTCCAGCAGGCAGCGCTTGGCGCCTTCGAGCAGATCCTCACGGTGTCCCATGGCCCCACCTTACCGCCGATCCATACGAGCGTCCTAGACAAGTGACTTATACATTCGTTCTAGACAAGCGTTTAAGACGCCCGTACAGTCACTGGCATGACGAACGCGACGAGCACCACCACAACCCCGGCCACCCGTGCGGGACGGCGCGAATGGACCGCTCTCGGCGTGCTGATGCTGCCGCTGCTGCTGGTCTCGATGGACGTCTCGGTCCTGTACTTCGCGACCCCCGCGATCAGCGCGGACCTGCACCCGAGCGGCACCCAACAGCTGTGGATCTTCGACGTCTACGGCTTCGTCCTGGCCGGCCTGCTGATGACGATGGGCTCCCTCGGCGACCGCATCGGCCGCCGCAGGCTGCTCCTCATGGGAGCCGCGGCCTTCGGCGGCGCCTCGCTCCTCGCGGCCTACGCGAACAGCGCCGACACCCTGATAGCGGCCCGCGCGATCCTCGGCGTCGGCGGCGCGACCCTGATGCCGTCCACGATGGCGCTGCTGCGCACGATGTTCACCGACCCCGCTCAGCGCACCAAGGCGATCGGGCTGTGGTCCGGCGTCATGACCGGCGGCATCGCGCTCGGCTCCGTGATGAGCGGCATCCTGGTCGAGCACTTCTGGTGGGGCTCGGTCTTCCTGGTCAACCTGCCCGCGATGGCGCTGCTGTTGCTCATCGGTCCGGTGCTGCTGCCGGAGTCCAGGGATCCGAACCCCGGGCGTTTCGACTGGGTGAGCGTCCCGCTGTCGATGGCCGCCGTGCTCCCCGTGATCTACGGCCTGAAGGAGATCCCCTCCGAGGGCTGGCACCCGCTGTACGTCGCCTCCGTCGCCGTCGGCCTGCTCTTCGCGGCGCTCTTCGTCCACCGTCAGCGCAGCAGCGACTCGCCGCTGATCCCGCCGGCCCTGCTCAAGGGCCACGGCTTCGCCCCGGCGCTGGTCCTGAACCTCCTCGGCAGCCTCGGCATGATGGGCTCGGCCATCTTCACCACGCAGTACCTGCAGTCGGTCCTCGGCTTCAGCCCGCTGTCGGCGGCCCTGTGGAGCCTGCTGCCCTCGGTGTTCATCGGGCTCGCCGGGCCGGTCACCGCGCAGCTCGTGCAGCGGGGCGTCAACCGGGGGTACGTGGTCGCGGGCGGCTTCGCCGCCATGGCGGCCGGTTACGCGATGCTCGCCCTCGTCGGCACCGACTCGCTGTGGCTGGCGCTGGCCGGGTCCGGTGTCCTGGCCTGCGGCGTCGTCGCGATCATGTCCCAGCTGACCGACCTGGCCATGAGCAGTGCCCCGGTGGAGCGTGCGGGAACGGCCTCCTCCCTGCTGGAGACCAGCGCCGAGTTCGGCGGCGCGCTCGGCATGGCGGTCCTCGGCTCGATCGGTACGGCGGTCTACCGCCACGAGATGCCGGCCACCGCCCCGGCCCGGGCCCGCGAGACCCTGGGCGACGCCCTCGCCACGGCCGCGCACCTGCCCGGCCGGGCCGGCGAGTCCCTCCTCGGCACGGCCCGCGAGGCGTTCACCACCGGGATGCAGGGCGCGGCGATCGCCGGGGCGGTGCTGCTGGCGCTGGCGGCGGTGGGGGCGGCTGTGAGCCTGCGGAGGATCGAGGTCAGGAACGAGAAGTAGGGCACCGCACAACGCCGGACGGGCTGAGCAAACCTCAGCCCGTCCGGCGTTTGAGGACGACTCCGGCCCTCCGGCCGACCGAGTCGGGGTGGAGGGCCGGGAGAGAATCAGACCAGGTTCACCGACCGAGCCGACACAGCACCGATCTCCGACGCGACCTCGGCCAGCACACCGGCGGCCACCGTGTCATCGACCGTGAGCACGGCCAACGCCTCGCCGCCCACCGCCGCGCGAGCAACCTGCATGCCGGCGATGTTGATGCCGGCCTCGCCGAGGATCCGGCCGACGGTGCCGACGACACCGGGACGGTCCTCGTAGCGCAGGACGACCATGTGGTCGGCGAGGGCGAGGTCGACGTCGTAGTCACCGACCGCGACGATCTTCTGGACGTGCTTCGGGCCGGCCAGCGTGCCGGAGACCGACACCTCCTCGCCGTCCGCGAGCGTGCCGCGCACGGTGACCACGTTGCGGTGCTCGGCCGACTCGGAGCTGGTCGTCAGCCGGACCTCGACGCCACGCTCCTGCGCGAACAGCGGCGCGTTGACGTAACTCACCGTCTCGTCGACGACGTCCTCGAAGACGCCCTTGAGCGCGGACAGCTCCAGCACCTTCACGTCGTGCTGGGTGATCTCGCCGTAGACCTCGACGTCGAGGCGGTGCGCGACCTCGCCGGCGAGCGCGGTGAAGATACGGCCGAGGCGCTCGGCGAGCGGCAGGCCCGGCTTGACGTCCTCGGCGATGACACCGCCCTGGACGTTGACCGCGTCCGGGACCAGCTCACCGGCGAGGGCGAGGCGGACGGACCTGGCGACCGCGATGCCCGCCTTCTCCTGGGCCTCGTCGGTGGAGGCGCCGAGGTGCGGGGTGCAGACGACCTGGTCCAGCTCGAACAGCGGGGAGTCGGTGCACGGCTCCTTGGCGTACACGTCGAGGCCGGCGCCGGCGACCCGGCCCTCCTTCAGCGCCGAGTACAGCGCCGCCTCGTCCACGATGCCGCCGCGCGCGGCGTTGACGATGCGCACGCTCGGCTTGACCCTGCGCAGCGCCTCGTCGCCGATGAGGCCGAGGGTCTCGGGGGTCTTGGGCAGGTGGACGGTGATGAAGTCGGAGACCTCCAGCAGCTCGTCCAGGGACAGCACCTTGACGCCCATCTGCGCGGCCCGCGCGGGCTGGACGTAGGGGTCGTAGGCGACGACCTTCATGCCGAAGGCGGACATGCGCTGGGCTACCAGGGCGCCGATGCGGCCGAGGCCGACGACACCGAGGGTCTTCTCGGCCAGCTCGACGCCCGTGTACTTGCTGCGCTTCCACTCGCCGTTCTTCAGCGCGGCGTTGGCCTGCGGGATGTTGCGGGCGGAGGCGAGGATCAGACCGCAGGCCAGTTCGGCGGCGGTCACGATGTTGGAGGTCGGAGCGTTGACGACCATCACGCCGGCCTTGGTGGCGGCGGAGACGTCGACGTTGTCCAGGCCGACGCCGGCGCGGGCGACGACCTTGAGCTTCTTCGCGGCGGCGATGGCCTCGGCGTCGACCTTGGTCGCGGAGCGGATCAGGATCGCGTCGACGTCGGCGATGGCGGGGAGCAGTTCGGCTCGGTCGGCTCCGTTGGCGTGCCGGATCTCGAAGTCCGGGCCGAGTGCGTCCACGGTCGCGGGCGACAGCTCTTCAGCGATGAGTACGACGGGTTTCGAGCTCACGTGAGGTCCTCACAAGTCCAGAGCATGCGGACGGCCGTCCCGACGGCCGCAGGCGGAGGAGGGGGGCTAGCCGCGGAAGACGCACGACGCTGTGGGCCTGACGCGTGTTGTGTGCAGCAGTGTAGTGGCGTGGCGCAGGGCGTCTTGCGCCTCCACGGAAGGATCACCCGTCCGGGGCTGGACGGGGTGGACAACAGGTCGACAGACGGATGGACAACGGGGCCGGAGCAGCATGCCCCGGCCCCCTGACGTGAGGCTTACGCCTCCTCGTTCACCCAGCTCATCAGCTTGCGCAGCTGCTTGCCCGTGGTCTCCAGCAGGTGCTCGGAGTCCTGCTGCTTGTACTCGTTGTACTTCTTCAGGCCGCCGTGGTACTCGTCCATCCACTGCTGGGCGAAGGAGCCGTCCTGGATCTCGGCGAGGACCTTCTTCATCTCGGCCTTGGTGGCGTCGGTGATGATGCGCGGGCCGGTGACGTAGTCGCCCCACTCGGCGGTCTCGGAGATGGACCAGCGCATCTTCTCCAGGCCGCCCTCGTACATGAGGTCCACGATCAGCTTCAGCTCGTGCAGGCACTCGAAGTAGGCGATCTCCGGCTGGTAGCCGGCCTCGGTCAGGGTCTCGAAGCCCGCCTTGACCAGCGCGGCCGTACCACCGCAGAGGACGGCCTGCTCACCGAACAGGTCGGTCTCGGTCTCCTCGGTGAAGGTCGTCTTGATGACGCCGGCGCGGGTGCCGCCGATGCCCTTGGCGTAGGACAGGGCGAGCGCGAAGGCGTTGCCGGAGGCGTCCTGCTCGACGGCGGCGATGCACGGAACGCCGCGGCCCTCCTCGTACTGACGGCGCACCAGGTGGCCCGGGCCCTTCGGGGCGACCATGCAGACGTCCACGCCGGCCGGGGGCTTGATGAAGCCGAAGCGGATGTTGAAGCCGTGGCCGAAGAACAGCGCGTCGCCGTCCTTCAGGTTCGGGGCGATGGACTCCTCGTAGACCTGGGCCTGGATCGGGTCCGGCACCAGGATCATGATGACGTCGGCCTCGGCGGCGGCCTCCGACGGCGTCACCACGCGCAGGCCCTGCTCCTCGGCCTTGGCCTTGGACTTGGAGCCCTCGTGCAGACCGACACGGACGTCGACACCGGAGTCACGCAGCGACAGCGCGTGGGCGTGGCCCTGGCTGCCGTAGCCGATGACCGCGACCTTGCGGCCCTGGATGATGGACAGGTCGGCGTCAGCGTCGTAGAACAGCTCGGCCACTTTGGGTTCTCTCCTTGGTGTGCAGGTTGTGCGTCCCACCGTATGCCGGTGGGGGGAAGGGAAGTCTCGGGGTCTCGGCATCCGGGCGGACGGCGTGTCGCCACCCGCCCGGTTTCAGCCGTACTTCAGCTTTCTTCAGCTCTACTCAGCTTTACGCGGATCGGTCGAGAGCGCGCAGCGAGCGGTCGGTGATCGAACGGGCGCCGCGGCCGATCGCGATCGTGCCGGACTGCACCAGCTCCTTGATGCCGAACGGCTCCAGCATCTTGAGCATGGCGGACAGCTTCTCGCTGGATCCGGTGGCCTCGATGGTGACGGCCTCCGGGGAGACGTCGACGGTCTTGGCGCGGAACAGCTGGACGATCTCCACGATCTGGGAGCGGGTCTCGTTGTCGGCGCGGACCTTCACCAGGACGAGTTCGCGCTGCACGGCCTGACCGGGCTCCAGCTCCACGATCTTCAGCACGTTGACGAGCTTGTTGAGCTGCTTGGTCACCTGTTCCAGCGGCAGGTCCTCGACACCCACCACGATGGTGATGCGGGAGATGTCGGGGTGCTCGGTGACGCCGACCGCGAGCGAGTCGATGTTGAAGCCGCGGCGCGAGAACAGGGCGGCGATCCGGGCGAGGATGCCCGGCGTGTTCTCCACCAGGACGGAGAGCGTGTGCTTGGACATGGTCTTTTTACGTCTCTCTCGCTCAGTCGTCTTCGTTGTCGCCGAAGTCGGGGCGGACGTCCCGGGCGGCCATGATCTCGTCGTTGGAGGTGCCGGCGGCGACCATCGGCCACACCATCGCGTCCTCGTGGACGATGAAGTCGACGACCACCGGTCGGTCGTTGATGGAGTTCGCCTCTTCGATGACCTTGTCCAGGTCCTCCGGGCGCTCACAGCGCAGGGCCACGCAGCCCATCGCCTCGGACAGCTTCACGAAGTCCGGCACGCGCGTGCCCTTGGCCTCCGGGTTGATGTCGTCGGGGCCGCTGTGCAGCACGGTGTTGGAGTAGCGCTGGTTGTAGAACAGTGTCTGCCACTGGCGGACCATCCCGAGGGCGCCGTTGTTGATGATGGCGACCTTGATCGGGATGTTGTTCAGGGCGCAGGTGGTCAGTTCCTGGTTGGTCATCTGGAAGCAGCCGTCGCCGTCGATCGCCCAGACCGTGCGACCCGGCTGTCCGGCCTTGGCGCCCATGGCGGCGGGGACCGCGTAGCCCATGGTTCCGGCGCCGCCGGAGTTCAGCCAGGTGGCGGGCTTGTCGTACTGGATGAAGTGCGCGGCCCACATCTGGTGCTGGCCGACGCCCGCGGCGAAGATCGTGCCCTCGGGCGCGAGTTGGCCGATGCGCTCGATGACCGCCTGCGGGGAGAGCGAGCCGTCCTCGGGCTGGTCGTAGCCGAGCGGGTAGGTCTCGCGCCAGCGGCTCAGGTCGCTCCACCAGGCGGTGTAGTCGCCCTTGTGGCCCTCGCTGTGCTCCTTCTGCACCGCCTGGATCAGGTCCGCGATGACCTCGCGGGCGTCACCGACGATCGGGACGTCGGCAGCGCGGTTCTTGCCGATCTCGGCCGGGTCGATGTCGGCGTGGACGATCTTGGCGTACGGGGCGAAGCTGTCCAGCTTGCCGGTGACGCGGTCGTCGAAGCGGGCGCCGAGGGCGACGATCAGGTCGGCCTTCTGCAGCGCGGTGACGGCGGCGACCGCACCGTGCATGCCCGGCATTCCCACGTGCAGCGGGTGGCTGTCGGGGAACGCGCCGAGCGCCATCAGGGTGGTGGTGACGGGCGCTCCGGTGAGCTCGGCGAGGACCTTCAGTTCGGCGGTGGCCTGCGCCTTGAGGACGCCGCCGCCGACGTAGAGGACGGGCCGCCTGGCGGAGGTGATCAGCTTGGCGGCCTCGCGGATCTGCTTGGCGTGCGGCTTGGTCACCGGGCGGTAGCCGGGCAGGTCCATGGTGGGCGGCCAGGAGAAGGTGGTCTTCGCCTGGAGGGCGTCCTTGGAGATGTCGACCAGGACCGGGCCCGGGCGGCCGGTGGAGGCGATGTGGAACGCCTGCGCGATGACCCGGGGGATGTCCTCGGCCTTGGTGACCAGGAAGTTGTGCTTGGTGATCGGCATGGTGATACCGACGATGTCCGCCTCCTGGAAGGCGTCCGTGCCGATCGCCTTCGAGGCGACCTGGCCGGTGATCGCGACCAGCGGGACGGAGTCCATGTGCGCGTCGGCGATCGGCGTGACCAGGTTGGTGGCACCGGGGCCGCTCGTCGCCATGCAGACGCCGACCTTGCCGGTGGCCTGCGCGTAGCCGGTGGCCGCGTGGCCGGCGCCCTGCTCGTGGCGGACCAGCACGTGACGGACCCGGGTGGAGTCCATCAGGGGGTCGTACGCCGGCAGGATCGCGCCGCCGGGAATGCCGAATACCGTGTCAGCGCCGACCTCCTCGAGGGAGCGGATGAGGGACTGCGCACCCGTGACGTGCTCGACGGGGGCGGAGTGCTGTCCTCCGGATCGGGGCCGCGGCTGCGGATGGGCCCCGGTGGCCTGCTCGGTCATCGGCATTCTCTTCTCGATGCTGAGGGTTTTTGCGAGGTTTGTGCGGAGTTCAAGCGCTGCACGAAAGGCACTCGTGCAACAAAAAACCCCTCGTGCCGTAGGGCAAGCGAGGGGAGCGCGCCGGTGAGGTCGCTGGGGTTTCCGGATCGTCCTCCGGTGGGTCCCAGCTCAGCCGACGCGCTGTCCAAGTACGAGAATTCGGGTGCGCATGGCACTGACCCTCCCCCCGACGCGCACCACGTGTCAAGTGGGTGGGACGGGAGTCTCAGAATGTGAGCGAAGGGCACTGCCGCCTCCGAAGACAGCCGTAACACCCCCTGTGTACACCCCCGAGCGGCCCTTCGGCTCGCTCACACTCCCCGCGAACGCCGGTTCGGCGGGCGCGTGCGGCACCGGGTAGTGGCCGGATCCGAGCGCCCGGCGCAGCCGGTACTCGTCCAGCGCCCCCGCGAACGCCATGCCCTGCCCGTGCGTGCAGCCCATCGCTCGCAGCGCGACGACCTGCTCCGGCAGGTCCACGCCCTCGGCCACGGACTGCAGACCCAGATCGCCGGCGATCCGCAGCAGACCGCTGGTGATCTTGTGCAGCCGTGCGGACTCCACGACGCCCTCGACCAGGGTGCGGTCGAGTTTCAGGAGGTCCACGGGGAGCCTTCGCAGGGCGGTGATGGCCGCGTGGCCGCTGCCGAAGCCGTCCAGCGCGATCCGCACCCCGAGCCGGCTGAGCGCGGTCAGCCGCCGCTCCAGCTCGTCCAGGGAGATCCGCGGATCGGTGTCGGACAGCTCGAGGTGCAGCGCGCCGGGCGGCAGCCCGTGCCGGGCGAGCAGCGCCTCCACGGAACCGAGCGGCATCGAGCGGTCCAGCAGACGCCGGGCGCTGATCCGGACGGCGACCGGTACGACGGCCCCGGTGGCGGCCCGTTCGGCGGCCTGCTCGACGGCCTCCTGCAGGATCCAGCGGTCGAGCTCGGCGGTCTTGTCGCCGTCCTCGGCCACTCGGAGGAACTCGGCCGGGGTGAACAGCACCCCCTGCGAGGAGCGCCAGCGCGCCTGCGCCGAGACCGCCGTGATCCGGCCGCTCGCCAGGCACACCACCGGCTGGTGCAACAGGGCGAACTCGCCGTCGTGCAGTGCGGCGCGCAGCCGGGTGGCCAGCTCCGCCTTGCGTACGACGTCCTGCTGCATCTGCGGCTTGTACAGCTCGACCCGGCCCTTTCCGGCCGCTTTCGCGCGGTACATCGCGAGGTCGGCGTTGCGCAGCAGCTCGCCCGCGCCGAGGCCCGGCTCGGCGAAGGCGACTCCGATGGAGGCGTTGACCCGGACGTCCTGGCCGTCGATCGCGTACGGCTGGGAGAGGGTCACCCTGAGGCGGTCGGCGAGCTCCAGGATGTTCCGCTCCCGGGCCGCACGGTCCCGGGTGCCGTCCCCGACGATCAGGGCCGCGAACTCGTCGCCGCCCAGCCGGGACGCGGTGTCCCCGTGCCGGACCGCGTCCTGGAGTCTGCGGGCGGCCTGGACGAGCAGTTCGTCCCCGGCCTGGTGCCCGATCGTGTCGTTGACGGCCTTGAAGCCGTCCAGGTCGATGAAGAGCACGGCCGTGCCCCGCAGGGCGGCGCCCCGGTCGGTGGCGCGGCGGCCGGACACGGCCTGCTGCACGCGCCGGGTGAACAGCGCGCGGTTGGGCAGGTCGGTCAGCGGGTCGTGCTCGGCGTTGTGCTGCAGCTGTGCCTGCAGGCGGACGCGCTCGGTGACGTCCCGGCTGTTGAAGATCAGGCCGCCGTGGTGGCGGTTGACGGTCGACTCGACGTTGAGCCAGCCGCCGTCGCCGGACCGGAAGCGGCACTCGATGCGGGTGGTGGGTTCGTCCTGGGGGCTGGCGGCGAGGAAGCGGCGCACCTCGTGCACCACGCAGCCCAGGTCCTCCGGGTGGATGAGGCCGGCCAGTTCCGTGCCCACCAGGTCCTCGGCGGGGCGGCCGTAGACCCCGGCGGCGGCCGGGGAGACGTACCGCAGGACGCCGTTGGGCGCGGCGATCATGATCACGTCGCTGGAGCCCTGCACCAGGGAGCGGAAGTGGTTCTCCTTCTGCGCCAGTTCCTGGGTGAGGGTGATGTTGTCCAGCAGCATGATGCCCTGCCGGATGACGAGCGCGAGCACGACGGCTCCCGCGGTGATCAGCACGACATGGTCGGGTCGGCGCCCGTTGAGGACGTTGTACAGGATGCCCAGGGTGCACACGGCGGCGGCGAGGTACGGGGTGAGGGCGGCGAGGGAGCCGGCGAGCGGCCGGCCGGCCGGATACCGGCTGTGATCACCACCCGGGGCGGGCACGGGCACATGGTGGTGGCTCGCGCCGCGCTGTCCGGGCACGTGCTCGTGGACCACGCGCGTGTGCCCGTCCGGTACGTGCGCCTCCTGTGCGCCCTTGCGGCGGGGCGCGGCCCAGGGGGCGTAGGCGAGCAGCAGCGAACCGGCGAACCAGCCGGCGTCCAGCAGCTGCCCGGAGTGGTAGCTGCTGTGCAGCAGCGGCGAGGTGAACAGCGCGTCGCACATCACGGTCAGTGCGAGCGCGCCGATCGCCGTGTTCACCGCGGTGCGGTTGCCCGGGGTGCGGCGGAAGTGCAGCGCGAGCACCATGCTGACCAGCGCGATGTCGAGCAGCGGGTACGCCAGCGACAGCGCGGTGTGCGCCACGCTCGGTCCGTCGAACCGGGCCGCCTGGGCGAGCGCGAGGCTCCACGACAGGGTGAGCAGCGAGCCGCCGATCAGCCAGGCGTCCAGCGCCAGACAGATCCAGCCGGCCTTGGTCACCGGCCGCTTGGCGAGCACCAGCAGGCCCACGATGGCGGGCGGCGCGAAGCACAGGAAGAACAGGTCCGCGTAGGACGGGCTGGGCACGGGCCGGCCGAGGACGACCTCGTACCACCCCCAGACCGCGTTGCCGAGGGAAGCCATCGCCGAGGAGAGGGCGAACAGCAGCCAGGCCGAGCGGAAGCGGACGCGCGGACTGCGGGCGTACAGGAAGCAGGAGACGGCAGCGGTGCCCGCCGCGGCGGCCAGCCCGAAGTCGCCCATGATCAGCGCCAGTTCGTCCGTGCCCCAGTCGAAGGCGGCCCCGACGGCGTAGGCCGCGCAGACCAGGGCGAGAACGAGCTGCTCCTTCGTGCGCGTGCCTTCGCCGGCGGCCGGCCGGCGGAGCGACGGCGCCTGCTGCGGATGCGGTGCGCGCACCGTCGTGTCGAGGGCGGTCGTCACCGAGGGCGGCGCGCTCACCGGGGCCTCCCGGTCTGAGCCGCTCCCGGGTCCCGACGGTCCCGGTGCGCTGGGTGTGCATGCCTCCTGCGGCCGCTGTGCCTGCGCTGCTGGTGGCTGTGGTGGCTGGTGTGGTGACCACGTCTGCGCGTGGTCGTGCGCCAGGGTCGTCGGCGGCTCCGCCGCGTCGGATCGTTCGTCCATAGGCCGTGCATCGCCCGTCGCCCCCCTCACAAATCTGAAATGTCCATCCCCGGCGCCGAACGGTCGGCGGCAGCCCCTGTCGGGACGATACACCAGGATCGTCACTCAGGGACATAGCGTCTCTACGCTCCGTGACGACCAGCGGGGATGCGGGTACGGGCCGCGTCCGAGGGGTTGCGGAGGGTGCCGGAACCGGACTAGGCCCCTGTCGTCACGATCACGTTTCGCAGCGGCTCGTGGTTCACGTAGCGGGTCAGCTGGTCGACGAGCAGCCGCTTCGCGCGTGGCAGGAAGGCGGAGGTGGGCCCGCCCACGTGGGGGCTGATGAGCACGCCGGGGGCCTGCCAGAGCGGGTGCCCGGGCGGCAGCGGCTCGGGGTCGGTGACATCCAGGGCCGCGGTGACACGTCCGCTGTCCAGCTCCGCGAGCAGCGCCTTGGTGTCCACGACGGGACCGCGCGCGACGTTCACGAGCAGGGCACCGTCCTTCATCCGCCCCAGGAACTCGGCGTCGACCAGCCCTCTTGTCTCCTCCGTCAAGGGCGTGGAAAGGATCACGACGTCGGCGTGTGGAAGCAAAGAAGGCAATTCGGTGAGCGGATGCACCGGACCGCGCGCCGTGGTGCGCTTGGAGCGCGCGACGCGCGCCACCCGCGCGAGTTCAAAAGGCGCGAGCCGGTCTTCGATGGCTTCGCCGATGGAGCCGTAGCCGACGATGAGGACGGACTTGTCGGCGAGGGCCGGCCGGAACCCGCCGAGCCACTCGCCGCGCTCCTGGGCCCGCACGAAGTCCGGGATGCCGCGCAGGGAGGCGAGGACCAGGGTCAGCGTCAGCTCGGCGGTGCTCGCCTCGTGCACCCCGCGCGCGTTGCACAGCCGCACGCCGGGGCGCAGGTGGTGCAGGCCCTGCTGCACATGGTCGATCCCGGCCGACAGCGTCTGTACGACCTCGACGGAGGTCATCTCCGGCAGCGGGCGCACGCCGATCCCGGCGGGCTTCATGTAGGGCACGACGTAGAAGGAGCAGTCGGCCGGGTCGGCCGGGAACTCCTCGCCGCCGTCCCAGAACAGGTACCGGAGCCCCTCGGGAAGCCCCTCGATCTCCTCCGGCGCTATGGGAAGCCACACGTCAGCACTCATGGCATGGAGGCTATGTCAGGTACGCGCGCGTGCAGAGGTTAGGTTGGGGGCCGGGCAGAGGGAGGTTCACGAGCAGGTGGAGCGCAGGACGATCGGCGCGGGGGCGCTCGCGGTGGGGGCCGTCGGACTCGGGTGCATGCCGATGAGCTGGGCGTACAGCGGGTCGCGGCAGCGGGGCGACGCATCGCTGAGGACCGTGCACCGGGCGCTGGACCTGGGCTCGACCCTGCTGGACACGGCGGACATGTACGGCCCGTTCACCAATGAGCTGCTGCTGGGCCGGGTGCTGAAGGAGCGGCGCGCGGAGGCCTTCGTGTCCACGAAGGCGGGGCTGCTGGTGGGCGAGCAGCACATCGTGGCCAACGGCCGTCCCGGATATGTGAAGCGGGCCTGCGACGCTTCCCTGCGTCGCCTCCAGACGGACGTGATCGACCTCTACCAGCTGCACCGCGCCGATCCCGAGGTCCCCATCGAGGAGACGTGGGGCGCGATGGCCGAGCTGGTGCGGGCCGGCAAGGTGCGGGCACTGGGCCTGTGCGCGGTGGGCGCGCGCGGCGGCCGCCGCTCGGGGGCGGGACTGCACGACGGCACGTTGCGGCAGTTGCGGCGGGTGCAGCAGGTGTTCCCGGTGGCCGCGGTGGAGGCGGAACTGTCGGTGTGGTCGCCGGAGGCGCTGCAGGCGCTGCTGCCGTGGTGCGAGGCGCGGGGCGTGGGTTTCCTCGCGGCGATGCCGCTGGGCAACGGCTTCCTGACCGGCACGCTGACCCCCGGTGAGGGCTTCGAACCGGACGACGTCCGGGCCCGGCACCCCCGTTTCACCGCCGAGATGATGGCCGCCAACCAGCCGATCGTCGCGGGCCTGCGCCGCATAGCGCGCCGCCACGGCGATCACGTCACCCCGGCCCAGGTGGCCCTGGCCTGGGTCCTGGCGCAGGGCCGCCATGTGATCGCCCTTCCGGGCACCAAGCAGGAACGGTGGGCCGTGGAGAACGCGGCGGCGGGCGACCTGCGGCTGACCGAGGACGACCTCGGGGAGGTGTCGCGGCTGCCGGCGGCCCGAGGGTCGTGGGACTGAGGGGGCCCGGCGGTCGAGGCGGGTCCGTGAGGGTGGGGGGTACCCGGCGGTGGAAACGGGGAGCCTGGAACCGAGGGCACCCTGCGCGCTGTGCGCGCCCTGCGCACCTGCCGCCGGATGACCGCCTCGAAGGGACCGTGATCGTGCAACGACGAGCTGTGCCGGCCGTGTTGGCCGCGGCCGCCCTCCTGCTGACGGCCGGCTGCTCCTCCGACGGGGGAGGGCCTCCTGGCGGCTTCGGGGGGCCGGCGGCCAGGGGTACGGCACCGGGCACGGCCCCCTCCGGCCGCACCACCGAGCCGGCACCGCCGGCCAAGGGTTCGGTGAAGGTGCTGCGCACCGTGGCCGAGGGCCTGAAGACACCCTGGGGCCTGGCCCCGCTGCCCGGCGGCGGTCTGCTGGTCTCCTCCCGTGACGACGGCACGATCACCCGGATCGACGAGAAGACGGGCCGCAAGACCGAGCTGGGCACGGTCTCCGGGGTCTCCCCGGCCGGCGAGGGCGGGCTGCTGGGCATCGCCCTGTCCCCCGACTACGCCTCGGACCACATGATCTACGCGTACTTCACCTCGGCCTCGGACAACCGCATCGTCCGCGTGCTGTACGACGAGCGGAAGCCGCCCGGTGAGCAACTGGGCGCTCCGGACACGGTGTTCAAGGGCATACCCAAGGGCCGGGTCCACAACGGCGGCCGGATCGCGTTCGGCCCGGACGGCATGCTGTACGCGGGCACCGGCGAGAGCGGCGAGCGGGGCCTGGCGCAGGACAGGAAGTCCCTGGGCGGCAAGATCCTGCGCCTGACCCCGGAGGGCGAACCGGCGCCGGGCAACCCGTTCCCCGGCTCGCCGGTGTATTCCTACGGCCACCGCAACGTCCAGGGTCTGGCGTGGGACGACCGGCAGCGCCTGTTCGCCTCGGAGTTCGGGCAGGACACCTGGGACGAGCTGAACGCGATCAAGCCGGGCGGGAACTACGGCTGGCCGAAGGCCGAGGGCAGGTCCTCGAACCCCGCCTTCCAGAACCCGATGGCCCAGTGGCACACCGACGACGCCTCCCCCAGCGGCATCGCCTACGTCAAGGGTGTGATCTGGATGGCGGGCCTGCGGGGACAGCGCCTGTGGCGCATCCCGCTCAAGGGCACGGAGGCCTCGGCGGCACCCCAGGCCTTCCTCACCGGCGAGTACGGCCGGCTGCGCACGGTGGTCGCGGCGGGCGGCGACAGGCTCTGGCTGGTGACCAGCAACACCGACGGCCGGGGCCGGCCGACGAAGGGGGACGACCGGGTGCTGGAGGTGGCGGTGCAGTAGCGCTCGCGCTCAGGTGACGTACCGCTCGCCGGACCGTTCACGCGGATTCGGGTCTTCCCTCCGGACCCTCCTTCTCCTCCGCCTCGGCCGGCGATGGCTCCGGCAGTCGTATGACCGCCTTCCCGGAGGCCAGGTCTATCGGGCCCCGTCCCGGGTCGTTGTCGCCGACGTCCTCGCGGGTCAGCTCCAGGCGGTTCTGTTCGTCCCGGGTGTGTTTGCGGCCGGGTGCGAACAGTTCCTCGAAGGCGTTGAACACGGCCCCTCCCCCGCTTTCTCCCCCTTGCGGCTTTTCTTCAGCGTAGATCTCAGCCCGTCGTTCCGGCAGTGAGCGTCTCGGCCGGGAACAGCCCCAGCCGGTGCGCCATCGCCGCCGCCTCGCCCCGGCCGGAGACGCCGAGCTTGCCGAGGATGTTGGAGACATGGACGCTCGCGGTCTTCGGGGAGATGAACAGCTCCTCGGCGATCTGGCGGTTGGTGCGGCCGGCCGAGACCAGGCGCAGCACGTCCCGCTCCCGGCTGGTGAGGCCGAGGGCCGCGGCCGGGTCGGCGGAGGCGAGGGCCTGCCGGGGCGTGCGGGTCAGGGTGAGGCGGGCGCGCTGGGCGAGCCGGGCGACGGTGTCGGCGAGAGAGCGGGCGCCGAGGTGGGCGGCGACGGCGGCGGCCAGCCGGAGCAGTTCCACCGCGCGGTCGCGTTCGTCGTCGCCGCCGTCGGCCAGGAGCGCTCCGGCGAGACGGTTGCGGACCCGGGCGAGCTCGTAGGGGCGGTCCAGGCACTCGAAGGCGGTGACGACCGGCGACCAGTCGTCGGCCGTGTCCGTGCCCTCCGCGCGGCGCAGCTCCGCGCGGGTCCACCGGTCGTAGGCCTGCCAGAGGGGGGCGCCGGTGGTGAGCGTGCGCACGGCTTCGCGCAGGCGCTCGAGGGTCTCGGCGCGGCCGGGTTCGGCAGCGGGCAGGGCACGGGCCTCGGCCTCCGCGGTGGCGGCGGCCCGCAGCAGCGGCCAGCCGTAGCGCTGGGTGCCGGGCGGGAAGCCGTCGTCCAGGGCCCGGTGCAGTTCGGCGCGGGCGTCGGCGATGCGGCCCTCCTCGGCGGCGACACCGAGGGTGACCCGGGCCAGGGGCAGGGCGTGCTGGGGCATGGGGTCATGGGTGCCGTAGTGGGCGCGGGCGGCGGCGAGTTGGCGGCCCGCCTCGGTGAGGTCGCCACGGGCCAGGGCGAGGTGCGCCAGGAGCAGGGCGCCCATGCCACGGGTCTTGGCGCTGTGGCCGGCCCCGGTCGCGTGGGTGGCGGCCTCGGCGGCCTCCGCCCAGTCGCCGAGCGAGTACAGCGTCTCGGACAGGTTGCCGCGTATCCAGGACTCGGAGTCCAGCAGCCCCTGTCTGCGAACGAAGGCGATGCCCTCGCGCAGGAGGGGGAGGGCCTCCCGGGCGCGGCCGATGCCCTGCAGCTGGGAGGGCAGGTTCACATAGGCGCGGCCCGCGACGTGGTGCACGCCCTCCGCGAGGGTGTCGCGCAGCACCTGCCGCATCTCCGCCAGGCCCGTGTCGGTGTCGCCGGAGTCGACCTTGAGGCAGCCCAGGGTGAGACGGGCGTGCAGTTCGATGTCGCGGGCGCCGACCATGCGCGCGTACTCCACGGCGCGCTCGGCGGCGGCGAAGGCATCGGGTCCCGGCCGGTGCAGCATGGACCAGTTGGCGGCGAGGGCCAGCACCTCGGCGTGCACCTCGGACGGTGGCAGGCCGCGCACCAGGTCCTGGGCGGTGGCCAGTTCCTGCCGGCCGTCGCCGCGGGCCTGGGCCTGGACGAGCCGGGAGCGCTGCACCCAGAACCAGGCGGCGCGCAGGGGGTCCGGCTCGTCCTCCAGGAGACGCAGCGCGCGCTTGGTGATCTTCAGCGCGCGTTCCCGCTCGCCACCGAACCGGCCGGCGACGGCTGCCTCGGCCATCAGGTCGAGATAGCGCAGCGGGGTGGCGGCCGGGTCGCAGCCGCACGGGGGATAGACCTCGGTGTAGTCGACCGGGCGCAGGGCGGAGCGCACCTCCTCCGGGGCGCTGTCCCACAGCTCCATCGCCCGCTCCAGGAGCCCGAGTTGCTCGGTGTAGGCGTGCCGGCGGCGGGCCACGACGGAGGCGTCCAGGACGGCGGGCAGGGCCTTGGCGGCGTCGTGGGCGTGGTACCAGTAGCTGGCCAGGCGCATCACCCGGGCGTCGGCCGGGACGAGCGCGGGACCGGCCTCCAGGGCTTCGGCGTAGCGCCGGTTGAGCCGGGAGCGTTCGCCGGGCAGCAGGTCGTCGGCGACGGCCTCGCGGACCAGGGAGTGCCGGAAGCGGTAGCCGTCGCCGGCCGGGGTGACGGTGAGGATGTTGGCGCCGACGGCGGCCCGCAGCGCCTCGATGAGGTCGTCCTCGGCGAGCTGGGCGACGGCGGCGATCAGCCGGTACTCCACGGTGGAGCCGCCCTCGGCGACGACCCGGGTGACCTGCTGGGCGCTCTCGGGCAGCGCCTCGACCCGGACCAGGAGCAGGTCGCGCAGGGAGTCGGTGAGTCCGGTGCAGCAGCCGTCGCAGGCGGCGACGGCGAGTTCCTCGACGAAGAAGGCGTTGCCGTCGGAGCGTTCGAAGATCTCGTCGACCTGGGCGGGGTCCGGTTCGGCGGCGAGGATGCCGGCGATCTGGCGGCCCACCTCCTCGCGGGTGAAGCGGGCGAGTTCGATACGGCGGACGGTGCGCAGCCTGTCGAGTTCGGCGAGCAGCGGGCGCAGCGGGTGGCGGCGGTGGATGTCGTCGGAGCGGTAGCTCGCGAGGACGAGGAGGCGGCCGGCGCGCAGGGTGCGGAAGAGGTAGGCGAGGAGGTGGCGGGTGGAGGCGTCGGCCCAGTGCAGGTCCTCCAGGACGAGCACGACCGGGTGTTCGGCGGCGACCCGTTCCAGCAGCCGGGCGGTGAGCTCGAACAGGCGGGCCATGCCCTGCTCGTCGTGGCGGCCGGCGCCGGCCTCGCCCAGGTCGGGCAGGAGGCGGGCCAGTTCCCCCTCCTGTCCCTGCGCGGCCGCGGCGAACTCCGCGGGCAGGGCGTCGCGCAGGGCGCGCAGCGCGGTGGAGAAGGGCGCGAACGGCAGGCCGTCGGCGCCGATCTCCACACAGCCGCCGACGGCGACGGCCGCGTGCCGCCCGGCGGCGTCGGCGAACTCCTCGACGAGGCGGGTCTTGCCGACCCCCGCCTCGCCGCCGAGCAGCAACGCCTGGGGCTCGCCGGCGCGGGCGCGGGCGAGCGCGTCGTTCAAGGTGTTCAGCTCGTCGGTGCGGCCGACGAACACAGGGCTGACGGACCTGGTCTCCACGGGCCCGAGCATCGCACGGGGTGCGGACGGCACGGCAGCGGTTTTCCACAGGCCCGGTGCGATCGTCGTACCGGCGACCGGGAGGGTCGTATCAGCAGACGGAAGGGTCGTACGACTGGGGCGGGCAGTCGTACGGCCCTGGTCCGGGAGGTCAGGACGATCCGGCAGGTCCGCAAGGCCCGGAGGGCGGCCGACCCCCGTACGGCCACCCTCCGTCCCGGCCCCGTTCGTCCCGGCTCCGCCCGACGGTCCGGTGCTCACGCGGTGCGCGGGACACGGCGCCGGCGGGGCCGGTCGGTATGGGACTCGGCGACCGCGCCGGCGTGGCCGGCGGAGCCCTCGCGGCGGGCGGCGCGGCGGGCCCGGGCGGCCTCGCGGGCCAGGCGCACCTGCTCGGCCTCGTGGATCAGCTGGGCGGAGCGCATCTTGTGGTACTCCAACTCGATCATGACGTGTCCTTCGGGGAGAGCCGGTGTCGTGCGTCGCTTTCTGCGATGCCTCCACCTTCGTCTCCCAGGGGGGTGCGCCACATCGGGAGAGTTCCGCATCTTCGGGCGGCGTACGGGCACGCACGCACGCGTAAGGGGCCTCAGGGAGTCCGTAAGGTGCTCTCGGATTCCCTAAGGCCCCTGGGACCTGCGGTTTCTCAGCCGGTCGAGGGCAGGGCGAGCAGGGCGTCGGAGTACTTCAGAACGGCCAGCAGCAGGCCGACGACCCCGAGTGAGACACCGGCCCACGCGACCGACCTGGTCCAGGGCGCCTGCGGGCGGCCCGGAGCGCCGAAGGCGGGCCGGGCGAGCACGACCACGCCGGTGAGCAGCGCGGCCAGCGCGAACAGGCCGGCCCACAGGGCGGTGCTGTGCCAGGCGTTGCCGTAGACCGCCTTGATCTGGGTGGCGACGCTCGCCGTGGAGGAGGTCCGCAGTTGGCCGATGAGCTGCTCGCGGGCGCCGGCGACGGTGCCGATCCAGCCGCCGCTGAGCGAGACGAGGCCCAGGGCGGCCGAGACGACGGCACCGGCGCCCTGTCCCACCCCGGAGGGCGCCTTGTCCGGCGCGGGTTCCTGCTCCCCGGCGGCTTCCTCCACGGAAGCCGCCTCCTCGACGGCCCCCTCCTCGACGGCGTCCGCCCGCCCCGAGCCGTCCTCAAGGACCTCCGCCCGTCCGGCTTGTTCCTCGGTGGTGGCGGCCTCCACCGCCGTCTCGTCGCCCTGCGCCTCGGTGCCGGCCTCGGCGCCTTCCACTGTCTTCGTAGCCATGCCCGGCACCGTACGGACCCTGTCTGAGAGGTCCCTTAATGATCGCAAACAGTGATCGTCAGCGATCGTCGTGCGCGGTACGCGCGCGTGCCGCGCGCCATTCGGGGGCGAGCACCGACCAGATCTCGGTGTCGTGCCGGACGCCCCGGTGCCGATGGTTCTCCCGGAGCACGCCGTCCCGGGTCATCCCCAGCCGCCGGGCGACGTTGATGCTCGGCAGGTTGCCGGAGGCCGCGTGCCACTCCACGCGGTGGATGCCCCGCTCCTCGACCGCCCAGTCGATGAGCAGGCGCATCGCCCGGGTGATCAGTCCCCGTCCGGTCGCGGCGGGCTCCAGCCAGCAGCCGACCTCGCAGTTGCCCCGCTCGGCGTCGAAGTTCAGTGTCAGCACCCCGCCGACGAGCTTCCCGTCCAGCCAGATGCCGTGGTAGGAGGCGCTGTCGGCGGCGCGCAGATCGGCGTACCGGCGGAGCGTCTCCCGGGCCGAGGCCGGGTCCGTGACCTGCGAACCGAACGGGATGAACTGCCCGATGAACTCCCTGCCCCGGTCCAGGTGGGCGAGGAACTCCTCCGCGTGCCACACCTCCAGGGGCCGCAGTTCGGCGCCGTCGTCACCCAGGGATATCGCGTACATCGCGCTGCTCTTCCTTCCGCAGTTCCGCCACCGACACCGCGCCGAGCCTCTCATGCGCGACGCGGCACTCGGGCGGCTCGATGCTGAGGCGGGGCAGGCGGCGCTCGAGCCAGGCGGGCAGCCACCAGTTGGCGGCGCCGAGCAGATGCATCAGGGCGGGCACGAGGAGGGTGCGCAGGACGAAGGCGTCCAGGGCGACGGCGGCGGCGAGCGCTATGCCGAACATGGCGATCACGCGGTCGCCGCTGAGCACGAAGGCGAGGAAGACCGAGATCATGATGATCGCGGCGGAGTTGATGACGCGGCTGGTCTCGGCGAGGCCCACGCGGACGGCGCGCCGGTTGTCACCCGTTTCCAGCCACTCCTCGTACATCCGGCTGACCAGGAAGACCTGGTAGTCCATGGAGAGTCCGAAGAGGACGGACACCATGATCACCGGGAGGAACGGCTCGATGGGCCCGGCCCGGCCGAGGCCGAGCAGTTCGCTGCCCCAGCCCCACTGGAAGACCACGACGACCACGCCGAACGCGGCGGCCACGGCGGCGATGTTCATCACGGCAGCCTTGAGCGGGATGCCGAGCGAGCGGAACGCGACGAGCAGCAGCAGACAGCCGAGTCCGATGACCGCGCCGACGAACAGGGGCAGTTTGCCGACGATCACATCCGCGAAGTCGTCGTAGCCGGCGGTGACCCCGCCGACCTGGATGTCGAGCGAGGTGCCGGTCTCCGCGCGCGGCAGCACCTTCGTGCGCAGCCGGTCCACGAGGTCGCTGGTGTGCTGCGACTGCGGCGCGGAGTCGGGGACGACGGTGAGGTAGGCGGTGCCGCCGCCGGTGTCGTAGGTCGCCGGGGTGACGGAGGAGACGCCCGGCGTGGCCCGCAGGGTCGTGTCGAGGTTGTCCAGGGCGAGCCGGTCGGCGGCGCCGTCCACGCGGGTGACCAGGGTGAGCGGTCCGTTCACTCCGGGCCCGAAGCCCTCGGCGAGCAGGTCGTAGGCCTTGCGTGTGGTGGCGGTGCGCGGGTCGTTGCCCTGGTCGGAGGTGCCGAGGTGGAGGGAGAGGGTGGGCAGGGCGAGCAGGGCGACGACGGCGACGGCGAGCGAGCCGAGCAGCTTGGGTCGGCGCTCGACCAGCGCCGACCAGCGGGCGGCGAGACCGGTGGGCAGCTCCGGGCGCGGCCCGTGCGCGGCGAGCCGGCGTCGCTCGCGGCGGCTGAGCGCCCGGGGGCCGATGTACGACAGCAGGGCGGGCAGCAGGGTGACGGAGGCCGCGACGGTGAGCACGACCGTCAACGAGGCGGCCACGGCGACCCCGTTGAGGAAGCTCAGCCTCAGTGTCAGCATGCCCAGCAGGGCGATGCACACCGTCGCACCCGCGAAGACGACCGCGCGTCCGGTGGTGGCCACGGCGTTCACGGCGGCCTCGGTGACACTCAGGCCGCGTTTCAGTCCGCGCCGGTGTCTGGTCACTATGAACAACGCGTAGTCGATGCCGACGCCGAGGCCGATGAGCATGCCGAGCATGGGCGCGAAGTCGGCGACCGTCATGGCGTGGCCGAGCAGGCCGATGCCGGAGTAGGCGGTGCCGACGCCGACCAGGGCGGTGGCGATGGGCAGGGCCGAGGCAGCGAGCGAGCCGAAGGCGAGGAACAGTACGACGGCGGCGACGAGCACGCCGACCAGCTCGGCGGTGTGTTCGCGCGGGGACGCCGTGAGCCCGATGGCACTGCCGCCCAGTTCCACCTGGAGCCCGTCGCTCTCGGCGGCCTTGGCGGTGTTCACCACGGCCTGGGCCTGGGCCTTGCCGATGTGCTCGGATTCCTGCGCGAAGGTGACGGTGGCGTAGGCCGTGTGGCCGTCGGCGCTGATCCGGTGGGCGCCCTGGCCGCCGTACGGGCCGGTCACCGAGGCGACGCCGGGCAGCGAGGCGATCCGGTCCAGGGTGCGGGTCATGGTCTGCTCGACGCCGGCGGCACGGACGGTGCCGGTGGCGGTGTGCCAGACGACGGTGTCGCTGTCACCGCCCAGGCCCGGGAAGCCCTCCTTGAGCAGCTGCGCGGCGCGGCCGGCCTCGGTGCCGGGGACGTCGTAGGCGTTCGAGTACGACGAACCGGCCACGGCCGCGGCCGTGGTGACTCCGCCGAAGGCGAGGAGCCACAGCAGCACGGCGATCAGCCGATGCCGGACACACCAACGGGCGAGGTCTGCCACGGACGTGCTCCCAGAAGTGCGATTTTTGGATCTTTGGCCGGGAACGATCGTCCATAAACTGAACAGCCCGCAAAGAAGGTATGAGCAATCAGAAGACACTCTTGCAGGCGAAAGTGATCGTTTGCGACGATCATGGGCTTATTCACCGGAGTGGGAGCGACATCACAGGACACTCCAGCGAACTCTGTCGCCTCATAAGGTCCTTATAAGCGAGCGAGGGGCAGTACACCGGGTTCGGTGCACTGCCCCTCGGGATCGTTCCGCGCTGCCGCTCAGCCCTCGCCGACGCCCAGCTTCTGAAGGATCAGCTCCTTGACGCGGGCCGCGTCGGCCTGCCCCCGGGTCGCCTTCATGACCGCGCCGACCAGGGCACCGGCCGCGGCCACCTTGCCGCCACGGATCTTGTCCGCGACGCCCGGGTTGCCGGCGATGGCCTCGTCGACGGCGGCGGTCAGCGCGCCCTCGTCGGAGACGACCTTCAGACCGCGCTTGTCGACGACCTCTTCCGGGGTGCCCTCGCCCGCGAGGACGCCCTCGATGACCTGGCGGGCCAGCTTGTCGTTCAGGTCGCCCTTCGCGACGAGCTCGGCGACCCGGGCCACCTGCGCCGGGGTGATCGCCAGCTCGTCCAGCGCCTTGCCGGACTCGTTGGCGCTGCGCGCCAGTTCACCCATCCACCACTTGCGGGCGGAGGCCGCGTCGGCACCGGCGTCGATCGTGGCGACGATCGGGTCCAGCGCACCGGCGTTGAGGATCGCCTGCATGTCGGTGGTGGAGATGCCCCACTCGGCGAGCAGCCGGGTGCGGCGGGCCAGCGGCATCTCGGGCAGGGCCGCGCGGATCTCCTCGACCCACTCACGGGAGGGGGCGACCGGGACGAGGTCGGGCTCCGGGAAGTACCGGTAGTCCTCGGCCTCCTCCTTCGTACGGCCGGAGGTGGTGGAGCCGGTGTCCTCGTGGAAGTGGCGGGTCTCCTGGACGACCTTGCCGCCGTCGTTCAGCACGGCGGCGTGGCGCATCACCTCGAAGCGGACCGCGCGCTCCACCGACCGCAGGGAGTTGACGTTCTTCGTCTCGCTGCGGGTGCCGAACTTCTCGGCGCCCTTCGGCATCAGCGACAGGTTGACGTCGCAGCGCATCTGGCCCATCTCCATGCGGGCCTCGGACACGCCGAGGGCACGGATGAGCTCGCGCAGCTCACGGACGTACGCCTTCGCGACCTCGGGGGCGCGCTCGCCGGCGCCGACGATCGGCTTGGTGACGATCTCGATGAGCGGGATGCCGGCGCGGTTGTAGTCGAGGAGGGAGTGCTGCGCGCCGTGGATACGGCCCGTGGCGCCGCCGACGTGCGTCGACTTGCCAGTGTCCTCCTCCATGTGGGCGCGCTCGATCTCCACGCGGAAGGAGGTGCCGTCCTCCAGCTGGACGTCGAGGTAGCCGTTGAAGGCGATCGGCTCGTCGTACTGGGAGGTCTGGAAGTTCTTCGGCATGTCCGGATAGAAGTAGTTCTTCCGGGCGAAGCGGCACCACTCGGCGATCTCGCAGTTCAGGGCGAGACCGATCTTGATCGCGGACTCGACTCCGGTCGCGTTGACGACCGGGAGCGCGCCCGGCAGGCCGAGGCAGACGGGGCAGGTCTGGGTGTTCGGCTCGGCGCCGAGCGCCGTCGAACAGCCGCAGAACATCTTGGTCTTGGTGCCGAGTTCGACATGGACCTCGAGGCCCATGACGGGGTCGTACGACGCCAGCGCGTCCTCGTACGACACCAGGTCGGTCGTGGTGGTCACGGTGAAAACTTCCCTCTCAGCCCAGCAGGACGTCGTCGTCGCCCAGCCGCTTCAGCTCACGGCAGAGGATCGCGAGGCCGGTCACGATGGCCACGGCGGAGACCGTGGCGTCGATCAGCCGCAGCGTGTCGTGCTCGGCGCGGGCCTTCTTGATCTGCTTGGCGACACCGAACGCGCCGAACGCGGTGGTGGCCATGGACAGGTACGTACCGGACTTGGACTTCTTGAAGTCCTTGGCCTTCGACAGCTTGCTCACAGCGACGGTGCCTCCTCCAGCAGCGGGTGTCCCCACTTTTCCACGAAGGCGGCCTCGACGGCGGCGCCCACCTTGTACAGACGGTCGTCCTGCATCGCCGGGGCGATGATCTGCAGGCCCACCGGGAGGTTGTCCTCCGGGGCGAGGCCGCAGGGCAGGGACATGGCCGCGTTGCCCGCCAGGTTGGTCGGGATGGTGCACAGGTCCGCGAGGTACATCGCCATCGGGTCGTCGGCGCGCTCGCCGATCGCGAAGGCGGTGGTCGGCGTCGTCGGCGAGACGATGACGTCGACCTGCTCGAAGGCCTTCTCGAAGTCACGCGTGATGAGCGTGCGGACCTTCTGCGCGGAGCCGTAGTACGCGTCGTAGTAGCCGGAGCTCAGGGCGTACGTGCCGAGCATGATGCGGCGCTTGACCTCGGGGCCGAAGCCGGCCTCGCGGGTCAGGGAGGTGACCTCCTCGGCCGAGTGGCCGCCGTCGTCGCCGGTCCGCAGGCCGTAGCGCAGGCCGTCGAAGCGGGCGAGGTTGGAGGAGCACTCGGAGGGCGCGATCAGGTAGTACGCCGACAGGGCGAGGTCGAAGGACGGGCAGTCCAGCTCGACGATCTCGGCGCCCAGCTCCTTCAGCAGCTCGACCGACTCGTCGAAGCGCTGGATGACACCGGCCTGGTAGCCCTCGCCGCGGAACTGCTTGACCACGCCGACGCGCATGCCCTGCACGGAGCCGTTCTTCGCGGCCTCGACGACCGGCGGGACCGGGGCGTCGATGGAGGTGGAGTCCATCGGGTCGTGCCCGGCGATGACCTCGTGCAGCAGGGCCGCGTCGAGAACCGTGCGGGCGCAGGGGCCGCCCTGGTCCAGGGAGGACGAGAACGCCACCATGCCGTAGCGGGAGACCGCGCCGTACGTCGGCTTCACGCCGACCGTGCCGGTGACGGCGGCCGGCTGGCGGATGGAGCCGCCGGTGTCGGTGCCGATGGCGAGCGGAGCCTGGAAGGAGGCGAGCGCGGCGGAGGAACCGCCGCCCGAGCCGCCGGGGATCTTGGTGAGGTCCCACGGGTTGCCGGTCGGCCCGTACGCGCTGTTCTCGGTGGAGGACCCCATGGCGAACTCGTCCATGTTGGTCTTGCCGAGGATGACGACGTCGGCCGCCTTCAGCTTCTTGGTGAGCGTCGCGTCGTACGGCGGGATCCAGCCCTCGAGGATCTTCGAGCCGACGGTCGTGGGCACGCCCTCGGTGGTGAAGATGTCCTTGAGCGCGAGCGGGACGCCGGCCAGCGGGCCGAGCTTCTCGCCACGGGCCCGCTTCTCGTCCACGGCGCGGGCCTGGGCGAGGGCGCCCTCGCGGTCGATGTGCAGGAAGGCGTGCACCTTCTCGTCGACGGCCTCGATCCGGGCGAGGTGGGCCTCGGTGACCTCGACGGCCGTGAGCTCGCCGGAGGCGATCTTCTCGGCGATCTGCGCGGCGGTGAGCCTGATGATGTTGCTGTCCGTCATGGTGGTCACTCCTCCCCCAGGATCTGCGGCACCTTGAAACGCTGCTGCTCCTGGGCCGGGGCGCCGGAGAGCGCCTGCTCGGGGGTGAGCGAGGGACGGACCTCGTCCGGGCGCATGACGTTCGTCAGCGGGAGCGGGTGCGAGGTCGGCGGTACGTCTTGGTCGGCGACCTCGCTGACGCGGGCGACCGCGCCGATGATGTCGTCCAGCTGGCCCGCGAAGTGATCGAGCTCTTCGGGCTTCAGCTCCAGACGCGCCAGCCGGGCGAGGTGGGCGACCTCCTCGCGCGTGATGCCAGGCATGCAGCGTTCCTCTGGGGTGAGTGTGTGTGGTTTGGGGCCAATCCTATGGGGCGGGGCGGGGTGGCCGTGAAACGGTTTCCCCGGGCCCCGCCGCTCAACGGTGTCGCCCCTCCCAGGCCGCGCTCTTCAGGAAGTGGTTGTCGTACAGCTCCTGGACCTCCAGGATGCTCTCCGGGGTGGCCTCGCCGAGGCGGATCCGCTGGAGGTGGCGGAAGTACTCGAAGCGCTCGACGCCCGGGGCGATCACGATCAGGATGTCGGCCGGGCTGCCGGGGGCGGCGGCGAAGGCGTGCGGCCGGTCCGGCGGGACGATGACCAGGTCGCCGCGCCGGGCGGTGACCACGTCGTCGCCGGACAGCACCTCCGCCTCGCCGTCGAGCAGGAAGAACATCTCGGCGGAGTTGTGGTGCACGTGCGGGCGGGCGCCGTCCGCACCCTCGCTGAGGGTGACCCGGACGGTGGACAGTGCGCCCCCGGCGGCGCTGCTGTCCGCGAGCAGCTTGACGGTGGTGGGCGCCTGGCCGACCACCTCGGCCTCCGCGTCCCGGACGAGGACGGTGTCGTCGAACTTCGGAACG
Organism: Streptomyces sp. NPDC001852; assembly: GCF_042891825.1. Taxonomy (NCBI): domain Bacteria; kingdom Bacillati; phylum Actinomycetota; class Actinomycetes; order Kitasatosporales; family Streptomycetaceae; genus Streptomyces; species Streptomyces sp. NPDC001852. The sequence goes on from NZ_JBIATN010000028.1 coordinate 54,888, forward strand.
AACAGCGACATGATGCGTTTCCCCCTGTCGGATGCCGTCAGACCGCGAAGAGCAGTCCGGCACTGATCAGTACAACGATCGCGGTGGCGAAGTGGATCCCGAACGCGACGCCCTTCGTGCCGCCGTTGCGCAGGACTGTCACGGTGTCACCGAACGGTACGAGTGCCACAGCGACCATGAACCACGCCTCCGCGTGGGCCGCCCGGCGGGGGGAGAGAGAACTACTCGGCCGCGGGCAACGCTGCGCGCGGCCGCTGCCAGCCACGGGACCCCCGCGCCCGCAACCACGCCGTCGTCTCCTCGGGCGGCATCGCCGCGGCCACGAGCCATCCCTGAACGGCGTCACACCCGAGGTCGCGCAGCCGCTCCCAGGTCTCGTCGTCCTCCACGCCCTCGGCGACGACGAGAAGACCGAGCGAATGCGCGAGATCCACCGTGCACCGCACGATCTCCGCATCCTCCGCGTCGACCGCCAGCCGCGCCACGAACGACCGGTCGATCTTCAGCTCGCTCACCGGCAGCCGCCGCAGGTGCACCAGCGACGAATATCCGGTGCCAAAGTCGTCCAGCGACATCTTCACGCCGTGCCCGGTCAGCCCGGCGAGGGTGTCCGCGGCCCGCTGCGGATCCTCCAGCAGCACATGCTCGGTGATCTCCAGCTGCAAGGCCCCCGCAGGGACCCCGTGCCGGGCCAGCCGCGCGGCGACCGACCCCGCGAAGCCGGGCGTGTGGACATCGCGCGGGGAGACGTTGACGGCGACCGGGACCCGCAGCCCCTGCGCGCGCCACTTGGCGACCTGCGCGAGCGCGGTCTCCAGGACGTACTCGGTCAGATGGGGCATCAGCCCGGAGGATTCGGCGATCGCTATGAACTCGTCCGGCGGAACCTTCCCGCGCTCGGGATGCACCCAGCGCACCAGCGCCTCCAGGCCGGCCACCTGACCGTCGAAGCGCACCTTGGGCTGGTAGTGCAGCTGCACCTCGTGCGCGTCCAGCGCCCGGCGCAGATCCCCGAGGAGGCCGAGCCGGTCGGGGGTGTTGGAGTCCCGCTTGGACTCGTACACCTCGACGCCCGTACGGTCCCTCTTCGCCTGGTACATCGCCACGTCGGCCCGGCGCAGCAGCCCTTCGGCGTCCAGGGCGTGGTCGGGGAAGACCGCGACGCCGGCGCTGGCCTCCAGGACGAGGGTGAGGCCGTCGAGGTCCAGCGGGGAGCTGAGCGCGGCGACGAGGCCGCGGGCGACGCGGGTGGCCGACGTGGTGGAGTCGGCTACGGGCAGTAAGACGGCGAACTCGTCGCCGCCGAGCCGCGCGGCCTCCGCTCCGCGCGGCAGGGCGAGCCGCAGCCGGTCGGCTATCTGGAGCAGCAGCCGGTCACCGGCGAGATGACCGAGGGTGTCGTTCACCGACCGGAAACGGTCGAGGTCGATCAGCATGAGGGCGGAACGGGCGCCGATGCGTTCGGCGTCGTCGAGGGCCGTCCAGATCCGCTCCAGCAGCCACTGCCGGTTGGGCAGTCCGGTCAGCGGGTCGCGCAGCTGCTCCTCGGCGCGCGCGCGTGCCATCCACAGGGTGGAGTCCAGGGCGATGAGCGGGATGGCGAACAGCGGGAGCAGGACCGGCCCGGCGTCGGCGACGACACACAGCAGCGGTGCGATGCCGAGCAGCGCGACGGCGACCAGGCCCTGTCTCACCAGGGCGGTGCGGGCCACGGTGGGCACTTTGCCGCCGCGCGGGGCGTAGAGGTACCACTGCAGGCCGCGGCTGACCGCGAGGTAGGCGACGGCGGCGAGGACCACCTCGGGCGCGGCGGCGAAGCTCCAGCTGTCGGGCCGCCAGGGCGACTCGACGCTCGGGACGCGGCCGAACGCGCCGAGCAGCAGCGCGCCGGCGCCGATGCCGAGGATGTCCACCGCGCCGTGCAGCACACCCTGCCGCACGTGGTGGCGCCGGGCGATGCCGACCAGGACGACGACGGTGAGGCTGACCATGCCGGCGGGCACCCAGCCGTACAGGAGCAGGACGGCGAGGGTGAGGGCGGCGCCGGAGCCGGTGCCGCGCCACCAGCGGGCGCGGCCCAGCATGACGAGGTGGCCGACGATGACGCCGGTGAGCAGGGCCAGCGACCAGCCGACGGTGCCGCTCGGGAACAGGGCGTGGTGGCCGGTGAAGGCGCGGTAGAAACCGGCACCGAGGACGAACGCGGCGGCGGCCACGACGACCGCGGGCAGGGTGGGCCAGGTCAGGTGCCGTTCGGGATCGGCGTCGGCACCGGTCAGGGCGGGGGCGGGCTCGATGGCCACGGGTATGGGCGGGTGGGCGTCGGCGGCGGTGCCCGGTCCGGTCGCGCGGGCCCGGCCGCCCGTGCGGCCGTGGCCCCGCGCCGTCCATCGGGTCGCGCACCAGGTGCCCGCGCGACGGCGCAGGCGCAGCCGTGAGTCCGGGGCGACGCTCTCGGTCGGTTCCATTCCCGTCCCTCTCACAGCCGGCGGTGCCCACGCCACGCGGCCCGATGTCCGACAGCCATCAGCAGCTCCGCGTTGAAGAAACCTTCCCCGCACGCCGGGAGCGCACGGAGATGCCCCAACCGCAGCTGGGCACGGCAGGTGCACATCTCAACAGTAGGCCGCGGAAGGCTTCCACGGGCACCGGTCGTCGACGGTTGCCCGAAAGCGCCCGGGCCACCCGTATGCAACTGATATGCGCCGATCGGGTGGCCTTCAACCGCTACTACTCGGTCGTAAGCGCGACTTCGGCCGCCGCCTCGGGTCCCTGTTCCAAGAGGACGCCGAAACCGTCCTCGTTCAGGACCGGAACCTTCAATTGCATGGCCTTGTCGTACTTCGATCCGGGGTTGTCACCCACGACGACGAACGAGGTCTTCTTCGAGACCGATCCGGTCACCTTCGCGCCCCGGCTCTGCAGGGCCTCCTTCGCGCCGTCGCGGGTGTGGTTCTCCAGGGTGCCGGTGACGACGACCGTGAGCCCCTCCAACGGGCGCGGGCCCTCGTCCTCGCCGGTCGAGGCGTCCTCCAGCGGAACTCCGGCGGCCTTCCACTTGCGGACGATCTCGCGGTGCCAGTCCTCGGCGAACCACTCCTTGAGGGCGGCGGCGATGATCGGGCCGACGCCGTCGGTGGTCGCGAGCTCTTCCTCGGTGGCCTGTTCGATGCGGTCGACGGAACGGAACTCGCGGGCGAGGGCCTGCGCGGCGACCGGTCCGACGTGCCGGATGGACAGGCCGTTCAGGAAGCGCGCGAGCGGGCGGGACTTGGCCGCCTCGATGTTCTCCAGCAGCGCGAGGGTGTTCTTCTTCGGCTCGCCCTTCTGGTTGGCGAACACCGTGACGACCTTCTCCTCGCCCGTCTTCGGGTCCCGCTTGGGCAGACCGCTGTCGGGGTCGAGGACGTAGGCCTTGATGGGCAGCAGCTTCTCCACCGTCAGGTCGAACAGGTCGCCCTCGTCCACCAGCGGCGGGTCGGCCGGTTCCAGCGGGCGGGTGAGCGCGGCGGCGGCCACCGCGCCGAAGTGCTCGATGTCCAGGCACTCACGGCCGGCGAGGTACGACACGCGCTCGCGCAACTGGGCCGGGCAGGTGCGGGCGTTGGGGCAGCGGAGGTCGATGTCGCCCTCCTTCATGGGCCTGAGCGCCGTGCCGCACTCGGGGCACTCGCTCGGCATCACGAACTCCCGCTCGCTGCCGTCCCGCAGGTCGACCACCGGGCCGAGGATCTCCGGGATGACGTCACCGGCCTTGCGCAGCACGACCGTGTCGCCGATGAGGACGCCCTTGGCCTTGACGACCTCCTGGTTGTGCAGGGTGGCGAACTCGACCTCGCTGCCGGCGACCGTGACCGGCTCGACCTGGGCGTACGGCGTGACCCGGCCGGTGCGGCCGACGCCCACTTTGATGTCGACGAGTTTGGTGTTGACCTCTTCCGGCGCGTACTTGTAGGCGATCGCCCAGCGGGGCGCACGCGCGGTGGAGCCGAGGCGGCCCTGGAGGCGGATCTCGTCGAGCTTGACGACGACACCGTCGATCTCGTGCTCCACGGAGTGGCGGTTCTCGCCGTAGTGGGCGATGAACTCGCGTACGCCGTCGAGGCCGTCGACCACGCGGTTGTGCGGGGAGGTGGGCAGGCCCCAGGTCTTGAGCAGGTCGTAGGCCTGGGAGAGGCGGGTCATGCCCGTGAAGCCCTCCAGGGCGCCGATGCCGTGGACGACCATGTGCAGCGGGCGGGTGGCGGTGACCCGCGGGTCCTTCTGGCGCAGCGAACCGGCGGCGGCGTTGCGGGGGTTGGCGAACGGCTTGTCACCGGCGGCGACCAGGCGTTCGTTCAGCTCGAGGAACTTCTCCATCGGGAAGTAGACCTCGCCGCGGATCTCCACGAGGTCGGGCACCTCGTCGCCGCCGAGGCGGTCCGGGATCTCGGCGATCGTACGCACGTTGGGCGTGATGTCCTCACCGGTGCGGCCGTCGCCGCGGGTGGCCGCGCGCGTGAGCCGGCCGTTCTCGTAGGTGAGGTTGACCGCGAGGCCGTCCACCTTCAGCTCGCACAGGAAGTGGTAGTCCTGGTCCCCCAGTTCGCGCGCGATGCGCTCGGCCCAGGCGGCCAGCTCGTCGTCGTTGAAGGTGTTGTCGAGGGACAGCATCCGCTGGCGGTGCTCGACCGCGGTGAACTCCGTCGCGTACGACCCCGCGACCTTCTGGGTGGGCGAGTCCGGGGTGCGCAGCTCCGGATACTGCCCCTCCAGGCCCTCCAGAGTCTTCAGGAGCTTGTCGAACTCCGCGTCGCTGATGACGGGAGCGTCCTTCACGTAGTACCGGAAGCGGTGCTCCTCGATCTGCTCAGCGAGCTGCGCGTGCTTGTCACGTGCCTCGGCGGGCACTGCCGTCTCCGCCTGCTGCTTGTCGCCGGCCACCGTGTTGTCCTCCCGTTACTCTGGGTTGTCCGCGAGGGATCTCGCCGCCCGGACGCAGTGGGCGAGGACCTGGCGTGCGTAAGCGGGGGAAGCGCCCGCCAGACCGCACGCCGGGGTGACCGTGACCGCCTCCGCGAGCAGCCCCGGACGCAGCCCCAGCCTGCGCCACAGCGTCCTGACACCCATGACGCTACCGGCAGGGTCTGACAACGGGCCGTCCGTGCCCGGCACGACACCGGTGAACAGCCGCGTGCCGCCCTCGACGGCCTCGCCGATCGCGTCGTCGTCACGTTCGGTGAGCAGCGAGAAGTCGAAGGAGACACCGGCCGCGCCGGCCCGCCGCAGCAGGGCGAACGGCACGTCGGGGGCGCAGGAGTGGACGATCACGGGACCGTCGCCGTGCGCCCCGATGACATCCCGCAGGGTGGCCTCCACGAGCTGCCGGTCCATGGCCCGGTGCGTGCGGTAGCCGCTGGCGGTGCGGACCTGTCCGCGCAGGACGGCGGTGAGGGAGGGCTCGTCGAGCTGGAGCACGAGCCGGGCGCCGGGGACGCGCCGCCGGACCTCGGCGAGGTGCAGGCGCAGGCCCTCGGCTAGGGAGGCGGCGAGGTCACGGCAGGCGCCCGGGTCGGAGAGGGCGGCCTCGCCGTTCTTCAGCTCGAGCGCGGCGGCGAGCGTCCACGGCCCGACCGCCTGCACCTTCAGATCACCCTCGTAGCCCTGGGTGAACTCCTCCAGGGCGTCCAGGTCCTCCCCCAGCCAGGACCGCGCCCGCTTGGTGTCCCGGCCCGGCCGGTCCCCGATGCGCCAGCCGCTGGGCTCCACGCGCGCGTACAGCTCGACGAGCATCCCGGCGGTACGGCCGACCATGTCGGCGCCGGGACCGCGCGCGGGCAGTTCGGGCAGGAAGGGGAAGTCCTCGAAGCTGCCGGTGACGGTCTTGGCGGCCTCGCGGGCGTCGTCACCGGGCATGGACCCGACGCCGGTGGCCCCGGCGAACCTGAACTGGCTGTTTTCGCTCACCAGGGAAGCCTACGGAACCCCCCGGCCGGGGTCAGCGCCCCGGGCGCACCGTCAGGTCGTTGACCTCCGCGTCGAGGGGCAGGTCGAGGGCCATCAGGATCGTCGTGGCGACCGACTCGGGGTCGATCCACTGCGAGGCGTCGTACTCCTTGCCCTCCTGCTGGTGGACCTTGGCCTGCATGGGGCTGGCCGTGCGGCCGGGGTAGACCGAGGTGACCCGGACGCCGTTCGCGTGCTCCTCGTGGCGCAGGGAGTCGGCGAGGGCCTTCAGGCCGTGCTTGGAGGCGGCGTACGCGGACCAGCCCGCGTGGGCGTTGAGGCCGGCGCCGGAGTTGACGAAGATCACATGGCCGCGGGCCGCACGCAGCTGGGGCAGGAAGTGCCGGGTCAGCTCGGCGGGGGCGATCAGGTTGACGTTCAGCTGGTGGCGCCAGGACTTGGGGGTCAGGTCGCCGACCTCGCCCAGGTCGACGACACCGGCGACGTGCAGGAGGGAGTCCACCCGGTCCGGGAGCGTCTGGTGGGAGAACGCCCAGGACAGCTTGTCCGGGTCCGCGAGGTCGCCGACCAGGGTGCGGGCGCCGGGGAACTCGGCCGCCAGTTCCTTCGCGCGGCCCGCGTCGCGCGCGTGCAGCCACAGTTCCTCCCCGCGCGCGTGCAGACGGCGGGCGACGGCCGCGCCGATGCCGGAACCGGCCCCGGTGATCACATGAGTAGCCATGCCCGCCATGCTCGCATCAGTGGACGCCGAGCTGCTCCTCCAGGTAGGCCAGCGCCCCTACCGGCTCCTCGGCGAAGAACACCAGCTCGGACAGCGGACGGGGCAGGAAGCCCTCGTCCTCCATGCGGCGGAACTGCTGCTTGAGGCCGTCGTAGAAGCCCGCGGTGTTCAGCAGGACGACCGGCTTGTCGGTGCGGCCGTGCTTCTTCAGCTCCAGGATCTCGGTGGCCTCGTCCAGCGTGCCGGTGCCGCCCACCATGATCACCACGGCGTCGGCCTTCTCGAGCAGCAGCTTCTTGCGTTCGGCGAGGTCGGCGGCGATGACCATCTCGTCGGCACCCGGGCGCGCCTTGTTGGCGAGGAACTCCACGGACACGCCCAGCAGCCTGCCGCCCGCCTCGTGCACCCCGTCCGCGACGACCTTCATCAGACCGACGTCGGAACCGCCCCAGACGAGCGTGTGGCCGCCCTTGCCGAGGAGTTCGGCGAACTCGCGCGCGGGGCGCGTGTACCGCTCGTCGAGGTCGGCGGCGGACAGGAAGACGCAGATGTTCATGGCCCCTACCGTACGGCCCCGCCACAGGGGCGTGACCGGGCGGGAAGAAGTACGGGACCGCCGGTGCTGTCCCTGTATGGCCGAAGGACACACGATCACCATCGACAAGAGCGAGCGGCACGTGCGCGTGGTGCACGGCGACCAGGTGCTCGCGGAGACCGACCGGGGGCTGGTGCTGCGCGAGACGGGCTGTCCGGAGCGGTACTACATCCCCGCCGAGGACGTACGCCTCGATCTGCTGACCCCCTCCGAGACGCACACCGTGTGCCCCTTCAAGGGCACCGCGTCCTACTGGTCGCTGCCGGACGCGCCGGACCTGGTGTGGGCGTACCCGGACCCGAAGCCGGGGGTGGCGGAGATCAAGGATCACTTCTGCTTCTACGACGTCGACGTGTCGTGAGCGATGAGTCCGTGCCGGTACGGCAGTCTGCACCGACATGGACAAGAAGACGACTTCGCGGGACGGCACCCCCCTCGCGTACCAAGTGACCGGTCAGGGGCCGACGGTGATCCTGGTGAGCGGCGCGATGTCCACCGGCGGCACCGTGGCGCCCCTGGCGCAGCGCATCGCGGACCGCTGCACGGCCGTCGTCTACGACCGCCGGGGCCGCGGCGAGAGCGGTGACACGAAGCCGTACGCGGTCGAGCGCGAGGTCGAGGACCTGGCCGCGCTGATCGACGCCGTGGGGGGCGAGGCGGCGCTGTTCGGGGTCTCCTCGGGCGGCGCGCTGGTGCTCGAGGCGGTGGCGAGCGGGCTGCCGGCCGGCCGGGCCGCCGTGTACGAGGTGCCGTACGCGGACTACCTGCCGGGCGGTGCCGAGCGGGAGGCCACGTACAAGGAGCAGCTCGGCAAGGCGCTCGCGGAGGGCCGGCGCGGGGACGCGGTGGAGCTGTTCCTGCGGCTGACGGGCCTGGCCGAGGAGGTGATCCGGGGCGCCCGCCAGTCGCCGATGTGGGCCGGCATGGAGGCCGTCGCGCCGAGTCTGGCGTACGACGACACGGTCATGGGTGACGGTCTGCTCCCCCGGGACCGGCTCGCCGCGATCTCCGTGCCGGTGCTGGCGGTCGCGGGCGGCGCGAGCCCGGAGTGGATGCGTGAGGCGAGCCGGGAGATCTCCAGGGCGGTGCCGGACAGCGCGTACCGCGAGCTGGCGGGCCAGACCCACATGGTCGAGCCGGATGTCCTGGGGCCGGTGCTCGCGGAGTTCGTGGCCGGCTAGGCGCGCCCACACCCGCGGCGGCCGCCGCACGCCAGGCACGAAACCCCGTCGGCCGCCGCACGCGTGGGCGTGCCTACACCGCGGCGGCTGTCGCGCGCGTGGTCGAGGCGATCGTCGCCGAGCCGACCACGCGCGTGCCGTCGTACAGGACGATCGCCTGGCCGGGGGCGACGCCGCGGACCGGTTCGGTGAAGCGCACGCGCAGCTCGCCGTCGACCGGCTCCGCGGTGACCTCGGTCTCGCCGCCGTGGGCGCGCAGCTGGGCGGTGTAGGTACCGGGGCCGGTGGGGGCGGTGCCGCACCAGCGGGGCTTGATCGCGGTGAGGGCGGTGACGTCCAGGGCGGCGGCCGGGCCGACGGTGACCGTGTTGGTGACCGGGGAGATGTCGAGGACGTAGCGGGGCTTGCCGTCGGGGGCCGGGGTGCCGATCCTGAGGCCCTTGCGCTGGCCGATGGTGAAGCCGTACGCGCCCTCGTGCGTGCCCAGCCTGGTGCCGGACTCGTCGACGATGTCGCCCTCCGCCTTGCCGAGCCGCCTGGCCAGGAAGCCCTGGGTGTCGCCGTCGGCGATGAAGCAGATGTCGTGCGAGTCGGGCTTCTTGGCGACCGCGAGACCCCGGCGCTCGGCCTCGGCGCGGATCTCCTCCTTGGTGGTGACGGTGTCGCCGAGCGGGAACATCGCGTGGGCGAGCTGCCTGTCGTCCAGCACACCGAGGACGTACGACTGGTCCTTCGCCATGTCGGAGGCGCGGTGCAGTTCGCGGGAGCCGTCCTCGTTCACGATCACCTTGGCGTAGTGACCGGTGCAGACCGCGTCGAAGCCCAGTGCCAGCGCCTTGTCCAGCAGCGCGGCGAACTTGATCTTCTCGTTGCAGCGCAGGCACGGGTTGGGGGTGCGTCCTGCCTCGTACTCGGCGATGAAGTCCTCGACGACGTCCTCGCGGAAGCGGTCGGCGAGGTCCCAGACGTAGAAGGGGATGCCGATGACGTCGGCCGCGCGGCGGGCGTCACGCGAGTCCTCGATGGTGCAACAGCCCCGCGCGCCGGTCCGGAACGACTGCGGGTTCGCGGAGAGCGCGAGGTGGACGCCGGTGACGTCGTGGCCGGCTTCCGCGGCGCGCGCGGCGGCGACGGCGGAGTCGACTCCACCGGACATGGCGGCGAGGACGCGGAGGGGGCGCTGCGGGATCTCAGTCATAGCCCTTCCAGGGTACGGGGCCGCGGGAACCGGGGGCGCCGGACATCCGTTCACGATCACATGGGGGCGGCACAGGGGACGGCTGCGAGCGACGGGGAACCGGCGGCTGGGGCGGCGGGCCCTGCTCGTCGGCGGCGCGCCGGCCCGTGAGGAGCTGACGCACCTGTGGTGGCTGCTACCGGGTCGTCATCCATGTCACGCAGGGCGACTGCGCGAGCGCGGTGAAGGTCTTCCAGGGCCCGGCGCACGGCGCGGCGGCCCACTGCACACACCGATCCGGGGCCGCACCGGGACTGGGAGCGATATCTGGAAAAAAATCAAGGTCCAGGCCCTTTTTTGTCCGGTAAGAGCCGTTCTATCCTGGTTTCAGGCCTACGAGACGAGTGAGGGAGCCCAAGCGGAGTAGCCGACTTCAGCGAGAGATACCTGTTCTCCTTGGAAGAGAGGAACACCGTTTCCGCTGGTGCCGACATCGACGCTCGGGCTGAGAGGCCTGAAGGACTCAGTTGCAAGGACTGGACTGAACCGGAAGGCGACCCCCATAACCTGATCCGGACAATGCCGGCGAAGGGAACCCGCCTCGTAGGTCGCCTCTTGTCTCAGCTGAGACCCGCCGCCCGGGCGCGCTCCACCGCCGGGCCGATCGCCTTGGCGACCGCTTCGACGTCCGCCTCCGTGGAGGTGTGACCGAGGGAGAAGCGCAGGGTGCCGCGGGCCAGGTCCGGGTCGGTGCCGGTGGCGAGCAGGACGTGGCTGGGCTGGGCGACACCCGCGGTGCAGGCGGAACCGGTCGAGCACTCGATGCCCTGGGCGTCCAGCAGAAGCAGCAGGGAGTCGCCCTCGCAGCCGGGGAAGGTGAAGTGCGCGTTGGCCGGCAGACGGCCCTCGGGCGCCGGGTCACCGCCGAGGATCGCATCCGGGACGGCGCTCTTGACGGCCGCGATCAACTGATCACGCAGGGCGCCGATCTCCCGGGCGAACCACTCCCGCCGCTCGGTGGCGAGCCGGCCGGCGACGGCGAAGGACGCGATGGCGGGGATGTCGAGCGTGCCGGAGCGGACGTGCCGCTCCTGGCCGCCGCCGTGCAGGACGGGCACGGGGGTCTGGTCACGGCCCAGCAGCAGCGCGCCGATGCCGTACGGGCCGCCGATCTTGTGACCCGAGACGGTCATCGCGGCGAGGCCGGAGGCGGCGAAGTCGACCGGGACCTGACCGACGGCCTGGACCGCGTCGGCATGCATCGGGATGCCGAACTCGGCGGCCGCCTCGGCGAGTTCGCGGACCGGCAGGATGGTGCCGATCTCGTTGTTGGCCCACATCACGGTGACCAGGGCGACGTCGTCGGGGTTGCGGGCGAGGGCCTCGCGCAGGGCGTCGGGGTGGACACGGCCGTAGGAGTCGACGGGGAGGTACTCCACCGTCGCGCCCTCGCGCTCGCCGAGCCAGTGGACGGCGTCCAGCACGGCATGGTGCTCCACGGGGCTGGCCAGGACGCGGGTGCGGGCCGGGTCGGCGGCACGGCGGGACCAGTACAGGCCCTTCACCGCGAGGTTGTCGGCCTCGGTGCCGCCCGAGGTGAAGACGACCTCGCTGGGGCGGGCGCCGAGCGCTTCGGCGAGGGTTTCGCGGGATTCCTCGACCGTGCGGCGGGCCTGCCGCCCGGATGCGTGGAGGGAGGAGGCGTTGCCCGTGATGCTCAACCGGGCGGTCAGGGCCTCTGCCGCCTCCGGGAGCATCGGGGTTGTCGCGGCGTGGTCGAGGTAAGCCATGGTGCCCTGATTCTACGGCCCCTTTGCGGCTCGCCTCGGCCGCGAGGCTGCTGTGGGCCGGGGGCGCCTTGCCTCGGCTGCACCCGGGGTGGCAGTTCTGCTGCCCGCGGCGGGAACGGCGGTGGCGGGTCGGCCGTCCCAGGACGGTGGTGGCGGTGACGCTCCCTCGGATCTCGGCCCGGCCGGCGCCCCGTCGTCCTCGGGGCTGTGCGGGCCGGTCAGGTGGCGGTTCGTCGGGTCACAGGCTCCACGACAGCGTGTGGGAGACCTGCATCGCGATCGCCAGGACGGCCAGGTCGGCCACTCCCAGGGTCAGACCCAGCAGGGCCCGGCCGCGGCGGGTGGTGCCGCGCCAGAAGGAGACGGCGGCCAGGACGATGGCGATCGGGCCGAGGAAGATGTTGAGGACGAGCAGGCCGAGAAGGCCGAGGATGAACGACGCCACGGCCATGCCGTCGGCGTCGCGCGCGGCCGGGCGGGTGTCGTCGGCGCTCGTGACCGGTGCGGTGAGTTGCATGGTGCTCAGCTCCTGGAAGTCGTGGCGGACGGTCAGTTGGCCTGCGTACGGCGTCGGCGGCCGACGCGCTCGCGGATCGCGAAGACGGCGAGCCAGACGGCGATGACGGCGGCGACGGCGGCGGTGACGGTCAGCGGCGCGTGGGCGACGGTGCCCAGCACGACACCGAGCAGCATGAGTGCGGCGACGAGGAACAGCATGGGATGAGATCCCCCCTCCGAGATACCTCGTATCGGGCCGGTGTGAAGTTTCGGTGAACAGTTGTAGTAACAGTTGTTCACTGACTTCTATGTTAGCGCGCCTCCCGGCTTCCCAATTCCAGAGAACAGTTGTTAACTGGATGACATGAGTCACACCCTCGGCATCCGGCAGGCGCAGAAGCAGAAGACCCGGCAGGCGTTCCTCGACGCGGCGCTCGCGCTGCTGGAGGAGCAGAGCCTGAGCAGCCTGGGCCTGCGCGAGGTCACCCGGGCCGTCGGCGTCGCCCCGACCGCGTTCTACCGGCACTTCCGCTCGACCGCCGACCTCGGTGTGGCGCTGGTCGACGAGGCGCTGGGCAGCCTGCACCCGATGGTGCGGACGACGGTGTCCACGACGGGCGACAGCGCGGAACGCATCTCGCGTGCCATCGAGTTGATCGCCCGGCACGTGGACGCGTACCCCGCGCACGTCCGCTTCATCGCCCGCGAACGGCACGGCGGCGTGCAGCCGGTGCGCGAGGCCATCCGCGACCAGCTCGCCCGGTTCGCCGAGGAGGTGAAGTCCGAGCTGGCCAAGGATCCCGAGGCCGCCGGCTGGAGCGACGACGACCTGCTGATGCTCGCGCACCTCTACGTCGACCAGATGCTCGTCACCGCATCCCTGTTCCTGGAGGCCCTGGACGCCCCCGCCGAGGAGCGGGAGCGCGTCACCCGGCTCGCCATCCGGCAGATGCGGCTCATCAGCATCGGCCGCAGCCACTGGCTGGACTGAGCCGCCCGCGCACGCGGAAGGGGCGGCCCGCCCGGCGCGCGCCGCCCCGTCGTCGTACGACCCTCGTTCCGTCCGTCAGCCCTACTCCTTCGGCTGTCAATCCCGGCTCAGGCGCCCTGCTGGTACAGGGCCGCGACAGAACGGGCCCCGGCCAGCAGCTCCGCGCGGGCCTCGGGCGGGTCCAGCAGCTCCACCTGGTCGGAGAACGCGAGGAGTTGGCGGACGGCGCGCAGCGCCGGGTAGGTCAGCCGGGCGGTGACCCAGTCGCTCTCGCCGTCGTCGTCGGGGAGTTCGGTGAGCTGCGCCGCCATCATGCGCTGGAACATGTCGAGCCGTTCGCGCCGTACCCGGACCGTGACATCGACCCCGTCCCCCGGTCGTTCCTCCACCTGACGGCGCAACGCCTCCCAGGCGTCGGCGAGTTCGACCCCGGCGCGGCGCCGTACCGGCTCGTCCAGCGCGCGGGCCGAGCGGATCCGGTCGGCGCGGAACAGCCGCGGCGCCCCGCGCCGGTCGGCGACCAGGTACCAGACCCCGGCCTTGGCGACCAGGCCGTACGGGTCCACGGTGTACGTCCGTGGCTCCCGCTCCCCGCTGTGCCGGTAGCGCAGCTTCAGGCGCCGGTCGGCGAAGACCGCGTCCTGGAGCACCTCGAGGTCGACGGCCTGCTGGGGGCCGCTCTTCCAGCGGGTGGCGTCCACCAGGATGCGGCGGCTGGTCACCTCGGCGGCGGGCCGGTACGGCACCGGCAGCGCGGCCATCACCTTGCGCAGGGCCGAGCCGAGGGCCGCGTCGAGGCCGAGCGCGGCGTGGGCGCCCTGGGCGGCCAGGATGAACAGGGCGCGGGACTCGTCGGCGGTCAGTCCGGTGACGTCGGTGCGGAAGCCGGCGAGGAGTTCGATGCCGCCGTGCCGGCCGCGCTCGGCGTACACGGGCACGCCGGAGGCCGACAGCGCCTCGATGTCCCGGTAGATGGTGCGGACCGACACCTCCAGACGGTCGGCGAGTTCGTGCGCGGGGACGCGGCCCCGGGTCTGCAGGAGCAGCAGGATCGACAGCAGGCGGTCGGACTTCACGCGGCCAGGATCGCGCCCTCGGCGAGTTTCCCGCAAATGTTGACGGAAGGTGTCAGGTTATCCCGCGATCCTCGTCCTACCGACCGACGGAGACGTCCTCCCGGCCCACGGGGACGTCCCCCCGGGCCCCCGAAGACACAGAGAGGCACACCATGACCACCACCGGCTTCACCGACCCGCGCCCCGTCTACGCCCGCGCCACCGAGCAGGCGGCGGCCCTGATCAAGACCGTACGTCCCGAACACCTCACCGCCCCGACGCCCTGTTCCGAGTTCGACGTACGGGGCCTGCTGAGCCACATCGTCGGCGGCACCCGGCGGATCGCGGTGGTCGGCGAGGGCGGCGACGGGCTCGCGGTGCAGCCCGTGGCCGACGGGGTCGCCGACGAGGAGTGGGCGCAGGCCTACGACGAGGTGCGCGCCCGGGTCCTGAGGGCCTGGGCGAGCGACGAGCGGATGACGTCCCCGGTGCGGGTGCCGTGGGGCGAGGTGCCGGGCCATGCGGCGCTCTCGGGCTATGTCATGGAGATCGTGACCCACACCTGGGACCTCGCCGAGGCGCTCGGCCACCCGCTGGAACTCGACCCGGAACTCGCCGAGTTCGCCCTCGCCACCGCCCGCGCGGTCCTGCCGGACTCCCGGCCGCGGGACGCCGAGACCCCCTTCGACATCCGCCGCGAGGCCCCCGAGGGCGCCGACGTCTACGCCGAACTGGCGGCCTGGCTGGGCCGCTCCCCCCTCGACCGAGCCTGAGCGCGGGGTCGCGCCGTTGGACTTGTGGCCGCGTTCCGGTTGCGGGTGCGGCGCGGCCGGCCGCGCCGCGGTCCGCGACGGTTCGGCCGGGCTCGGGGTGGGTGAGGTGTCGCGCGGGCAGCGGGGCCGGGCTCGGCCGGATGAGGTGATCGGCGGGCAGCCGGGCGGGGCTCGGGTGGGTGAGCAGCGGCCTCGACCTCGACGACTCCGGCCCCTACCCGGGTCAGCCCAGCCTCACCCGTGCCAGTTGGCGGGACTGGGCGACCAGGTGGTCCTCCGTGTCCCAGACCTCGGCGTCCTCCTCCAGGAAGCCGCCGGCGAGGTTGCGGGTGGTGATGGACACCCGGAGCGGGCCGGGGGCCGGGCGGCGGCGGACGTGGACGGTGAGTTCGACGGTCGGCACCCAGCCCTTGAGGCCGAGTTCGAAGGCCGTGGGCGGCAGGGCGTCCACCGTCAGCAACAGCGACAGCGGGTCGGGGTCGCGGCCGTCGGCCAGGCCGAACCAGGCCCGCATCTCCCCCTTGCCCGAGGGAGCGCCGAGGGCCCACCCGAGGGTCGACGGGTCCAGCTTGAGCATCAGGCGGTCGGCGATGGCGGAGCTGCCCTCGACCGGGGCAGGGGCGTCGGCCGGGCCGAAGCACTGGTCCAGGGGCGGGATGGCGGGCGGGGTGGCCGTCGTACGGACGTCGTCGGGGAGGGTGGTGAGGTCGCCGTAGGAGGCGAGGACGCGGATGCGTTCGACCTCGTTGCCCTCGTCGTCGTACTGGTAGAGGGAGGCCTGGCCGGTGGAGAGGGTGCGGCCGGTGCGGACGGTGTCCGTGCGGATGACCGCCGGCCCGGGGTGGGAGGCGGTGAGGTAGTGCGCGGAGATGGTGAAGGGGTCGGGGTGCGGAAGCGTGTCCGCGAGCGCCCGGCCCAGCACGGCCAGCAGATAGCCACCGTTGACGGCGTTGATGATGGTCCAGCCGGCCGAGAGGTCGATGTCGTGGACACCGGGCTCGCGCCGGACGACCGCGGTGTCGCGGTCGAACTCGCTGTCGCCGATCACGGCCCGCGACGGGGAGGGGGCGGAAGCTGCTTCTGGCATGACTGAACGGTACAACAGGAAACTACTAAGCGGTAGCTTTGGTGATGTGTCCAGCTCATGAACGGCACCCGTCCCGGCGACGGGCGGGAGCCGTCCTGTCCCCCTCCCGGGTGAGGTTCCGGCAATTCTTCGGTAAGTGTCCGGACACGTCCACAACCCCGGAGCCGGGATTCCCCTCTATGGGGACATGAGCCTCACCGGGACTCCGTTCCTCTACACGACCGTCGTGCTGGCCGTGGTTGCACTGATACTGCCGCTCGTACTGTGGTCGCGAGTGCGCGGGCCCAGGCCCCTGCGTGCCGCGGCCCGGGTGCTGATGCTGCTGTTCGCCCAGGTCACCGCCATCACGCTCGTCTTCGTGCTGGTCAACAACGCCAACAACCTGTACGACAACTGGGCCGACCTGCTCGGCACGGGCAACCACGTCCAGCAGGCCGCGAACCTCGGAGCCGACGGCACCGGCGGCATCGCGTACAAGAAGCTGCCCAAGGTGCAACAGAAGTTCACCCAGGCCGACGGCCCCGGCATGCACGCGGCCGGCGGCGTCAAGGTCACCCAGCTCAGGGGCCGGGTGTCGGGCGTCAACGCCGAGGTCTACGTCTGGCTGCCGCCGCAGTACAACGAGCCGGCCTACAGGAACAAGAAGTTCCCGGTCGTCGAGCTGCTGTCGGGCTACCCGGGCTCGGCGAAGGCGTGGTTCGGCTCCATGAAGGTGCACGAGCAGTTGGAGCCGCTCATGAAGAGCGGCCAGGTCGCCCCGTTCATCCTGGTGTCCCCGCGGACGAACCTGATCGCCAAGATCGACACCGGGTGTGCCAACATCCCCGGCACCGTGAACGCGGACAGCTGGCTGAGCATCGACGTACCGAAGATGATCACGGACAACTTCCGCGCCGAGTCCGCGCCCGACGGCTGGGCCGCGGCGGGCTACTCGGCCGGCGCCCACTGTGCGGCCAAGCTCGCCGTGGCGCACCCCGACCGCTACCGGGCCGCCATCAGCCTGTCCGGCTACAACGACCCGATCGGCGAGCGCAACTCGCTGGCCGCCGGGAGCATCGAACTGCGGCGGGCCAACAACCCGTACTACATCCTCAAGAAGTACCGCACTCCGCCGAGGATCGCGCTGTACATCTCGGGCGAGGACGGCGACGGCTACCAGGCCGGTGTGGCGCTGGAGCAGATCGCAAAGCCGCCGACGTACGTGCGCGTGGTGTTCCTGCCGCGCAGCATGGGCGGGCACTCGATGGCGCTGTGGCGGCCACAGGTACCGACGGTGTTCGAGTGGCTGACCATGGAGATGGGGCACGGCGGCACCGCCGGACACACCCGCACGCACACGGCCAGCCCGCTCAGTCCTCGGTCACCGTCGACCGGCGGTTCCACGCGCGCGGAGCTCGCCAGTGGAACCGCATCGCGAGCAGGCGCAGCACAAAAGCGGTGACGGCCGCGAGCCCACTGGTGAGGGGGGTCAGGGCGTCATAGCGAAGGCACAGCACCACCATGGTGGAACCCACGATCGCTGGGACCGCGTACAGATCGCGGTCCCAGCGCAGCAGTGAGGGCACCTCGTTGGCGAGGACGTCCCGCAGCACACCGCCGCCGACGGCGGTGGCGAGCCCGAGCGTCGCCGACGCGGTCAGGTTGAGGCCGTAGCTGTACGCCTTCGTCGTACCGCTGACGCAGAACAGGCCGAGGCCCGCCGCGTCGAAGACCAGCACCGCCGACTGGATGCGTTCCACGTGCGGGTGCAGGAAGAAGACGACGAGCGCGGCGAGCAGCGGGGTCAGGAAGTATCCGAGATCGGTGAAGGCGGCCGGGGGTACGGCTCCGATGACCAGGTCGCGGAACAGCCCTCCGCCCAGCGCGGTCGCCTCGGCGAGGACGGCGATGCCGAAGACGTCGAAGTTCTTCCGGACGGCCAGCAGCGCGCCGGAGATCGCGAACACGAAGATGCCGACGACATCGAGCGTGTGCTGGACGGAGGGACTGAAGATCTGCTGGAGCTGCACCCCTACATTGTCGCCTGCTGAAGCACCTGAACCTTACAAAGCCAGGCTCACAGGGCCGGTTTCCCTGTTGTGAAAAGCCAGGTGTCGAACAGGTCGTCCAGCTGCTGCCCACTGACCCGCTCGGCGAGGCGGATGAAGTCGGCGGTGTCCGCGTTGCCGTACCGGTGGAGCCTGGTCCAGGCGGGCAGCAGCCTGAAGAAGGCCGGGTCGCCGATCCGCTCCCTGAGCATCTGGAGCGTCATCGCACCGCGCTGGTAGACGGCGGAGGCGAACATGGTGTCGCGCTGCGGGTCCGCGACCTTGATCTGCCAGAAGGCGTTGTCGGCGGGACGGCCGTTGTAGGCGGCCAGGAAGGAGTCGTGCGCCGACCTGGTCCCCTGGTGCTCCGCCCACAGCCACTGGGCGTAGGTGGCGAAGCCCTCGTTGAGCCAGATGTCCTTCCACTGCCTGACGCTTACCGAGTCACCGAACCACTGGTGGGCCAGCTCGTGCACGATGGTCGTCTCGTTGCGCACGGCCGAGTAGGCGGGCTTGCTCTGCACCTCCAGCGAGAACCCGGCCTCGGGCATGTCGTCCACGATCGCGCCGGTCTCCTCGAACGGGTACGGCCCGAAGATCTGCGACCAGTAGTCGGTGGCCGCGGCGGTGACGGCGTACACGTCGACGCTGTTGCTGTTCTTCAGCACCGGGTCGATGGCGACGTAGATCGGAATGCCGCCGGGAGTGCGCCCGGTGCGCACGTCGAACTTCCCGATGGTGGCGGTCGCGAGGTAGGTCGCCATCGGCCTCGACTCGCGCCAGTGGGTGTACGTCGAGCCGCCCTTGTCGTACGTCGACACCAGCCGGCCGTTGGATACGCCGGTCAGGCCCTCGGGTGCCTTGATCCGGATGTCGTAGGTGGCCTTGTCGGCGGGGTGGTCGCTGGAGGGGAACCAGGTGGAGGCGGCGTTGGGCTCGCAGGCGACGAAGACGCCGTCGGCCGTCTTCATCCAGCCGTACTTGGAACCGAACACGATGGGCCCGCCGAGGGGCTGGGGCACGCCGCCGTAGGTGACGGTGACCCGGAAGGTGCGGCCCCGGGCGAGGACGTGGCGCGGAGTGATGACGAGTTCGTCCCCGGTGCGGGTGAACTGGGCGCGTCTGCCGTCGACTTCGACGCGGCTGACGTCCAGCTGCTGCAGGTCCAGGTCTAAGGAGGAGAGGCTCTGGGTGGCGCGCGCGGTGAGGGTCGTACGGCCGTCCAGGCGGCCGGTACGGGGGGTGTAGGCGACGTCGAGGTCGTAGTGGAGGGCGTCGAAGCCGCCGTTGCCGAGCTGCGGGAAGTAGGGGTCGCCGATTCCGGGGGCCCCGGGGGTGGGGGCGGGCGCGGCGGCGATGACGAGGAAGGAGACCGCCGCGGTCGCGACAGTCCCCAGACGTGCCGAACGGGAGAGTGCCATCAGTCGTCCCTTTCGAGCGTGTACCGATCAGTGGTCGGACACGGACGACTGTGCGCTCTCCCGCTCGGGCATGTACATGACTTTGCCCAGTTGTCATGTGCTACTTGTCGGTTGACTCCTGGGTCTCGGTCTCGGAGGGCTCCGACGCACCGGAGGCCTCGGACTCCTCGCCGCTCTCCTCGGTGGCTTCCTGCGCGGCCTCCTCGGCGGACTCCACAGCGGGCTCCTCGGCGACCGGCTCGGCCGTCTCCTCGGCGGACTCCTCGGCCGTCTCCGCAGCGGACTCCCCGGTGCTTCCCTCGGAGAGTTCCGCCGCCACCGCCGCCGACGTCTCGGCCGACTCCGCGAGGACCTCGTCGGAGACCAGCTCGGCCGCCTCCTTGGCCGCGGAGAGCAGCACCGTGTCCTGCGGGGCCTGGTCCGCGAAGTTCTCCGGGTGGTGGCAGGCGACCCGCTGACCGGGCCTCAGCTCCAGCAACTGCGGCTCGGTGGACCGGCAGATCTCCGTGGCCTTCCAGCACCGGGTGTGGAAGCGGCAGCCGCTCGGCGGCGCGATCGGCGAGGGCACATCGCCCTTGAGCAGGATGCGCTCGCTCTTCGTGTGCTTCCGCTTCGGGTCCGGGATCGGGACGGCCGACATCAGCGCCTTGGTGTACGGGTGCATCGGCGCCTTGTACAGCGAGTCCCGGTCGGCGAGCTCCACGACCTTGCCGAGGTACATCACCGCGATCCGGTCCGAGACGTGCCGGACGACCGACAGGTCGTGCGCGATGATCACGTACGTCAGGCCGAGCTCCTCCTGGAGGTCGTCCAGCAGGTTCACGACCTGCGCCTGGATCGACACGTCCAGCGCGGACACCGGCTCGTCGGCGACCACGAGCTTCGGCTTCAGGGCCAGCGCGCGGGCGATGCCGATGCGCTGGCGCTGACCGCCGGAGAACTCGTGCGGATAGCGGTTGTAGTGCTCGGGGTTGAGGCCGACCACCGACAGCAGCCGCTGCACTTCCTTCTTGATGCCGCCCTCGGGCTCGACGCCCTGCAGCTTGAAGGGCGCGCCGACGATCGTGCCGATGGTGTGGCGCGGGTTCAGCGACGAGTACGGGTCCTGGAAGATCATCTGCACATCGCGGCGCATCGGGCGCATCCCGCCGACGCCGAGGTGCGTGATGTCCTTGCCCTCGAACTCGACCGTGCCCGCGGTCGGTTCGAGCAGCCGGGTGATCAGCCGGCCCATGGTGGACTTGCCGCAGCCCGACTCGCCCACCACGCCCAGGGTCTCGCCCTTGCGCACCTCGAAGTCGATGCCGTCGACGGCGCGCACCGCCCCGACCTGCCGCTGCAGCAGGCCCTTGCGGATCGGGAAGTGCTTCTGGAGTCCGGTGACCTTCAGCAGGATCTCGCCGTCGGAGACGGCGGCGTCCTCGGCGGTGGCACCGTCACTCTGCGCGGGGATGCTCACTTTTTCGTCGCTCACAGCTTCGGCGCAATCTCTTCGGTCCAGATACGCTCCCGCTGCTCCTGCGTCATGTGGCAGGCCGCCCAGTGTCCGCTGCCGACCTCGGTCAGCTCGGGACGGACCGTGCGGGTGACGTTGTCCTTCGGGATGTCCGCGTACGGGCAGCGCGGGTTGAAGGCGCAGCCGGACGGGACGTTGATGAGGGAGGGCGGGGAGCCCTTGACCGGGATGAGCCGGTCGGTGTCCTCCCGGTCCAGCCGCGGCATCGAGCCGAGCAGGCCCCAGGTGTAGGGGTGGCGCGGCGTCTCGAACACCTCGTCGGCCGGGCCGCGCTCCACGCACCGGCCGCCGTACATGACCAGCAGGTCGTCGGCCATCTCGGCGACCACACCGAGGTCGTGCGTGATCATGATGACCGCGGAGCCGAACTCCTTCTGCAGGTCCCGGATCAGGTCCAGGATCTGCGCCTGCACGGTGACGTCCAGGGCGGTGGTCGGCTCGTCGGCGATGAGCAGCTCGGGGTTGTTCACCAGAGCCATCGCGATCATCGCGCGCTGGCGCATACCGCCGGAGAACTCGTGCGGGTAGCCGTCGACGCGCTTGGCGGGCTCCGGGATGCCCACGCGGTCCAGCATCTCGATCGCCCGCTGCTTGGCGACCTTCTTGCTGACCTTGTGGTGGACCCGGTAGGCCTCGACGATCTGCGTCCCGACCGTGTAGTAGGGGTGCATGGCGGACAGCGGGTCCTGGAAGATCATGGCCATCTTGCGGCCACGCATCCGCCGGACCTCGTCCGGGTCGGCACCGATCAGTTCCTGGCCGTCCAGCCAGACCTCGCCGGAGACCCGGGCGTTGGCCGAACGGTGCAGGCCCATCACGCCCAGCGAGGTGACGGACTTGCCGGAACCGGACTCACCGACGATGCCCAGGGTCTTGCCCCGCTTCACATCGAAGCTGACGCCGTCCACGGACTTGACCAGACCGTCGTCGGTGTTGAAGTGGATGCGCAGATCGCGTACGGAGAGGAACGCGTCGTCGGCGTCGGAGGGGGCGGAGCCGGCCGGTTCGCCGAGCGCCGCCTTTTCGAGCTTGCTCACGAGTACCTCACGCGGGGGTCGATGGCTGCGTACACCAGGTCGACGACGAGGTTGCAGAAGACGATGAAGAACGCGGCGACCAGGGTCACGCCCATCACGATGGGCAGGTCGTTGTCCTTGATGGCCTGGATGGAGTACGCGCCGACACCCTGCAGGGAGAACACGGTCTCGGTGAGCACCGCGGTACCGATGAGCGTGCCGAAGTCCATGCCGAAGATCGTCACGATCGGGGTGAGCGTGGACCGCAGGCCGTGCTTGGTGACGACCACGGACTCCTTGAGGCCCTTGGCGCGCGCCGTCCGGATGTAGTCCTCGCTCATCGTCTCCAGCATGCCCGCCCGGGTGAGCCGGGCGTAGGTGGCGGAGAAGAGGAACGCGAGGCTGACCCAGGGCAGCAGCAGGTGCCAGGCCCAGTCGGCCGGGTTCTGGGTGAACGGCACGTAGTCCGTGCTGTCCCAGATGGGCCACTGGTAGACGAACAGCGCGTTGATCACCTGGCCGGTGAAGAAGATCGGGAGGGAGACGCCGGCGAGCGCGATGAACATCGCGACGCGGTCCACCGGCTTGCCCTTGCGGAGCGCCGAGATGACACCGGTCGTCACACCGAAGATCAGCCAGATCACCGCCGCACCGACGGCCAGCGAGAAGGAGACCGGGATGCGCTGCTGGAGCTGGGGCCACACTTCGACGTGACTCTTGAAGGAGTACCCGAAGCAGGGGGCGCTGCAGTGCGTCGCGTCGGGGCCGAACTTGTAGTCGGCGCCCACGAACAGGCCCTTGATGTAGTCCCAGTACTGGATGTAGATGGGCTGGTCGAGACCCAGGTTGTGCTTGATCGCGGCGATGGACTCGGGGTTGGCGTCCTTGCCGACGTACTGGGTGGCCAGCTGGGTGGCTGTCTGGCCGCCGAGGCGGGGAACCAGGAAGAAGATGGCGAAGGTGACTGCGCTGACCACCAGCAGCAGTACCAATGCGCCGAAGACGCGTCGGATGATGTACGCAGCCACAGCTGTGCGGCTCCGGGTGGCCGGGGCGGGGTGTGTCCGCCCCGGCCACCCGGTGCCTTCACCTGCCTTTCAGGGGTATCCGGCCTGCTGTTACTTCGAGGAGCTCAGCAGCAGGTAGTCGTACATGCCGAGGTACGCCTGCGTGACCGTGACGTTGGTCGCGGACGTGGGCCTGATCAGCAGGTTCTTGCGGTAGACGAGCGGGACGACGGAGGCGTTGTCCTGCACCATCTTGTCGATGTCGCCCCACGCCTTGGTGCGCGCGGCGGCATCGGTGTTGGAGATGGCGGCCTTGAGCGCCGCGTTGATCTTCGGGTCGTCCAGCTCGCTCAGGTTGTTGCCGCCCGAGGGCTTGATGGCGCTGCCGTCGACGATCTGGTCCAGGAAGCCGTAGCCGGTCGGCCAGTCGGCACCCCACGCCGTCATCATCATGCCGAGCTTGTGCTCGTGGACGTAGCTCGGGACACCGGCGAAGTTGGAGAAGTACTTACCGGCGGGGAACTGCTTGATGTCGGCGTTGATACCGACGGCCTTCAGCGAGTTCTGGATGGCCGTGGCGGCCGCGACCTCGGCGGGACGGTCGGAACGGGCTGTCAGCGTGGTGGAGAAGCCGTTCGGCTTGCCGCACAGCTTCAGCTCGGCCTTGGCCTTGGCCACGTCGCCCTTGCTGCCCGGGGTCGGGTACTCGTCGAACTTGGTGTAGCCGTTGACGCTCGGCGGCAGCAGCGTGCTGGCGACGTCACCCTTCGGCGCACCACCCATGGCGTCGAGCGCCGACTGCTTGTCGACCGCCCACTGGACGGCCTTGCGGCAGTGGATGTTGTCGAACGGCGCGACGTGCTGGTTCAGCGCCATGTACGAGGTGGCGCCGGCGTAGGAGTTGTCCGTCTGCTTGGCGTACTTGCCGGCCAGGATGCGCGGCTGGGTCTGCGGCTGCACACCGGCGCCCGCGATGTCGGCCGTGATCTTGTCAGCCAGCAGGTCGTTGTCGATCGAGACCGGGTTGACCTTGAACTTGATGTTGATCTTGTCCGGCAGCGCCTTGCGGATCGGGTCCGTCTTCGGGTCCCAGTTCGGGTTGCGGACGAGACTGGCGCTGGCGCCCTCCTCGTACGACGAGAACTTGTAGGGACCGGAGGACACGATGTGCTGGACGTACTTCGCACCGTCGTCCTTCGCCTGCGGCACGGGGGCCGTCTGGGAGAAGGTCGCCAGGTAGTCGAAGTCGGCGAACGGCTGGTTCAGGTGGAAGACGATCGTGGTGTCGTCCGGGGTGCCGATGGACGCCAGGCCGTTCTTGTCCTTGTACGGGCCCTTGTACTTGTCGCCGCCCTGCAGGTACGCCTTGAAGTACGTCGGTCCGTTGGACAGGGCCTCGGGCGCGAAGTTGGAGCGCTCGATGGCGTACTTGACGTCCTTGGACGTGATCGGGGACCCGTCGTCGAACTTCAGGCCCGGACGCAGGTGGTAGGTCCAGGTCTTGGCGTCCTTGCTCGGCGTGCCGAGGGACGTCGCGAGGTCCGGGACGACCGTGAGGCCGTCCTTGCCCGCGGCCGGCTTGAACGTGACGAGCGTCCGCGCGTACAGGCGCGAGAAGTTCTGCACGAAGCCGTAGTAGGTGTTGCCCGGGTCCAGGGAGTCCGGCACGTCGGAGTCCTCCAGCGTGACCGTACCCCCCTTCTTGGTGGACGCGTTGACGATGGAGTTCAGTGCCGCGTCCTTGCTACCGCTGCCGCCGCCACTGCTGCTCTTGCCCCCACCGCCACAGGCGGCCGCGCTCAGGGAGAGCACCGTGACCGTGGCCGCGGCGGTGATAACCCTTCTGGTCTTCACGTGAGGTAAGCCCCTCTATCGATGGATCACTTGCTGCGAGGGTCGAGCGCGTCACGCAGCCCGTCACCCAGCAGGTTGAAGGCCAGGACGGTGATGAAGATCGCCAGTCCGGGCACGAACATGTACTGCGGATCTGCGGTGTAGAGATCCACGGCGTTGCTGAGCATGCCGCCCCATGAAGCCTGCGGCGGAGCGATACCGACTCCGAGGAAGCTCAGCGCAGCCTCGAAGAGGATGTTCGTCGGGATGATCAGCGTCGAGTAGACGAGGATCGGCGCGACGAGGTTGGGGAGCAGTTCCCGGAACAGGATGTACGGGCCACGGGCTCCCAGACTGGTGGCGGCCTCGACGAACTCCCGCCTGCGCAGGGTCATCGTCTGGGCGCGCACGATACGGCCGATGTAGGGCCAGCTGAAGAAGCCGATCACGAAGATCAGCACGGAGATCCGCAGCGGCAGGCCGTTGAGCCCGAAGAACCCGTCCTGCACCGAGGCCGAGATCGCGATGGCGAACAGCAGCAGCGGGAAGGCCAGGAAGGTGTCCATGAGCTTGCTGATGAGGCTGTCGACCCAGCCGCCGTAGTAGCCGGCGATGACACCCAGCACGGTGCCGATGACCACCGAGAGGAGGGTGGCGCCGCCGGCGACCAGGAGGGAGACCCAGGAGCCGTCGATGATGCGGGCGAGCATGTCGCGGCCGTACTGCGGGTCCACACCCAGGGGATGGGCCCAGCTCATGCCGCCCCAGCCGCCCTTGGGCGCCAGGAGCGCCGGGTCGATGAGGTCCTGGTGGAACTTGTCCGGGTCGAGCCCGAAGATCCACTCGATCGGCTTGGCGAGCACCGCCATCAGCACGAGCAGGATGACGACGATCCCGCCCGCCACGGCCACCTTGTCCCGCTTGAACCGGGTCCAGGCGATCTGGCTGAGTGAACGCCCTTCGATCTGGCTCTTCTTGGCCCCGGCGAGCACGGACTCGGGAGGCGCTCCGGCCTCCGCGCCGGTGGTCTCGATCGGTGCGGTCACAGTTGACCTGACCCCTCTCGCCGGTGGTGACCGGCCTTTGTCCGCCGCTGTGGGCGGCTTGGTTCACTTACCCTGCGCCGGCCGCACCTTGGTGACGGCCCAGAGATCCAGCTGGTCCTGTGACTGGTTCGAGCACAGGATCGATGGCCTCGCGTCTTGAGAGGCGAGTCTTCAACGCGCTCTCGATCAGGCGCCAGGCCTGATGGAGAAAGTATGCGTAAACGTGATGCCACCTAGGGGATTCCGTTATCCGAACAGAAAAGATCGCCTGTCGGACGTGGATCATGAGGGGCGCCCCGCCCCGAACCGGGCCGGTGAACAGGGGAGTTGAGGACCCGGGCACCCATCGTGACCGGCGTCACATCGATCGGCTCAGTAGGGCCGTGGGCTGGTGTATCCGTATCCTGGACCGGTCGCCGGCGCCGGTGCCGCGTGGGCCTCGCGGTCGTAGAACGGGCGCGCGTTGGCCCGCATCCACATCACGACCGGGTCGTAGTCGTCGGTCATCGCGACCGTCGAGACCGGCAGGCCCTCCGGTACGGCGCCGACGGACTGCTGCATCATCGCGCGCACCGAGTCGACCGCGGCCGGGGAGGTGTCGTACACGTCCAGGCCGATGGCGAGGTACGGCGCTCCGAGCGCCGGCTGCACCCAGGCGCGGCGCAGGGAGCGCAGGGCCGGGGTGCGGTGGGCGTTCTGCGTGAGAAGGGCGTAGAACTGCGGGATCTCGATCCCGGGCTCGGCCAGCCGGAGGGGGCCCGCGGGCTGGCGGTCCAGGCCCGTGGCGATACGGCGCAGGTCCAGCCAGGGGATGCCGAGGCCGCCGCCGGGCGCGTGCGGGTTGAGCCAGAGGCCGTAGTGGTCGGGATAGAGGGTGCGGGCCACGTCGAGCCCGTCGACGACCTCGTACGACCGGTTCCAGCCGCTGGCCGAGAGCTCCTGGGCGGAGGTGACGCAGGGGGCGTACTGGAAGCCGTCGACCTCCATGTTCCCGTACTGGGCGTCAGGGGAGCCGGCCTGGCCGTGCCACAGGAGCATCCAGATCTGACCGGAGGAGGGGGTGGCGAGGGCGCGGAGCAGGGCCTCGTAGGCGTCGTAGCGGCCGGGGGTGACCTGGCGCAGCGTGTGTTCCACGCCGACGCTGCCGCTGTGGCTCGCGCTCACCTGTCGTGCCCTTCTCTTTTCTGTGCCCCGTGTTTGGGGACAGCTTAAGCGCCCACGGGGTTGCCGCCTTGGGTACGTGCGCGGGTGCGGGTGCGTCGTGGCTCGTGGCGCCCCTGCGGCGGAGCCGCATATCGGACACGGCCCCGCGCCCCTCAGGGGCGCCTCAGTGGCCGTACTGATAGAAGGGGCGGACGTTCGCCTTCATCCATTCGGACACCGGGTCGTCCGTGACGTCCATGAGGACCAGGTTGACCGGCCACGCGACCGGGACGCCGGCGAGGGCTCTGCCCAGGGCCTGGAGGGGCAGGGTGCGCAGGTCGCCCTCCCACCGGGAGAGCTCGACGCCCACGAACATGACCGGCTCGTCCGTCTCGATGGCGGCCAGGCAGCGGCGGGCGGTGAGGACCACGCCGGTCTCGGCGAACTCCGCGGAGGCGGCGGAGAGGAAGTCGACCGGGTCGTCCTGCCAGTCGGGCTCGAAGAGGCGGACCCGGGCGCCGGTGTTCGGGCCGTCCAGCGGGGTGCGGCCGGCCCGGCACAGCTCGGCCACCGCAGCGGGCGGGAGCGGGATGCCGACCAGCGCGTCGGGGTTCACCGCGATGCCGACCTGCGGGGGCAGGCCGCGGGCGAACTCCACGGCGGGGGCGATGGTGTACGACATGTGGGAGCCCGTCGCCTGGCGCAGCTGCTCCTCGGAGCTGAACACCGGGACGTAGACCTGGCCCTCGATCTCCAGCGTGGGCAGGTCGAGCGGGCCGCTGTCCGGGCCGCCGCCGTTGGGCAGCGGGATCCAGAGCAGGCTCCGGCCCAGCACGTCGATGATCCGGCCGGCCGCGGCGGGTATGCCGAGGGAGGCCGAGAGCACCTCCTCCAGCTCGTTGCCGGGCCAGCCGCCGTGGGGCTGGGGGTGCGCCTGTGCCGGGAAGTCCGCGGGAACGTCCGCCGGGAAGTCCATCTGCCTACCGCCTGCTGGGAATCACTGCTGTGACCATGAAGGCTAGCGGGTGACTGCGACAGGGCCTCACCTCGTGAAGGTGATCCGCTGCAGGGCGTCCGCCGCCGGCCGGTCCAGCAGCACGGCGGCGCCGCAGCCCGCGGGCAGCTCGCCGCGCTCGACCGCGGCGAGCAGGCGGGCGGCCGTACGGCGGTGGCGGCGGAAGGCGTGGGCGGACACGCCCCGGCCGCGCTCGCGCTGGCCCGCTCGGGCGGCCTCGGGGGTGACGTCGAGCAGGATCAGATGAAGGGTGCCGCCACGGCGGCGGGCCTCGCGGGCGAGCCAGGCGCGCACCCAGGGCTGGGTGCCGCAGTCGTGCACGACGACACCCTCGCCGGTGCGCAGGGCGCGGCGCAGGCCGGCGTAGTGGGCGAGGCGGACCAGGGGGCGGTAGAGGGCGTAGGGGAGGAAGCCCGGCAGGCGGGCCGCGAAGCGGTCGCGGGTGTCCTGGGAGTCGATGCGGGGGCCGGTGACCGCGCGGTGCATCAGGGTGGACTTGCCGCTGCCGGGCAGGCCGGTGATCACCACCAGGTCGCGGGGGCCGAAGGCCAGGGCGCGGGGGCCGCGGCCGGCGCGGTCGCGCAGGTCGCGGACGGCCTGGGCGGGGGCGGGGCGCTGCCCGGGCACCGCGATGCCGGTGGTGACGGTGGCGTACACCGGGGTCCTGTTCACCGTGATCGTCCTCCCCCTCGGGCTTGGCAATATCCATGCCCGCCGAATGCAAAGGGAAGGTAATGCACGATGCCCGGCGGTTTCGTACGCGTCCTGCCACAGCCCGGTTGCAGATGCGGCCCCTGACGGGCGGGGGTGCGGCGTGCAATGATGTGGCCGCCAACTGCATACCGGCCGCTTGAATCCGCGCGGGAGAGTTCCCAGCAGCCTTCGCTGGGACGCCGAAGGAGCAAGTCCCTCCCTTGAATCTCTCAGGCCCCGTTACCGCGCGGGCGAGGCACATCTGAAAAGCGGGCCGCTGTGTCAGTGGCTCCACCCAAGGTGCAAGCCGTGATCGCCCCCGTGGCGGTCCCGGCGAACCTCTCAGGTTCCGATGACAGATGGGGAGGAACGTTCCTCGCCTGTCATTCCCTGGGAGACGACCGACCGATGAGCAGTACCGAACCCACTGAGCTGCGCCACACCGCACTGGATGCGCTGCATCGCTCGCTCGGTGCGACGATGACCGACTTCGCCGGCTGGGACATGCCGCTGCGCTACGGCTCCGAGCGCGACGAGCACCTCGCCGTGCGGACGAAGGCGGGTCTCTTCGACCTCTCCCACATGGGCGAGATCACCGTCACCGGCGCCGGGGCGGCCGCCTTCCTGAACTTCGCGCTGGTCGGCAACATCGCCTCCGTCGGCGTGGGCCGCGCCCGCTACACCATGATCTGCCAGGCCGACGGCGGCATCCTGGACGACCTGATCGTCTACCGGCTCGCCGAGACCGAGTACATGGTCGTCGCCAACGCCTCCAACGCCCAGGTGGTGCTGGACGCCCTCGCCGAGCGTTCCGCCGGCTTCGACGCCGAGGTCCGCGACGACCGGGACGCGTACGCGCTGATCGCCGTCCAGGGCCCCGAGTCCCCCGGCATCCTGAAGTCCCTCACCGACGCCGACCTCGACGGCCTGAAGTACTACGCCGGACTGCCCGGCACGGTCGCCGGCGTCCCGGCCCTGATCGCCCGCACCGGGTACACCGGCGAGGACGGCTTCGAGCTGTTCGTGAAGCCCGGGCACGCGGTCGAGCTGTGGCAGGCGCTGACCAAGGCCGGCGAGGGCGTCGGCCTGGTCCCGTGCGGCCTGTCCTGCCGGGACACCCTGCGCCTGGAGGCGGGCATGCCGCTGTACGGGCACGAGCTGACCACCTCCCTCACCCCCTTCGACGCCGGGCTCGGCCGGGTGGTGAAGTTCGAGAAGGAGGGCGACTTCGTCGGGCGCGAGGCGCTCGAGCAGGCCGCCGCCAAGGCTCAGGAGAACCCCCCGCGCGTCCTCGTCGGCCTGGTCGCCGAGGGCCGCCGGGTGCCGCGCGCCGGGTACGCCGTCGTCGCCGGCGGCGAGGTGATCGGCGAGGTGACCTCCGGCGCCCCCTCCCCCACCCTGGGCAAGCCGATCGCCATGGCCTACGTCGACGCGGCGCACGCGGCGCCGGGCACCGAGGGCGTCGGCGTGGACATCCGGGGCAGCCACGAGCCGTACGAGGTCGTGGCGCTGCCGTTCTACAAGCGCCAGAAGTAGACACTGGGCGCGGTCACCGTGTGACCCCGCGCACGTTTCCGCCGCTCACCAGCGGTCTCAGCAGTCCCCCTTCATCAGCACTCCCGCGCGTACAGGAGAATTCAGGCCATGAGCAACCCCCAGCAGCTGCGCTACAGCAAGGAGCACGAGTGGCTGTCGGCCGCCGAGGACGGCGTCTCGACGGTCGGTATCACCGAGTTCGCGGCCAACGCGCTCGGCGATGTCGTCTACGCCCAGCTCCCCGAGGTCGGCTCCACGGTGACCGCGGGCGAGACCTGCGGCGAGCTGGAGTCGACCAAGTCGGTCTCCGACCTGTACTCGCCGGTCACCGGTGAGGTCACCGAGATCAACGAGGACGTCGTCAACGACCCCTCGCTGGTGAACTCCGAGCCCTTCGAGGGCGGCTGGCTGTTCAAGGTGCGCGTCGCGGAGGAGCCGGCCGACCTGCTCTCCGCCGACGAGTACACCGCCCAGAACGCCGGCTGAGGAGTCGTAGCCGTATGACCGTCCTGAACACGTCCCTGCACGAGCTGGACCCGGAGATCGCCGCCGCGGTCGACGCCGAGCTGAACCGGCAGCAGTCCACGCTCGAGATGATCGCCTCCGAGAACTTCGCGCCGCTCGCGGTGATGGAGGCGCAGGGCTCCGTCCTCACCAACAAGTACGCCGAGGGCTACCCGGGCCGCCGCTACTACGGCGGCTGCGAGCACGTCGACGTCGCCGAGCAGATCGCCATCGACCGGGTCAAGGAGCTGTTCGGCGCCGAGTACGCCAACGTCCAGCCCCACTCCGGCGCCTCCGCCAACCAGGCGGCGCTGTTCGCCCTCGCCCAGCCCGGGGACACCATCCTCGGCCTGGACCTCGCGCACGGCGGCCACCTGACCCACGGCATGCGCCTGAACTTCTCCGGCAAGCAGTTCAACGTGGTCGCCTACCACGTGGACGCCGAGACCGGCCTGGTCGACATGGCCGAGGTCGAGCGGCTGGCCAAGGAGCACCGCCCGAAGGTGATCATCGCGGGCTGGTCGGCGTACCCGCGCGAGCTGGACTTCGCCGCCTTCCGCCGGATCGCCGACGAGGTCGAGGCGTATCTGTGGGTCGACATGGCGCACTTCGCGGGCCTGGTCGCGGCCGGTCTGCACGCGAACCCCGTGCCGTACGCCGACGTGGTCACCTCCACCACGCACAAGACGCTGGGCGGTCCGCGCGGCGGCATCATCCTCGCGCGCGGCAAGGACTTCGCGAAGAAGCTGAACTCCGCCGTCTTCCCGGGCTTCCAGGGCGGTCCCCTGGAGCACGTGATCGCGGCCAAGGCCGTCTCCTTCAAGGTCGCCGCCTCGGAGGAGTTCAAGGAGCGCCAGCGTCGTACCGTGGAGGGTGCGCGCATCCTCGCCGAGCGCCTGACGGCGGCGGACGCGCGTGAGGCCGGCGTGAACGTCCTGTCCGGCGGCACGGACGTGCACCTGATCCTCGTCGACCTGCGCGAGTCGGAGCTGGACGGGCAGCAGGCCGAGGACCGCCTTCACGAGGTCGGTATCACGGTCAACCGCAACGCGGTCCCGAACGACCCCCGCCCGCCGATGGTCACCTCGGGCCTGCGCATCGGTACGCCCGCCCTCGCCACCCGCGGCTTCACGGCCGAGGACTTCGCCGAGGTCGCGGACGTGATCGCCGAGGCGCTGAAGCCGTCCTACGACGCCGAGGCCCTGAAGGCGCGCGTGAAGGCGCTCGCCGACAGGCACCCGCTGTACCCGGGTCTGAACAAGTAGGCCCGGACAAGCAAGTCCCCGGTGGGGCACTCGGACAGGGTGCCCCACCATCCCCCCAGCTCTTTTGCGTTCCTGCTGTCTTGAGGAGTGACCGTGGCCATCTCGGTCTTCGACCTGTTCTCGATCGGCATCGGCCCGTCCAGCTCCCACACGGTCGGCCCGATGCGCGCGGCGCGGATGTTCGCCCGCCGCCTGCGCAACGAGGGCCTGCTGGCCTCCGTCGCCTCGGTGCGCTGCGAGCTCTACGGCTCGCTCGGCGCGACCGGGCACGGCCACGGCACCCCCAAGGCCGTCCTGCTCGGCCTGGAGGGCGCCTCGCCGCGCACGGTGGACGTGGAGACGGCGGACGAGCAGGTGGAGCGGATCAGGACGGCGAACCGCATCTCGCTCCTCGGCGAGCACGAGATCCCGTTCTCCTTCGACGACGACCTGATCCTGCACCGCCGCAAGACGCTGCCGTACCACGCCAACGGCATGACGATATGGGCGTACGACGCGGCGGGCGCGGAACTGCTCTCCAAGACCTACTACTCGGTCGGCGGCGGCTTCGTCGTGGACGAGGAGGCGGTCGGCGCGGACCGGATCAAGCTGGACGACACGGTCCTGAAGTACCCCTTCCGCACGGGCGACGAGCTGCTCCGCCTCACGGGGGAGACGGGCCTGTCGATCTCCTCGCTGATGCTGGAGAACGAGCGGGCCTGGCGCACGGAGGACGAGATCCGCGCGGGCCTGCTGGAGATCTGGCGGGTGATGCGCGAGTGCGTCCGGCGCGGCATGTCCCGCGAGGGCATCCTGCCCGGCGGCCTGAAGGTGCGCCGCCGCGCGGCCGTCTCCGCCCGCCAGCTGCGCGCCGAGGGCGACCCGCTGGCGCACGCGATGGAATGGATCACGCTCTACGCGATGGCGGTGAACGAGGAGAACGCGGCCGGCGGTCGCGTGGTGACCGCCCCCACGAACGGCGCGGCGGGCATCATTCCGGCCGTCCTGCACTACTACATCAACTTCGTCCCCGGCGCCGACGAGGACGGCGTGGTCCGCTTCCTGCTGGCCGCCGGCGCGATCGGCATGCTCTTCAAGGAGAACGCCTCCATCTCCGGCGCCGAGGTCGGCTGCCAGGGCGAGGTCGGCTCCGCCTGCTCCATGGCCGCGGGCGCGCTGGCCGAGGTCCTCGGCGGCTCCCCCGAGCAGGTGGAGAACGCGGCCGAGATCGGCATGGAGCACAACCTCGGCCTCACCTGCGACCCGGTCGGCGGCCTGGTCCAGATCCCGTGCATCGAACGCAACGGCATGGCCGCGGTCAAGGCGGTCACCGCGGCGAAGATGGCCATGCGCGGCGACGGCTCCCACAAGGTGTCCCTGGACAAGGTCATCAAGACCATGAAGGACACGGGCGCGGACATGTCCGTGAAGTACAAGGAGACGGCCCGGGGCGGGCTCGCGGTGAACATCATCGAGTGCTAGGGAAAAGGCCCTGACCAGCGGCGTTCTTATATTTCGGCGCTGTCGGGGCCTTTTCGGCCCACGCGGCGGGCGGACGCGCGTGCCCGCCGGTCCCGCCGGGGGTGCGACCCCCGGGCGGGACCGGCGGGACTGCTGGTCAGCCGATGGTCGCGATGCCGTCGGTGGTGATCGTGGGGCGCCCTGAGGTGCCGACCACGACGATCTTCAGGGTGTGCTTGGCGGAGCTGGACCAGGTCTTCGTCCAGATCGCCTGGCGGTAGAGGGTGGTGGAGGACTTCAGGTCCACCGTGCTGACCTTGGTGCCGTCGACGTAGATGTACGCCTGGCCCGAGGTGGAGGCCTGGGAGACGATCCAGGCCACCGAACGGCCGGTGAAGGTCCAGCTGATCGATGCCCCGGCGGAGGAGGAACTGTAGGAGTAGCCGCCGAGGTAGCTGGCGCCGCTCTTGTGGGTCCAGGTCCCGGTGCGGGTGGTGGAGGTCTCCTGGATGATCGACGGCGTCCGGGAGACGGAGGCGCCGAAGCCGTTGCCGGCCACGTCGTACGCCGTCAGCGCGAACAGGTCCGAGGCACCGGGCTTGGCGGTGGTGTTCCAGGAGCTCGTGGTCGGGCCGAAGGTGGCCGAGGACGGGGCCGTCGCCATGACCTTGGCCAGCGCCGCGTTGTCGGCTGCCGTCCAGGTCACCGTGACCGGGACCGCGGTGGAGCTCACCGTGCCGGTGCGCGTCTTCACGGCCGGAGCGGTCGGGAAGGTGGGCGCGGTGGTGTCGCCGACCAGGGTGGCCGAGCCGGACAGGGTGGTCGAGCCGCGGACGTGGGTGGCGCGGACCTGGACCGAGTGGCTGCCGGCCGTGACCGAGATCGCCGCGGAGCGGGCGGTGCCGGAGGTGTGCGCCACGGCCTTGCCGTCGACCAGCACGTCGAAGCCGGAGATCACGGCGGACGGTGTGGAGGTCGTCCAGCTCACCGTGGCCGCGCCCTTGGTGTAGTAGTTCGTGCCGGACTTGGCCGCTCCGCCGGACATTCCGGTGACGGTGACGGCGCCGACCGGGCCGGCCGCGTAGGAGCGGATCGTGCTCAGGGCGTTGTAGAGCTGGTTGCCGGGGCAGTCGGTGGCGAAGCCGTTGCGGTGCCCGGAGATCACGTTGAAGCTGTAGCTGTTGCCCAGCTTGAAGTTGTAGCTGTCGGAGGCGCCCTCGGGCAGGGAGTCGGTGCCGGTACCGGGGTTCACCCCGGTCATGCCGAACTTCCAGGCCGCGATGCGGGCGATGGAGGCCAGCATCGCCTGGCTCGGCGTGGCCCCGGGGAAGGTGCTGGCGGTGGAGTCGCCGCCGCTGAGGTCGGTGTACGTGCCGATGGCGGCCACGCCCATGCTGTTGGTGTTGAAGCCGTACGTCTGGGCGCCCACGACCGGCAGCGCCATCCCGCCGAAGCGGCCCTCGAAGATGGTGCCGCACTTGTCGACCAGGAAGTTGTAACCGAGGTCGCGCCAGCCCTGGTTGAGGTGCTCGGCGTAGATGCCCCGCACGATCGCCGGGGAGTCGGAGCAGGAGTAGTTGTTCGTGGTGTCCGTGTGGTGGACGAACATCACCTTCACCGCCGAGCCGTACGACGGGTAACCGGACTCCCGGGCGCACTCGTCCGCGCCCCAGCCGGCCCGGGTGACCACGGTCGGCGGCGCCACCGTCGAGGTGGTCGCGGCCGGCATCGGGTCCGGCGGGACCGGCGACGCGGACGCGGAGGGACTGGCCGAGGAGGCCGGGCAGGAGGGGTACGCCTGGTCCATGGTCGGCAGCTGACTCGGCCAGGCCGTCGGCGAGGCGCTCGGCGAGGTGGAGTCCGGGGCGGACCCGGAGGGCGATGTACCGGAGGTCGGCGCGGTGGAGGCGGAGTCCGTGGCCGTGGGGGTGGCCGGGTCCGTCGCCGTCGCCGTGTCGGTCGGGGTGGCGGTGTCGGTGGCCGTCGCCGTGTCGGTCGCGGTGGCCGGGTCCGTCGGCGTGGCCGTGTCGGTGGCCGTGGTGGTGTCGGTGGCGGTCGCGTCCATGGCGTAGCCGGCCGGGGCCATGCCGGAGGCCGTCGTGCCGCCTGCGCCGCTGCCGGCCCTGCCCGGGTCGATCAGGTCCACCCGCAGCCCGGCGGGCAGCGCGGCCGTGCGGTGCGCGCCGGCCGCACGGACCTGGATGCCGTTCGACGGCCCCGCCCACATCGGCGACATCCCGCCCCGCACCCCGGGACGGTTCAGCTCGGCGGGGTCGGGGATGTCGTCGGGCTGCTGCACCTTCAGCCAGGCCGTCCAGTGGCCGTCCGCGGCCGAGCGGGTGCGTACCTCCACCGTGCCGTGCAGCGGGGCATGGGCGCCGTTCCAGGTGACGCCGACCATGCTGAACGGGGCCGTGGACCGGGCCCCCAGCGTCTTGAGCGACGCGCTCGTCCCCGTCAGGGGCAGCGAGTGCACATGCGTCTTGACCGGTCCCGCCGCCGACGCCCCGGAACCGCCGCCCTGCCCGGCCGCCGCCACGGCTGCCACCGCCAGGCCGCCGCCCGCGACGACCGCTCCCAGCGCCACCCAGGCGCGCTTCTTCACTCCGGACGAGCGCGCTCGCCGGCCGCTGTATGCAGTTCTCATGCCCCACCCTGAGGAAACGTGGCATCGCGTGCCACACGTCGAACGTACGGGAGCCGCATGACCGGGCCCGGCCGGACCACGGCCGCCGAACCGTCACGCGGTCCCCGACAGATTCAGCGCACCACGCGTCACATTCGTTTCCCCGCGGTTCTCCCTTGCCCCCGGATCAGGAGGAGGCTCGCTCCCTGATCAGGGGCCTCGCTCCCAGATCGGGGGGAAGGCGCGGCACAGGCACACGGATCGGCACCCGCCCTCAGGGTGGGTGCCGATCCGTGTGCCTGTCGGAAGAGGGGGACCTACTGGGCCATGGAGGCGGCGTACGGCGACAGGGCCGGGGCGAGCTGCATTCCGGGGGCCAGTCCGAGGGCGACGAGGGCGTCCGGCAGGCCACGGCCGACCCGGGCCGCCTCCAGTGTGCCCGGGGCGGCCAGGGGACGGCAGCTGGTGGCGATGATCTCGAACAGGTGCTGCACTCTGCCCGGTCCGCGCGGCAGCAGCTGGCCGTGGAAGTCCTCGTGGTGAGCGAGGACGAGTGCGGCCAGCCCGGCGATGTGGGCCGAGGCCGTGACGGTGCCGTCGAGGGCCGTGTATCCGCCCCCCGGCGCGCACGACAGGACCGCCACACCGGGGGCGGCCGCGTCGACCCCGGGCCCGTGGCAGCTGAACGGCGCGGCGAACAGCCCCTCCGGACTCAACTGAGGCCCCACGTGGGTGGCTTGGGAGGTGTCCTGCGGGAACGAGCCGAAGACCCCGAGGGCGCCGACGGCGAACACGGTGGGCAGCGAGGCCGGGAAGGCGACCGGCCCGCCGGTGTCGCCCGCCGGGGCCACACAGGCGATGCCCGCGGCACCGGCGTCGGCGAGCTTGCGCGAGACCAGCGCCGAGGGGTACGGGGTCGCCACGGCGATATGGGCGATGTCGACCTCGCGCTCGATGCAGTGGTCCAGGGCGGCGATCAGGTCGCTGAAGTGTCCGTCGGGCATGACCTGGCAGACCTCGATCTCGGCGTCGACGGCGATGCCGACCATGCCCTTGCCGGTGTCCGCCCCGGCGATGACGCCCGCCGCGTGGGTGCCGCTGCCGAGCGTGTCGTGGGCCCAGCCCTCGTCCGTGCCGCGGACGACGTCGACTCCTGAGCGCACTCGTTGCCTCAGATCGGGGTGTTCGGCGCTGACGCCCGATCCGATGGCCGCGATCCTGACGCCGAAGGCGCGGAAGGTGGGGGGCAGCCGGTCCACCCGCATCGCCTGCTGGCCCCAGCCGTAACTCTGGCGCTGGTCCAGTTCCGGGTACACCTTGGCGAGTGGGGTGAGGGTGACGAGGTTCTCCTGGGTCGCCGACAGGTCGGGGCGATGGATCCAGCGGTCCGCGTATCCGCCCGCGGGCCGCACGTACAGGGACTGGACGGACTGTTCCGTCTCCGTCGCCAGCCTGATGACGGCGGTCCCGTCGGTGCCTGTGATGCCCTGGGCCGGCCAGGTCGCCCCGATCAGGAACACCCCTGCGCCGGCCAGCGGTTCGCCGTCCGGGCCGCAGACGCGCAGCGCGATCTCGACGGGTTCCTCCAGGGGCGTGACCAGCCCCGGGTCACGCAGCGGCAGCATCCCTGCCATGGGCGCGGACACGGGTCCGGTCCCGGTGAGCGGCAGATCCGGTTCGATGTGCACGTGCAGCGACCGCATCGCCGGCACCTGGGCCTCGGCCGCCTCGACGACCAGGACCTCCGGGCACGAGGGGTACAGCCCGGCGTCCTTCAGCTTCTCCGACGGCCGGAGCCGGCGGATCACCGTGACCTCGGGCATGCGCTCCAGTTGCTCGCACACCGCGTCCATGCCCAGTTCGGCCACCCCCGACGGCAGGAGATGCTGGGGCAGCGGCGTGACCATGTACCGGGATCGGCGCGACTGCACCGTGATCGGCGACGGCCCGCCCGCCCTGCGCGGTTGTGCTTCCTTGCCCTCGGGTCCCGGCCCACCGGCCCCCGAGCCCTCCGAGCCGCTCTCACGGTTGTTTCGGGGCTTGTTCCCGGGCCTTTCCTTGACCATTACGTCCACCTTCACCACGGCTGTGTCGTCCTCTTGCTCCTGATCCGGTGCCGGGCGGCTCGCGCTTCCACGGTGGTGGGGGGGGGGGGGGGGGCCCCCCCCCCCCCCCCCCCCCCCCCCCCCACCGCGCGCCGCCTCGCGTCAGCCGATGCCGAAGGGCTGACCCATCGGGCCGAAGCCGAAGCCGGGCTGCTGGTACTGCGGGAACTGCTGGCCGAACGACTGCTGGCCGTACCCGCCGCCCCACGGCTGCTGGCCCTGGATGCCCTGCTGGCCCTGCTGGCCCTGCTGGCTCTGCTGGCTCTGCTGGAGCAGCGTCACGATCGCCGTCGGCAGCGCCTGCTGCACGGACTGCTCCACCGCGCTGCGGACGCCCTGCTGGAGCGTGTGGTGCAGCGCGAGAGCGAGGTAGGGGTGCGCCTGGTGGGCCATGCCCTGCTGCTGCAGCTGCTGCTGGACCTGCTGGATCTGCTGCAGCGTCTGCTGCATGCGCTGCGCGATCTGCTGGCTCGCCTGCTGACACGCCTGCTGGATCGTCTGCTGGACGAGCTGCGCGAGCTGGCCCTGCTGGGCGCCGATCTGCTGGCCGAGCTGCTGCTGGGGCTGGATACCGGTCATCACCGACATGGATGCTCCGTTCGATGCCATGGGAACGCCGACATAAGGAATGATGTTGGCGTTATCGGAATAAAACCGACGTGTCGAAGCTAAATTGACGAGTCCCTGACCGCAATCGGAGAGCCACTCCCGGGGAGGAACCCCTCGATCGGATCCGGCCGCGGTGAGCTGCTCCGGCCAGGGCTCGTCGGCCGTCTCGACGTCACCGGCACCAGGTGCAGCCAGGCGGGGGTGCCGACGTCCCGTTCGGCCAGGTGGCGGCACTTCCCGGCCCGAGGGCCCGCCGATGAGGCGGGCGCGGGCCACGACGGCCGTCCATGTCCGTGCGGTCACGCCGGTCCGGTCCGGGATCGGCGCCCCGCGGGCCGGACTCGCCCCCGAGGACATGGCGTCGCCGGTCGGGGGCGGGGACCTCTTCGTCGGAGCCTCGCACGGCGTGACCGCCCGGCGCCGGACCCGATGACGGATCACACGACGGCCGGAAAGTGGCTGGTGTTCCTCCGGGGACTACCGCACAGTAACCGCCTGCTCCTACGCTGCCGCCAACTCGGTGACAGTGAAGGGGAGTTGAGGCATGGGCACAGTGAGACGGCTGGCGGCGTTCGCGGGGGCGGCGGCTCTGCTGGCGGTGGGTCCGGGCAACGCCCACGCGGCCGCGCCGAAGTTCTCCGAGACGACGGCGATCGGGACGCACAACGCGTACGACAAGTCCAAGTACACGTACTTCGCCCAGGCGTTGGACTCGGGTGCCTCGCTGCTGGAGATCGACATCTACGCGGACAGCTTGAGCAGGCGCTGGCGGGTGAGCCACAGCAACCCGTTCGGCGACGACAACAACTGCGAGGCCGCGAAGACCCCGAGCGAGCTGTACAGCAAGAACCGCAACCAGGACTTCGGCAGCTGCCTGGACAACATCGCGGCCTGGAACCAGCTCCACCCCGACCACCCGCCGATCGTCTTCAAGATAGAGATGAAGGTCGGCTTCAACAACAACGTCGGGCTCGGTCCCGACGAGTTCGACACCCTGATCGACCAGAAGCTCGGCAACAGCGTCTACAAGCCGTCCGACCTGCTGGGCGGCTCCTACGGCACGCTGGACGCGGCCGCCAGGGCCAACGCCTGGCCGTCCCGCGACTCCCTCAGGGGCAAGTTCGTCTTCGAGGTGATCCCCGGCACCGTGGAGATGAACAACCCCTTCGACCACTACTGGACGGACCAGGAGTACGGCGACCACCTGCGCGACCTGTACGCGGCCGGGAACATCGCACGGGCCGAGGCCTTCCCGGCGGTGCTGGGCGCGGCGAACGGCGACCCGCGCGCGACGCGCTGGACCTCCGACACCTCGATCCGCCCCTGGTTCGTGTTCTTCGACGGTGACGCGGCGACGTACGTCAACAACGGCTACGACACGTCGTTCTACGCCACGAACCACTACATCTCGATCATGACCGACGCCGCCGGCATCTCCCCCGCCATCTCCTCCACCGACCCCACGGACGCCGAAGTCGCCGCCCGGCTGGCCCTGCTGGCCAAGGACCACGCGAGCATCATCACCTCCGACTGGTCGGCGAAGTCGGCCGCGGTGCTCGGCTCGGTGACCGGCCGCGGCTGACGTTCATCCGTGCGGGACGGATCGGGCGTGCCTTCGTGGGGCATCACTCAACCAGCAACTCCTTTCCCCCACCGGCACTTCGAGGAGTCCCCCACATGCTCCGCGGCATCGACATCAGCGCGTACCAGTCGTCCTCGTACGACACGAGCGGCCTCTCCTTCGCCTTCATCAAGGCGACGGAGGGCCATTCGTACGTCAACCCCCGCTCCGGCGCCCAGGCGAAGACGGCCCGTGACGCCGGTCTGGTCGTGGGCTTCTACCACTTCCTGTGGCCCGGCGACCTCACCGCCCAGGCGGAGTACTTCGTGACGAAGGCTCCGTCGGTGGCGGGCGACATCCTCGCCGTCGACTGGGAGACCACCGGCGACGGCACCCGCGCGAGCAACGCGGAGAAGGACGCCTTCATCCGGAAGGTGAAGCAGCTAAGGCCGCACCACCGGGTCGTGCTCTACACGAACAGGGACTTCTGGCTGACCGTCGACACGACCTCCTACGCGGGCGACGGCCTCTGGATCGCCGACTACGTCACCGCGGGCAAGCCCCGCATCAAGGCGAAGTGGCTCTTCCACCAGTACACCAGCGAGCCCCACGACAAGGACGTGGCCAACTTCGCGAGCAAGGCGGCGCTGAAGGAGTGGGCCACGCCCTGACACCGGGGAGACGTCAGCCCCGGAACTCCGCCGGGCGTTCCGGGGAGGCTGCCGTGAGGGCCTTCTTCACTCCTTCCACGTCTGCGCGGAGGCCGTAGACGGGGGTGGCGGGCTGCTGGCGCCAGGAGTCGTCGAGGCCGCCCGCGTCGACCGTGTCGAAGCCGAGTTCGTCGATCAGGGCGCGGACCTTCGCCTTGGCCGCTTCGTCGTCGCCGGCGACCGGGAGGGCGATGCGCTCGGAGTCGCCCGCCGGGCGGGGGCGGTCCAGGATGTCCTGGGCGTAGGTGCCGTTGAAGGCCTTGATCACCGGGTGGCCCAGGTGCCGCTCGGTCCAGCGGCTCTCGGTCAGCCCCTCGTCCTCGATGGCCGCGATCCGGCCGTCGCGCTCGCGCGGGTAGTAGTTGCCGGTGTCGATCACGGCCACGCCCTCGGCGGCGCCGTCCAGCAGGCCGGAGGGCAGGTCCGGAACGGCCTTGAGGGGGACGGTGACGACCACGACCTCGGCGCCCTGGGCGGCCTCCTCGGCCCGCACGGCCCTCGCTCCGGTCTCCTCGGCCAGTTCCCCGAGCGTCTCCGGGCCGCGGGAGTTGGCCACGGAGACGTCGTGGCCGAGGGCGGTGAGCCGCCGGGTGAGGTTGCCGCCGATGTTGCCCGCGCCGATGATGCCGATCTTCATGACAGGCCTTCCGGATAGTGACCCATGTGATGCATGCACGTGCATCTTCCGTCGCCCGGCGTCAACCCCGGCGAGTCCGCTGCTATTCCGGTGGTACGGCGATCGGGTGACGGCGGGGCGGGCGGGCGCCGCGTGCGGAGCCGCCTCCCCGAGAGGCGAGAGCTCCGCACGGGCGATGCTTCCTTCCCCACCGGGAAGGAAGCGGTCACTTGTTCAGGTAGGCCCAGAACTCGTCGAAGGACAGGACCTTGTCGCCGTTGAGGTCCCGCTGCCTGATGATGGCCTCGGCGACCGTCTCCGTGACGTTCCAGTCACCCTCCTGAGCCAGGGCGGTCTTGAACTCGGCGGCGGTGATGAACCCGTCACCGTCCGCGTCGATCCGCTGGAACTGCTTGCGTGCTTCCTCGATGTCCGCCACCGATCCGCCCCTTTTGGTCGTGTTTCTCATGCCGTGCCGGCGTGCTGTCGCTGGTCAGATTAACGGCCCGG
Source organism: Streptomyces sp. NPDC001852 (assembly GCF_042891825.1). Classification (NCBI taxonomy): domain Bacteria; kingdom Bacillati; phylum Actinomycetota; class Actinomycetes; order Kitasatosporales; family Streptomycetaceae; genus Streptomyces; species Streptomyces sp. NPDC001852. The sequence goes on from NZ_JBIATN010000028.1 coordinate 96,901, forward strand.
CCAGGCCTTCAGCGCCTCGACCACCCAGCCGAACTCCTCCTGGAACCTCGGGGGCTCCTGCTCTCCCTTGATCACAGCGGCCAACTCCCGGTAGCGGACGACCTCGTTGCCGAGGTCGATACGGCGGAGCACTGCCGCGCGGTCGGTGTCCGCGCCGAGCAGTTCGGTCAGGACGGCGTCCGCCTCGGGGGACTGCGGCCCCACCCCGCGTTCCCGCGCGGCGCCGACCAGTTCGACCAGCCGTGCGAAGAACATCGCCGAGGCGCCGGCCGGGGTGCCGGGGGTGCGGTCGGCGGCGTTGTACTCGATCATCCGGCGCATCGCGGCCCGGAAGCCCGGGTTCTGCAGCAGTTCGGCCAGCTCCACCCAGGCGTCCACCTGCTCCGGGGTGGGGTCGTCCGGCAGGGCCACGCCGAGGCTCCGGGTCCGCTCCCGGATCCAGGGGTCGGCCGTGTCCAGCCCGTGGAAGATCTCCTCCACGAAGTCGTCCACGATCCGCTGCCGCTCGGCGGCGGACAGCCTCGCCAGTTTGTTCATCAGGGTCATCTCCTCGGCGGTCGAACCTCGTCGGGCGACCGACGACAGCACCGCGCGGGTCACCTTCAGCGACCGGATCTGCGCGTCCAGGGCCGCCACGTGCGTGGCCGCGACCTCGGCGACCGTGCGCTCCCCCGCCAGCACCCTGCGCACGTCGTCCAGGCCGAGCCCGAGCTCGCGCAGGGTGCGGATCAGCTCCAGGCGGGCCACGGCGGCGCCGTCGTAGAGCCGGTAGCCGCCGGCGGACCGGGTCACCGGGGTGAGGACGCCCTCGTCGGACCAGTAGCGGATGGTGCGCACGGTCAGCCCGGTGGCCCGGGCCAGCTCGCCGATGGTGAGGAGTCCGGTGCCGTCTTCGGTCATGTCGGCGAGTCTGGGCCTTCCAGTGGGTGGAGACTCAAGGCGACCGGGGTTCAGCGGAAGATGCCGGTGTGCCCGAGCGAGTAGCGGCCCGGCTGCGGGTAGACGGCGAGGCCGTGCGGGCCGCTGCCGACCCTGATGCGGGCCAGCTGCTTCCCGGTCCGGGTGTCGATGGCGTACACCTCGGAGTTGTAGCGGCCGGACAGCCACAGCACCTTGCCGTCCGCGGAGACGCCGCCCATGTCGGGGCTGCCACCGCCGGGCAGGTGCCACTTCTCGGTGAGCTTGTTCTCGGTGAAGTCGAAGAGGGAGATGGTGCCCTCGCCCCGGTTGGAGATGTACATCACGCGGGAGTCGCGGCTGATGTACAGGCCGTGGGCGCCCTTGCCGGTGTAGAGGAAGCGGGGCTTGGTGAACTTGTCGCCGTCGAGGATCCACAGGCCGTTGGCCACCATGTCGGCGATGTAGAACAGCTTGCCGTCCGGGGAGATCTTGACGTCCTGCGGCATCGCGCCCTCGTACGGCAGTCTCTCCTGCCGGATGACCTTCATCTTCGCGGTGTCGACCTTGAGGATCTCGCCGCTGAACTCGCAGGAGACGATGAAGTACCGTCCGTCCGGGGAGAAGTCGGCGTGGTTGACGCCGTAGCAGCTGACCGGCACGGACTTGACGACCTTCATGGTGTGCGCGTCCCGGAAGACCAGCCGGCGGTCCCGGGAGGCCATGACGACGGCGTACTTGCCGTCGGGGGTGAAGTACAGGTTGTAGGGGTCGTGCACGGGGACCGGTTTGCCGGCTTTTCCGGTCTTCGGGTCGATGGGGGTGAGGCTGTTGCCGAGGTCGTTGTTGACCCAGAGGGTCTTCAGGTCCCAGGAGGGCACGACGTGCTGGGGCTGACGGCCGACCGGGAACGTGTCGATGACCTTGTAGGTCTCGGGGTCGATGACGGTGACGGTGTCGGAGTTGGTGTTGGGCACGTAGACCCGGGACGGGAAGTCCCTGACGACCGGGGAGAGCTGGTTCGGGCGGTCGGCGGCGTAGAGGTCCTTGGGGTTCTGGACGGGCGGCATCCCGGGCAGCACGTTCACCAGCTCCCGGCGCACCCCGGGCTGCGCCGGCGCCTTGCTGCCGAGGGCCTCCTTCTTGGGGTGCTGGGATCCGGAACTGCACGCGGACAGCAGCGTCAGGGCGGTGAGGGCGGCACCGGCGGCCAGCAGCCGGGCGGCTTTCGTGGTTCGCATCAGCTCAGCAGCTCCGTGGTGGTGACCGCGCGCAGTCCACGGCGGCCGAGTTCGTGGAGGAGGTCGGGCAGGGCGGCGACCGTGTCCGGGTACCCGAAGTGCAGGCTCACCACCGACCCGCCCCGCGCTTCGGCGAGAACCTTGCGGGTGACGGCGGCGGCGCCAGGGCGGGTGTAGTCGAGCGAGTCGACGTCGTACGACAGCACGTGCGGGTAGCCGGCGGCGCGGGCGAGCCGGGCGACCAGCGGGGAGGCGGTCGGCGAGCGGGAGGGGCGGAACCAGGTGCCGATGGAACCGGTGAGCCGCTTCAGCCGGTCCGCGCAGTCGGTGATCTCCTTGCGGGCGTCCGCCTCGGCCAAGGTGTTGACAGAGATGTGCCGTTGGGTGTGGTTGCCGAGGTCGTGGCCGCCGTCGAGGATCCGGCGTGCGATGTCGGGGTGTTCGTCCAGCCAGGTGCCGACGGCGAGCACGGTGAGCCGGGCGCCTTGCTTTTCGGCGGTGCTGAGCAGGGAGTGGGCGATGCCGGGGTCGCCCTGGCCGTGGAAGGTGAGGGCGACCTGGGGGCGGGTGCGCGGGCCGTGGGTGATCTGGGCGGGCAGGCCGGGGTAGGCGCGGGGGGCGGGGGCCGACTTGGCGGCGGCCGTGGAGTGGCCGGAGGGAGTGGTGGACGGGGACACTGCGGAGGGGGATGCGTCGGGCGGGGCGGTCTGACCCGCACCGCAACCGGCGGCGAGCGCGCCGCCGGCGACGAGCCCGGCACCCGCGCGCAGCACCCCGCGTCGGTTGGTCGTGGTCACCCGCACCATTTAAGGGGCGTTAGGTAAGAAAACCACCGATTGGTCCGAAAGAAGGACGATTTCGGGTCGCCGTAAGGACGACGCCACGCCCTGGCTACCTGTCGGCCACCCGCATCTCGAACCAGGTCGTCTTGCCCCGCGGCAGCAGGTCCACGCCCCAGCGGTCGGAGAGCTTGTCGACGAGGAAGAGCCCCCGGCCGCTGACGTCCATCTCCTGGACCGGCATCAGACAGGGCAGGCCGCGCGAGGGGTCGCGGACCTCCACCCGGATCCAGCCGGGGCGGCGGCGCATCCGGAGGCCGAAGACCCGCGCGCCGGTGTGGCGTACGGCGTTGCCGACGAGTTCGGACACGAGTAAGACGGCGTCCTCGGTCAGCCGGGGGCCGAGCCGCCAGGTGCGCAGCACGACGACCTGGGCGAGCCGGCGGGCGGTTGCCGCGGACTCCGGGCGGGACGGCAGCGGTACCTCCGCCTCCGTCGGGTTGCCGAACAGTTCGAGCGCCTTGAGCGCCTGTTCGTCCTCGACCGCGGGCGACCAGCGTGCCGCGGCCGCACGGCTGTGTCCCCGCGGCTGTTCGATGCCCTCCAGCCCCGCCATGCCCCCATGATGGCGGCCCGGAGCCGTCTTGGGGGCCGTTCCGAAGGAATACGCCCCCTGCACGCCCCCTTTCTCCGCCGATCGAATGGCATATGCCGATGGCACGTAACCGATCGGTAGGGTCCGGTTGACCTGCGAAGACTGCTCACTTCCGGGCAATCGTCAGGCTCCCTCGACCGAGCAGGCTTAAGGTTGCCTTAAGGCTCCCATAAACCGCCCCATCGAGGGACCCGGACGAGACGTCGCGTCAATTGCAAGGGGCCCTGCGGGAGTTACGGGAAGATCACACCGCCGGCGCTCAGCGGAACTTGGCCTTGCCGGGGCCGTCCTCCACGAAGCTGCGCATGCCGGTCTCGCGGTCCTCGGTGGCGAACAGGCCCGCGAACCAGTTCCGTTCGACGGCGAGGCCGGTGTCGATGTCGGTCTCCAGTCCGGTGTCGACGGACTCCTTCGCCGCGCGCAGGGCGATCGCCGGACCCAGGGCGAGCTTCGCGGCCCAGGCGTGCGCCTGCTCGTACACCTCGGCGGCCGGGACGACCCGGTCCACCAGGCCGATCGCGAGGGCCTCGTCGGCCCTGACCTGACGGCCCGTGAAGATGAGGTCCTTGGCCTTGGACGGGCCGACCAGCCGCGGCAGCCGCTGGGTGCCGCCGGCGCCCGGGATCAGGCCGAGCAGGATCTCGGGCTGGCCGAGCTTGGCGTTCTCGGCGGCGATGCGGTAGTCGGCGCACAGGGCCAGTTCGCAGCCGCCGCCCAGGGCGTAGCCGGTGATGGCGGCGACGACGGGCTTGGGGATGCGGGCCACGGCCGTGAAGGAGTCCTGCAGGGCGCGGGCGCGCAGGACCATCGCGGTGTGGTCCATGTTCTGCATCTCCTTGATGTCCGCGCCCGCCGCGAACACCCGCTCGCCGCCGTAGATCACCACGGCGCGCACGTCGTCGCGGCGCGTGGCCTCCTCGGCGAGCTCCTTCAGCCGGTCCTGCGTGGCGACGTCCAGCGCGTTCATCGGCGGCCGGTCCAGGCGCAGGGTTCCGACGCCTTCGGCGACTTCGAGATTCACGGTCATGGAGGCAGGTTAACGGGGACTAACGGCAACGGACCCGGTGCACGGGGGGTCTGGGGGGTTTCCCCCGGAAAATGCAGCCTCACAGCACCGGGTCCGTACGTCCATGACCGTCTACTTCGTCCAGTCCGCCCACGACATGTTCCACCCGTTGAACCCGTTCGCCGGGTCCACCGTGCGGTCGTGGGCGTTCTTCACGATCACCACGTCGCCGATCATGGAGTGGTTGAACATCCAGGCGGCCGGGGTGGAGCCGTCGTAGCCGCCGCGCACGTCGCGCAGGCCGACGCAGCCGTGGCTGGCGTTGTAGTTGCCGAAGGCGTCGCCGCCCCAGTAGTTGCCGTGCAGGAAGGTGCCGGAGGTGGTCAGGCGCATGGCGTGCGGGACGTCCTTGATGTCGTACTCGCCGCCGTAGCCGACCGTCTCGCCGTTCATCCGGGTCACCGCGAGCTTCTCGCTGATGACCATCTGGCCGTTCCAGGTGTCGTAGCCGGGCTTGCCGGTGGTGACCGGGAGGGTCTTGATGACCTTGCCGTCCTGGGTGACCTTCATCGTGTGCTTCTCGGCGTCCACGACGGAGACCTGGTTGCGGCCGATGGTGAACCTGATGGTCTTGTGCTGCTTGCCGTAGACGCCGTCACGGCCCTCGACCCCGTCCAGATCGAGGTCGACGGTGACCTTGGTGCCTGCCTTCCAGTACTTCTCGGGGCGGAAGTCCAGGCGGTCGTTGCCGAACCAGTGGCCCTCGACGTCGACGGCCGGCTCGGTCCTGATCCTGATGGCCTTCTCGACGGCGTCGGAGTGGGTGATGCCCCGGGTGAAGTCGACGGAGAACGGCATTCCGACGCCGACGGTGGAGCCGTCCTCGGGGGTGAAGTACCCGAGGAAGGTGTTCTTCGGGGTGAGGGTCGTGAACGAGGAGTCCTCGGCGGCCTCGCGGCCCTCGGAGTCCCTGGCGACCGCGTGCACGGTGTACTTGGTGGCGGCGGCCAGATGAGTCGACGGCGTCCAGGACGCGCCGCCGCCGGCTATGGAGCCGGGGACCGTCCGGCCCTTGGCGTCCTTGACGGTGACCTCGGTCAGTTTGCCCTTGGCCACACTCACCTTGAGCGCGCCGCTGGTGTCGACGCCGGTGGCACCGGACTTCGGCGAGATGGCGACGGCGGCGGTGGACTGCTGCTTGCCCTGCTGGGTCTCCTTGCCCTTGCCTTCGCCGGAGCCCTTGCCCGCTCCCCCGCCGCACGCCGCGAGCGAGAGCACCAGGGCACCGGATATCAGCGCCAGCCCCCCACGACCTCGTCGCCCCGCCGCCGACGCCCCCCATACAGGCCGCACGTTCAAGTCGTTCTCCCCTCGCCGGGCCTGGCCCAGGCCCGCTCCCCACCACACTGGTGCGCGCATATTAACCGCCTGGTTTTGAGCGGGGTGTCAGGCGAATGTCACCGTTCCGTCGCAACTTCCGCCCGCACCGCCGCCCGAAAGCGGGCCCCTCACCTGGTTACTTCACCGCGCTGCCCGCTTTCCACTCCTGCCAGGTCATGTTCCACCCGCCGAGGCCGTTGTCCGGGGCGACGGTCTTCTCCCGGCTGCCCACGACCTCGATGACGTCACCGACGAGGCTGCGGTCGAAGAACCAGCCGGCCGGGGTGGCCGAACTGCCGCCCCGGACGTCCCTGAGACCCACGCAGCCGTGGCTGACGTTGACCCGCCCCGGCGCGCCCGGCGACCAGTAGTTGCCGTGCACGAAGGTGCCGGAGTCGGTGAGCTTCATGGCGTGCGGGACGTCGGGGATGTCGTACTCGCCGCCGAACCCGACCGTGCGGCTGTTCATGCGGGTGACCTCCAGCATGTCCATCACCACCATCTTGCCGTTGTAGGTGGGGTTCTCCGGGGCGCCCGCGGTGATCGGCACGGTGGCGAGCAGCCGGCCGTCCCGGCGCACCTGCATGGTGTGCCGGGCGGCGTCGACCAGCGAGACCTGGCTGCGGCCGACGGTGAAGGAGAAGGTCTTGTCCTGCAACCCGTAGACGCCGGGCGCTCCTTGGACGTCCCGCAGGTTCAGGTCGACGGTGACCTCGGTGCCGGGCTTCCAGTACTGCTCGGGGCGGAAGTCGAGCCGGCTGCCGCCGAACCAGTGCGGGCGGATCTCGACGGGAGGCCGCGCGCTGACCCGTACGGCGCGTTCGACGGCGGCCCGGTGGGTGATCGCCCGGCTGAAGGTGAGTGAGACGATCATGCCGGTGCCGACGACGGCACGGTTCTCGGGGGTGACGTAGCCGATGAACCGCTCGTCGGGGACGAGCGTGGTGAAGGTGGTGTGCCGGGCCGAGCGGCGGCCGGCCGCGTCCAGCGCCACCACGTCGACGGTGTACCGGGCGGCGAGCGCCAGCCGGTCACCGTCCGGCCGCCAGGTCCGGCCGTCGGCGCTGATGTGCCCGGGCACCGGGGAGTCCTGTGCGTCCTGCGACCTGACGACGGTCACCTTCCGCAGGCGCCCGTCGGGCACCCGGACCCGCAGCGGCTGCTCGGGGCGGACGGCCCTGCTGTCGTCGTCGGGGGTGACATGGATGACGTCCTCGGGCGCCGGGGGCTTGCCGGGCGCCCCGTCCAGCCCGAGCGGTCCGAAGCCCCCGGCGGAGCACCCTGCCAGCAGGGCCGCCCATGTCAGTACGGCGGCCAGCGCGGCTCCCGCGCGCCGCGCGCGTCCTTGTACGTGCCTCACGCGCGGCTCAACGACCGGGCCCGCTCCGGGGAAACGTGAGTGCGACGCACGCACTGGGCAGAACAGAGGGAAGGACGACACGCCGGGGAGCCGCCGCGCCCGCGCCGCAGGGGGCGCCTTCTTGGACCGGATCGGCTGAAAGGGACGACGGAGCACCGGTCCAGAGGGCGCCCCCGGCCGTCGGGGCGCAGCCGTACCGGGCGGCCGAGGGTGCTGCGGGGCAGCCTCGGCTGTTCGGCACGGCCGGTCGCACCGCCCCGGGGGCGAGCCACTGAAAGAGGGGCCGACAGGTGACGAGCGCAGCCGAGCAGCGGGCACCGGCCGGGGAGCCGGCCGCCGGGACCGGGCAGCAGCCGGCCGTGGTGAACGGCGCCCGGCGCGCCGCGGTGCCGGCTCCCGTGGTGTGGCCGGGCGCCCCGACACCGCTGGGGGCCCGGTTCCGGGTCGGCCCGGACGGGGTCGCGGGCACCAACTTCGCGCTGTGGGCGGGCGGCGCGGAAGCGGTCCGGCTGTGCCTGTTCGACGAGCGGGGCCGGGAGACCCAGGTCCGGCTGACCGAGCTGACGCACGAGATCTGGCACGGTTTCGTGCCGGGCGTGATGCCGGGGCAGCGCTACGGCTACCGGGTGGACGGCCGCTGGGACCCGTGGACCGGCGCCCGCTGGAACCCGGCGAAGCTGCTGCTGGACCCGTACGCGCGGGCGGTGGACGGCGCCGAGGGGAACGACTACTGCCGGCTGCCGCCGGAGGTGTACGGGCATGTCCGGGACTGGCCCGAGCAGCGCGTCGCCGACACCGTGCGCGACGACCGGGACTCGGCGCCGTACGTCCCGAAGGGGGTCGTCGTCGACGATGACGACGACTGGGAGGACGACCGCCGGCCGAAGACCCCGTGGGCCGACTCCGTCATCTACGAGCTGCACGTGCGCGGCTTCACCAAGCTGCACCCCGGCGTCCCGCAGGAGCTGCGCGGCACCTACGCCGGCCTCGCGCACCCGGCGGCGATCGAGCACCTGGTGCGGCTGGGCGTCACGGCCGTCGAACTGCTCCCCGTCCACCAGTTCGCGCACGAGGACCACCTGCTGCGCCGGGGCCTGCGCAACTACTGGGGCTACAACTCCATCGGCTACTTCGCCCCGCACGCCGCCTACGCGGCCTCCGGTACGACGGGCCAGCAGGTCGGCGAGTTCAAGCGGATGGTGCGCGCGCTCCACGCGGCCGGCATCGAGGTCGTCCTCGACGTGGTCTACAACCACACCGCGGAGGCGGGCGAACTGGGTCCGACCCTGTCCCTGAAGGGCATCGACAACCGCGGCTACTACCGGCTCCAGGACGACGCCCGGCGGTACGCCGACTACACCGGCTGCGGCAACACCCTGCACGTGGTCCAGCCGCAGGTCCTGCGGCTGATCACCGATTCGCTGCGCTACTGGGTGACGGAGATGGGCGTGGACGGCTTCCGCTTCGACCTCGCGGCGGCGCTGGCCCGCTCGATGCACGACGTCGACATGCTCTCCCCGTTCCTGGCGGTCATCGCCCAGGACCCGGTTCTCCGGCGCGTGAAGCTCATCGCCGAGCCGTGGGACATCGGCTCCGGCGGCTACCAGGTCGGCGCGTTCCCGCCGCTGTGGACCGAGTGGAACGACCGTTACCGGGGCGCCGTCCGGGACTTCTGGCGGCACGCCCTGCCGGACGTCCGCGAGATGGGCTACCGCCTGTCCGGCTCCAGCGACCTGTACGCCTGGGGCGGCCGGCGCCCGTACGCCTCGGTCAACTTCGTCACCGCGCACGACGGTTTCACCCTGCGCGACCTGGTGTCGTACGAGCGCAAGCACAACGAGGACAACGGCGAGGACAACCGCGACGGCACGGACGACAACCGCTCCTGGAACTGCGGGGTGGAGGGCGAGACGGAGGACGAGCGGGTGCGCGCCCTGCGCCGCCGTCAGCTCAGGAACCTGCTCACGACGCTCCTGCTGTCCACCGGCGTGCCCATGCTGGTGGCCGGCGACGAACTCGGCCGCACCCAGCGCGGCAACAACAACGCCTACTGCCAGGACAACGGGATCAGCTGGCTGGACTGGTCCCTGCTGGACGACCCCGCCTGGCGGCCCCTGTTCGACCTGACCTCCCGGCTGATCGCCCTGCGCCACCGGCATCCGGTGCTGCGCCGCCGCGCCTTCTTCTCCGGCCGCGCCCACTCGGCGGACGGACTGCGCGACCTGGCCTGGTTCACCGCGCGGGGCACGGAGATGACCGAGGGCGACTGGTACGCCCCCGCGGCCACGCTCGGCATGTACCTCTCCGGCCGGGACATCCCGGGCCGCGACGAGCGGGGCGCACCGGTCGTGGACGACAGCTTCCTCGCGGTGCTGCACGCGGGCGAGGACCCGACCGTCTTCGTCCTGCCTGCTGGGCCCTGGGCGGACCGGTACGAGGTGGTCGTGGACACCTCCCGCGAGGACCAGGCCGAGCCGCCGGGCACGGTCCGTCCGGCGGGGACCGAGATCACGGTGCCGGGGCGGGCGGTGCTGCTGCTGCGCGTGGTCTGAGCCGGTGACTCAGCCGAGGATCCCCCGGTCGTACCCCGCCGCCACCGCCGCCGCACGGTCGTTGACGCCGAGTTTGGCGTACAGGTGGGTGAGGTGGGTCTTCACGGTCGCCTCGCTGATGAACAGCTCGCGGGCGATCTCGCGGTTGGACGTGCCCCTGGCGACCAGGACCAGCACCTCGCGCTCGCGGGCGGACAGCGGCTCGGCGCCGGGCTGCCGGGGGGTGCGGACCGCGTGGACCAGACGGGAGGCGACGGCCGGGGACAGGACCGTACGGCCCCCGGCGGCGGCGCGGACGGCGGTGAACAGCTCGTCGCGCGGGGCGTCCTTGAGGAGGTAACCGGTCGCGCCCGCCTCGATCGCGGGCAGGGTGTCGGTGTCGGTGTCGTAGGTGGTGAGGACCAGGACCTTCGCGCGGGCGCCCCGGCGGGTCAGCTCGCGGATCGCGTCGACGCCCGAGCCGCCGGGCATCCGCAGGTCCATCAGGATCACGTCCGGGTCCAGGGCGGCGGCCCGGGCCACCGCCTCCACGCCGTCGGCGGCCTCCCCGAGCACCCGGAAGCCCGGCGCGGACTCGAACATGCCGCGCAGGCCGTCGCGGACCACCGGGTGGTCGTCGACGATCAGCAGGGAGATCACAGGCTCAGCGTTCATCGCGCACCAACGGTACGCGAGCCGACACCGCCGTACCGTGCCCCGGCTCGGACTCGACCGTGAGCGAGCCCGCGATGCGCTCGGCCCGGGCCCGCATCCCGTCCAGTCCGAACCCGCCGCTGTGTGTGCGCTCCGGTACGGCGGCAGGGTCGAAGCCGGTGCCGTCGTCGCGGACGTCCAGCGTGACCTCGTCGCCCATGAAGGACAGGGTCACCCCGACGCGGGTGGGGCGGGCGTGCCGGGCCGCGTTGGACAGGGCCTCCTGGGCGATGCGCAGCAGGGTCGCCGAGACCTCGTCGTGCAGTTGCTCGGTGGTGCCGGTGACCGTGAACTCCGCGCGTGCCCCGGTGCGTTCGCCCCATTCGGTGACCGTCTTCTTCAGGGCCTCGGGAAGGCCGTCGGCGGCCAGGGCGACGGGCGCCAGGTTGTGCACCGAGCGGCGGGCCTCGCCCAGGCTGTGCCGGGCCAGCGCGGAGGCGCGTTCCAGGTGGGTGCGGGCGGTGGTCAGGTCGGGGGCGCCCGCGACGACCTGGAGCTGGGCGATGATCCCGGTCAGGCCCTGGGCGATGGTGTCGTGGATCTCGGCGGCGAGCCGGCGGCGCTCGTCGGCGACGCCCGCCTCCCGTGCCTGGAGGAGGAGTTGGGCGTGCAGCGCGGCGTTCTCGTCCAGGGCCTGCTGCAACGCGGTGTTGGTGCGCTCCAGTTCGGCGATGGTGTCGGCCTGGACGACGGCGCGTTCCTGCTCCTGCACGGCGTACCGGGTGAACACGGTGACCATGCCCATGTTGACGGCCAGGACCAGGAAGAAGCCGAGCCACAGGATCGGCCCGTGCGGCGGCCAGCCGCCGATCTCGCTGCCGGCCATGGTGACGGCGGTCAGGAAGAGACCGGGCATCACCAGCCGGCGGGGCAGCTCCCGGGCCGCGGTGTAGTAGCCGGTCACGGCGTAGAAGGCGAAGAACGGGTTGGCCCAGGTCAGCACGAAGCCGATGGCCCAGCGCAGCAGGTAGAGGCAGACACCGGCGCGGCTCGGGCCCGGCCGTTTCCGCTTCACCCTCCCCCAGCACAGCTGCAGCACGACAGCCGCGGGCACGAGTACGACGGAGACGGCCTTCCCGAGCCGGTCCATCCCGGTCAGGGGGGCGGAGATGGCCGCCGCGACGACACCGACCGTCAGCAGCGCCCAGGGCCCCCACGTGTCGAAGGAGGCCCGGGCCGGCAGTTGGGCGTCAGTCGTCATGTCACCAGTGTCCGGCACGACCCGCTCACTCCCAGCGGAACCAGCGGGCGGCACCGGCCGTGAGCAGTACCGTCCACAGGGCGAGCACACCGAGGTGCGTCCAGCCGGGCCAGTGTCCGGCCGCCGCCTCGCCCAGGGCGCGGGCCGCCGCGCCGAACGGGGTCAGCTGCACCACGCGGGCCAGCGTGTGCGGCATCTCCTGGACGGGCAGCCACACGCCCGCGCAGAACATCATCGGGAAGAACACCGCCGAGCCGATCGCGCTCGCGATCTTCGTGGTGCGGGACAGCGCCGAGACGACGGAGCCGAGGGCGAGGGCCGCCCCGGTAGCGAGCAGCAGCGCCAGCAGATACCCGGCCGGCTGCTCGGGCAGCGTCACGTCGAAGGCGAGCCGGCCGACGACGAGCGCGAGCAGCGCCGAGGCCAGCGCCACCGAGCCCTGCACGACCATCTGCGCGGACAGCAGGGCGGAGGGCCGTACGGGGGTGAGCCGCATCCGGCGCAGGATGCCCCGCTCGCGGTGGCCGGTGAGGGCCTGGGGCAGCGCCTGCACCCCGGACATGATCAGGGCGATCAGTACGGCGATGGGCACGTAGGCGTCCACCGGCCGCAACCCGCCCAGGGACTTGTCGGCCTCCCGGAACGACGGGATCGAGCCGAGGATGACCAGGAGCAGCGTCGGGAACAGGAAGATCCAGAAAACGGCGCCGGGTTCGCGGCGGAACAGGCGGAACTCGGTGCGCAGGACGGCGGTGTTCATGCCGCGGCCTCCTTGGTCGGTCCTTCGGTCAGGTCCAGGAACGCGTCGTCGAGGGTGGCGTCGAGGACGCGCAGCTGGTGGGCGGTGATGCGGTGCCGGGCGAGCAGGGTGATGACCGCGTTCACGGTCTCGTCGGTGCCGGAGAGCGTGATCCGGCCGTCCTTGCGCTCGATGGAGGCGATGGCCGGGAGGCCGGTGAGGTCGTGGTCGTCCAGCGGGGCCGAGGGGGTGAAGCTGATGACGGTGGCGCCCGCCGACCGGCGGATGAGCCCGGCCGGGCTGTCCAGGGCGGCCACCCGCCCCTTGTCGATCACCGCGATCCGGTCGCACAGCCGCTGCGCCTCCTCCATGAAGTGGGTGACGAGGAGCACGGTGACGCCGCTCGCGCGGACGTCCTCGATCAGCTGCCAGGTGTCACGGCGGGCGCGCGGGTCGAGGCCGGTGGTCAGCTCGTCCAGCACGACGACCCGCGGATTGCCCACGAGGGCCAGCGCGATGAACAGCCGCTGCCGCTGTCCGCCGGACAGCTTGGCGAACCGGGTGCCGAGCTTCGGTGCGAGACCGAGGCGTTCGGCGAGCGGCCGCCAGTCGGCCGCGGCCGGGTGGAAGGAGGCGTACAGCTCCAGCGCCTCGCGCACGGTCAGCTTGGGCTGCAGCTCGCTCTGCTGGAGCTGGGCGCCGAGGATCCTGGCGACCTCGTCGTGGTCGGCGACCGGATCGAGGCCGGTGACCCGGACCCGGCCGCCGTCGGGCACGCGCAGTCCCTCGACGCACTCCACGGTGGTGGTCTTGCCGGCGCCGTTCGGGCCGAGGATCCCGAAGATCTCGCCCTCCTCGACGGCGAAGGAGACCCCGTCGACGACGGCCCGGCCGCCGTACGACTTGCGCAGATCGGTGACTTCGATGACGGATGGCATGTCCCGAGAATCCCGGGTGGGCGGGGCCCGGCACATCGGCCGCCCCGCTCGATGCGGCATCGTCCGATCGGTTGATGCCGGCCTGCGACCCCCGTGCACAACCCTCGTCCGAGTGGTCGAACGTGCAGGTCGTAGGACCAACGGCGGACTCGGGTCCGGCCAAAACTCGGTGGGCGTTGTCAGTGCCGGTCCGTACGCTCGCGAGTGATGCCCACGACACGTGCAACCACCGAGACCGACCGTTCCGCCGTCCGCACGCTGCTGCGCCTGTGGCCGTACGTCCGCCCCGTGCGGGCGCGGCTGTTCACGGCCGCGTTCGTCGCGGTCGTCGCCTCCTGCACCGGTCTGGTGATCCCGCTCGTCCTGAAGTGGATCGTGGACGGGCCGGTCGCCGACCGGGACCCGGCCGGAGTCTGGTTCGGCGCGCTGTGTCTGCTCCTCCTCGGGATCGCCGAGGCGGTCCTGTTCGGCATACGGCGCTGGCTGGTGGCCCGTCCGCTGTCGCACGTCGAGGCGGAGATGCGGGCGGGTCTCTACGGCCGTCTGCAGCGGCTGCCCGTCGCCTTCCACGACCGCTGGGCCTCCGGCCAGCTGCTCTCCCGGGGCACGACGGACCTGATGCTGCTGCGTCAGTTCCTCGCCTTCCCGCTGACGTTCCTGCTGGTCAACGGGGTCACGATTCTCGTCGGTGTGGTGATCATGCTGATGCAGGACTGGGTGCTGGGCCTGGTCATCCTCGGTCCCGCCGTCCCCGTGATGTGGACCTGCGCGGTCTTCGAGCGGCGCTACGCCCTGGTGGCGCGGCGCGCGCAGGACCAGGTCGGTGACCTGACGACGGTGGTCGAGGAGAGCGTGCTCGGCATCCGCATCATCAAGGGCTTCGGCCGCCACCGCAGCCAGGCACGGGCGTTCCGCGAGCTGGCGGTCACCCTGCGCGGCACGGAACTGCGCAAGGCGCGGCTGCTCGCCATGATCTGGGGTGTCATCGTGACGCTTCCGGAACTGGCGATCGGGGCGGCGCTGGTGCTGGGCGCGGTCCGGGTGGCCGACGGGGGGCTGTCGGCGGGCACGCTGGTCGCCTTTCTGAGTACGGCACTTGCGCTGCGCTGGCCCGTGGACTCGATCGGCTTCCTGCTGGCGATGAGCCAGGAGGCGGCGACGGCCACGGAACGGTACTTCGAGGTGATGGACGGGGCGCCGGAGGCCGAGACAGCGCCCCGAGAACGTGAGCGGGCGACGACGACCGACACCGGACTCCGCTTCGAGAACGTCCAGTTCCGCTACCCCGACGCGCCCGAGGACTCCCCGCCCCTCCTCACCCACATCGACCTGCACGTCCGCCCCGGCGAGTCCATGGCCCTGGTCGGCGCCACCGGCAGCGGCAAGACCACCCTCACCGCACTCGTCCCCCGCCTGCACGAGGTCACCTCGGGCCGCATCACCCTCGACGGCGTCGACATCGCCGCCATGCCCCGCGAGGAGCTGCGCGCGAAGGTGGCTGTGGCCTTCGAGGAACCCACGCTGTTCTCCACGAGCGTCGGCGACAACGTCCTTATGGGCGCCCCGGACGGCGCCGGGAGACCGGACCTCGACCGGGCGCTCGCCGTCGCGCAGGCCGACTTCGCGCACGCCCTGCCGCAGGGCACGGACACCCGCGTCGGCGAGCAGGGCCTCAGCCTCTCCGGCGGCCAGCGCCAGCGCCTCGCACTGGCCCGCGCGGTGGTCGGCAGACCGGAGTTCCTGGTGCTGGACGACCCGCTGTCCGCCCTGGACGTGCACACGGAGGCCGCCGTGGAGGCCGCGCTGCGGCAGGTCCTCGCCGACACCACCGCGCTGATCGTGGCCCACCGACCGTCGACCGTCCTGCTCGCCGACCGGGTCGCGCTGCTCTCGGGCGGCCGGATCGCCGCCGTAGGCACCCATCAGGAACTGCTGCGCACCAACGCCGAGTACGCGCATCTGATGTCCGGAGCATCCGGGCACTCCGGGGATACGGAGGACTCCCGTTGACCACCACGACCGCCTCCACTGCCACCGCCGAGGACGACGAACTCCCCGGCCCGCACCCCGAGAGCGACGGCGGTGACGGCGACGTCTTCGACCGGGACGTCCTGCCCGCCCCGCCCGGCGCCACGGCCGCCCTGCTGCGCTCCCTGCTCGCGCCCCTGAAGGGCAGGGCCGCACTGACCACCCTCCTCCTGCTGCTCCAGCAGGCGGCGGTGCAGGTGGGCCCGCTGCTGGTGGCGTACGCCATCGACACCGCCGTGCCGGCCTTCCGGCACCACCGGCACGGTCCGCTGTTCGCGGTCGGCGCCGGCTATCTGCTGTGCGCCCTCGCCTCCGGCGTGCTGCAGTTCGCGTTCATCGAGGCCTCCGCGCGGGTCAGCCAGGACGTGCTGCTGGATCTGCGGGGCCGGATCTTCCGGCACGCGCAGGCGCTGAGCATCGACTTCCACGAGCGGTACACGTCCGGGCGGCTGATCTCCCGCTCCACCACCGACGTGGAGTCGCTGCGCGAACTCCTCAATGACGGGCTCCAGGAGCTGGTGACCGTCGTGCTGTCCTTCGTCTACATCTCGGCGATGCTGCTGTGGCTGGACCTCGGTCTGGGCGCGGTCGCGGTGGTCTCGTTCGTGCCGCTGTACCTGCTCGTCCGGCTCTACCAGCGGCGGGCGGGACGGGTGTACCGGGCGCGGTCGACGGCGATCGCGGCGGTGATCGTGAAGTTCGTGGAGACGATGAACGGCATCCGCCCGGTGCGCGCCTTCCGCCGGGAGGCGGCCAACGACGCCGAGTTCGCCGTGCTCAACCGGCGGCACGAGCGGACGAACGGGGACGCGCTGCTGGAGATGGCCCGCTATGTGGTCGGCTCCCGGCTGGTGGCGAACACGGCGGTCGCGGGGATCGTGCTGTGGGGCGCCTACCGGGTGGCGTCCGGCTCGCTGGAGCTGGGTGTGCTGGCGGCGGCGGTGCTGTATCTGCGCCGGCTGTACGACCCGATCGACCGGCTGGGGATGTTCCTCAACTCCTACCAGTCGGCCGCCGCCTCCCTGGAGAAGGTCGCCGGGCTGCTGGCGCAGACCCCGTCCGTGCCGGAGCCGGCTGACCCACGCGAACTCCCGCCGCTGGAGGGCGGATTCCCGGGGCGCGAGGTCGTCTTCGACGGGGTCCGGTTCGGCTACCGCACCGGCGGCGAGGTGCTGCCCCGCTTCGATCTGACCCTGCCGGCCGGGCAGACGGTCGCCGTGGTCGGCTCGACGGGCGCCGGGAAGTCCACGCTCGCCAAGCTGCTCGCCCGCTTCTACGACCCCTCCGACGGCCGCGTGCTGCTGGACGGCGTGGACCTGCGTGAGCTGCCCGTGCCGGAACTGCGGCGCGGGGTGGTCATGGTGACCCAGGAGGCGTTCCTGTTCTCCGGCACGGTCGCCGACAACATCGCCATCGGCCGGCCCGACGCCACCCGCGGGGAGATCGAGCGGGCGGCGAAGGCGATCGGCGCGCACGAGTTCATCAGCGCCCTGCCCGACGGCTACGACACGGACGTCCGCAAGCGCGGCGGGCGGATCTCGGCGGGACAGCGCCAACTGGTCGCCTTCGCCCGCGCGTTGCTCGCCGATCCGGCGGTGCTGATCCTGGACGAGGCGACCAGTTCGCTGGACATCCCGGGTGAGCGGGCCGTGCAGCGGGCCATGTCGACGGTGCTGCGCGGCCGTACGGCGGTGGTGATCGCGCACCGGCTGTCGACCGTGGAGATCGCGGACCGGGTGCTGGTGATGGAGCACGGCCGGATCGTCGAGGACGGCCGCCCGGAGGAGCTGATCGGCGGCACGGGCCGGTTCGCGGATCTGCACCGGGCGTGGCGGGACAGCCTGGCGTAGTTCAGCGCGTGTTCACGCGGGATATGATGGGTGGTTGACGGACCATCACGCCCCCGTCGGCACACCTCCCGGCCTCTCTGCCGGCCCTGATGTCAAGGCCGCGTCAAGCCCTTGCCTTGCACTGCCCTCGCGTGAATAAACGTTCAACCAAAGCGGCTCCCGGTCGGGCAAAGAGGTCTACCCGCATAGATGATCCCGGTGCTGTCATGCCCACGACCGCCCGGAATTCCTGCCGGGCACCACACCGGGAGACCCCCACATGTCCCGAATACCCCGCCCCCTGGTGACCGCCCTCTCCTCCCTCGCCCTCGCCGCAGCGGGCCTCACCGTCACCACCGGCTCCGCCCACGCCGCCAGTTGCAGCCAGGACTACCTCCCCCTGCCCGACTCCGCCTGCACGCCCGGGGCCCTCAACCCCGACGTCACCCAGGGCACCATCGACTCCACCATCTGCGTCTCCGGCTGGACCGCGACCGTACGGCCGCCCAGCTCCTACACGACCGCGCTGAAGAAGCAGCAGATCGTGGAGTACGGCTACTCCGACACCAACCTCTCGGACTACGAGGAGGACCACTTCGTCCCGCTCGAACTCGGCGGCGCACCGAGGAGCGCGGAGAACCTCTGGCCCGAACCCCACTACGGCAACGAGACCTCCTCGAACAAGGACACCGTCGAGAACAAGCTGAAGAAGGCCGTCTGCGCCGGTGACGTCAGCCTCTCCGACGCGCAGAACGCCATCATGACCGACTGGACGACCGCCCTCTCCAGCCTCGGCCTGAGCTGACCCCGCACTCCGCGCGAGGGCCGGTGCCTCCCCCTGGGAGGGACCGGCCCTCGCGCCGTACGTGCCCACCGGCGCCCCGAGCGCCCTCTTTATTCGATGGAGCACCCGTCCCCACCCTGGATACCTTCGAGGTCTCCGGCGAGGCCGAGCCGATCGGGGGATGGATGATCGACGCGTACGAGGATCCGGGCACCCCGGACACCCGCGGCGGCTGGCGCTATCTGTGGTGGCTGGTGCTGCGCCAGCCGGGGCGCTCCGCGGCCGGAGCGCTGCTGGGCAGCGTGTGGCTGGTACTGATGGCCGCACAGCCGTACCTGATGGCGCGGGCCGTGGACGAGGGGCTGGTGCCGGGGCGGCTGGGGGTGCTGGCCGCGTGGACCGGGGTGATGTTCGTGCTCGGGTCGGTGAACGCCTGGCTGAGCATCATGCGGCACCGCACGATGACCCGGGTGCGGATGGACGCCAACTTCCGCACGGTGAAGGTGGTCGTGGGACATGTGGTCCGGCTGGGGGCCGCCCTGCCGCGCCGGGCCGGAGCCGGCGAGGTGGTGACGATCGGGGTCGGCGACGTGCAGACCGTCGCGCAGGCGCTGACCGTGGTCGGTCCCGGCGTCGGCTCGGCCGTCGTGTACGTGGTGGTGGCCGGGCTGCTGCTGGCGATCTCGGCGCCGCTCGCCGCCGTCGTACTGCTCGGCCTGCCGGTGATCGCGCTGGTCACCGGGCCGCTGACGCTGCGGCTGCAGGGCGCGGAGAGCGCGTACCGGGAGAGGCAGGGCGTGCTCGCGGCGCGCATCGGCGACCTCGCGGGCGGGCTGCGCGTCCTCAACGGCCTCGGCGGCAAGGGGCTGTTCGCGGACGCCTTCCGGCAGGACTCGCGGCGGCTGCGCGCGCAGGGCTACCGGGTGGGCGCGGTGGCCAGCTGGGTGCAGGCGCTCGGTGTGGGCCTGCCCACCCTGTTCCTGGCCGTGGTGACCTGGCTGGCGGCGCGGCTCGCGGCCCAGGGGTCCCTGACCATCGGCCAGTTGGTGTCGGTGTACGGCTATGTCGCCGTGCTGATCGGACCGGTGGCGTTCTTCGTGCAGATGGCCTACGACCTGAACCGGGGCGTGGTGGCCGCGCGCCGGGTCGTACGGCTGCTGCGGCTGGAGCCGGAGCCGGACGAGGGCACGCTGCCGGCGCCCGAGGGACCGGCCGAGCTGCACGACCCGGCGTCCGGGGTGCGGGTGGTGCCGGGCCGGCTGACCGCGCTGGCCACCGCCCGGCCCGCCGAGGCCGCCGCCGTGGTGGACCGGCTCGGCCGCTTCGGGCCGACCGACGCCACCTGGGGAGGGGTGCGGCTGGACGCGGTCCCGCTGGCGGAGGTGCGCGGGCGGATCCTGGTCGCGGACCACGAGGCCGACCTGTTCGCGGGGCCGCTGCGGGAGGTCGTGGCCGCCGGGCACCCCGCCGACGAGGCGGAGCTCGGCCGGGCGCTGTACGCGGCGGCCGCCGAGGACGTCGTACGCGGGCTGCCGGAGGGCACGGACTCGCCGGTGTCCGGCCAGGGCCGCAGCCTGTCGGGCGGGCAACGGCAACGGGTGCGGCTGGTACGGGCGTTGCTCGCGGGCCCGGAGGTGCTGCTCGCGGTCGAGCCGACCTCGGCACTGGACGCGCACACCGAGGCCACGGTCGCGCGGCGGCTGCGGGAGGCGCGGGAGGGCCGCACGACGGTGGTGACGTCCACCTCTCCGCTGGTCCTGGACCGCGCGGACACGGTCGTCTTCCTGGTCGACGGCAAGGTCGCGGCGAGCGGACCACACCAACGGCTGCTCACGACGGAACCGGCCTACCGCGCACTCGTCGCCCGGGACACGGAGGGGGCCGTACGGTGACGGGGGCACGGGACGGGACCGGGGGCTGTGGACGAACGGCGCGGGCCGCACGCACCGGGGTACGGAAAGGACCCTGCCATACCGGCACACGCAGGTCAGCACCGACGGCGACCGACCCGGGCCAGGGCAACGAGGCGGTCCGGCGCTCGCGCTGCGGGATGCGGAAAGGGGCGTGCGATGACGGCGGGTGAGGGGCTGTTGCCGGTCGCCGACCGGGGCCGGGTGCGGCGGGCCGCGCTGCGGCTGGTGCGGGCCGACGGGCGGGCGTTCGGCGCCGCGCTGCTGCTGAACGCGCTGGCGGCGGGGGCGGGGCTGGTCGGGCCATGGCTGGTCGGGCGGATCGTGGACGACGTGCGGGGCGGCCAGGGGTCCGGCGCGGTGGACCGGCTCGCGCCGTGGATCCTGCTGTGCGCCCTTGCACAGCTGCTGCTGGCCCGGTGGGCGCGGCTCGTCGGGTACCGGTTCGGGGAGCGGACGCTGGCGCGGGTGCGCGAGGAGTACGTCGAGCGGGTGCTGGCGCTGCCCGCGTCCCTGGTGGAGCGGGCCGGCACGGGCGATCTGACGGCACGTGGCACGGCGGACGTGGCGACCGTCGGCAGCACGCTGCGGGACGTCGGCCCGGAGCTGCTGGTCAACACCGTGCAGGCACTGTTCGTGCTGGTCGCGGTGTTCGCGCTCGACCCGCTGCTCGGGGCGTTCGGGCTGCTCGGGCTGACCCCGATCTGGCTGGCCCTGCGCTGGTACCTGCGGCGGGCCCGGGACGGCTACCTCGCCGAGGGTGCGGCCACGTCCCAGGTCGCGGAGATCGTCGCCTCGACGGCGGCCGGTGCCCGGACGGTCGAGGCGTTCGGGCTGCGCGAGCGGCGGGTGGCGGCGAGCCGGGACGCGCTGGAGGAGTCCCGCCGTACCCGCTTCTACACGCTGTTCCTGCGGACGGTGTTCTTCCCGGCGGTCGAGGTGACGTACACCGTGCCCGTCGTGGGCGTGCTGCTGCTCGGCGGCTGGCTGCACCAGCGGGGCGCGGTCGGGGTCGGCGCGGTGGTGGCGGCGGCGCTGTATCTGCGGCAGTTCACCGAGCCGCTGGACCAGATCCTGATGCGCGTGGAGCAACTGCAGAGCAGCAGCGCGTCGTTCGCCCGCGTGGAGGGGCTGGCACAGGCGCCACGCGGGGAGACGGGGGCCGGCTCGCCCGTGCCGGCCGACGACCTGATCGACGTGCGCGAGGTCCGGTACGCCTATGAGCGCGGCGGCGAGGTGCTGCGCGGGGTGGACCTGACGGTACGGCCCGGGGAGCGGCTGGCGGTGGTGGGCCCCTCCGGCGCCGGGAAGACGACCCTCAGCAGACTCCTCGCGGGCATCGACCGGCCCGGCACGGGCACGGTGTCGGTGGGCGGGGTGCCGGTGGCCGAGCTGGCGCCGGAGCTGCTGCGCCGCCAGGTGGTCCTGGTCACGCAGGAACACCATGTGTTCCTCGGCACGGTCCGCGACAACCTGCTGATCGCCGAGCCGGACGCCACGGACGACGACCTGTGGGCGGCGCTCGCGGCGGTCGGAGCCGACGAGTGGGTCCGGGACCTGCCGGACGGCCTCGACACCCGGCTGGGCGCGGGCGGCCGCTCCACCGACGGCTCCCAGGCCCAGCAACTCGCCCTGGCCCGGGTGGTGCTGGCCGATCCGCACACCCTGATCCTGGACGAGGCGACCGCCCTGCTGGACCCCGCGACGGCCCGGCACGCCGAACACGCCCTGGCCGCCGTCCTTCAGGGCCGTACGGTGATCGCCATCGCACACCGTCTCCACACGGCGCACGACGCCGACCGGGTGGCCGTCATGGAGAACGGCCGCCTGACGGAACTGGGCACCCACGAGGACCTGGTGACGGCCGACGGCGCCTACGCGGCCCTGTGGCGGACCTGGCACGGGGACACCGACGGGCACGCCAACTCCCCTGTGGGAGAAGGTCCGTCATGATCTGAGACGTCCTCGTCGCACCGAGACGCCCTCGTCACACCGTCGGCCGCCGCCGCGAGCCCCTGCCCAGGCAGCCAGTCCGTATATCGAACATGAACATCCGGTCAACGGACCATTTCCAGCCAAGTTTGTGACGCGGTCCTGACAGGCGCGGTGATCCCCTGTCACTCTTCCCAGGCCGACTCACAGCAACCCCACAGTCACACCTGCTCGTGTGGGCCGGCCTGCACGTGGTTCCGCGTAACGCCCTGTTCTGCCCGGACGCCCCAACCCACCGTCCGGTCTCCCTGGCCGCGCGACCCGCGGTCACGCAGAAGGAGTCAGTGTTGAGCAGCAGTTCCTCTCGCAGACGCACCCCCCACGCGTCCCACCGGCGCACCGCCACCGTCGCCCTCGCCGGTGTCGCCGCCCTGATCGCCGCCGCCGTCCAGTCGGGCGCGGCCAGCGCCGCACCGGCGAAACCCGAGCCCGGCAAGATCAACAAGGCCCATGTGGCCGTACGGCTCACGCCCTCGCAGCGCGTCGAGCTGATCCGCCAAGCCGACGCCACCAAGGCCGCCACCGCCCGTTCCCTCGGCCTCGGCGCCAAGGAGAAGCTGGTCGTCAAGGACGTCGTCAAGGACGCCGACGGCACCCTGCACACCCGCTACGAGCGCACCTACGCCGGCCTTCCGGTGCTCGGCGGCGACCTGGTCGTGGACAGCAACACGTCCGGCAAGACGATGGACGTCATCAAGGCCACCGGCGCCACCGTGAAGGTCGCCGGTCTCACCCCGGCCGTGCCGAAGGCCACCGCCGAGAAGCAGGCCCTCGAGCGGGCCAAGGCCCTCGGCGGCACCAGGCAGGCCGCGGACTCCGTGCGCGAGGTGATCTGGGCGGCGACCGGCAGGCCCGTCCTCGCCTACGAGACGGTCGTCGGCGGCTTCCAGGACGACGGCACCCCGAACCGGCTGCACGTCATCACCGACGCCACCACCGGCAAGGAGCTGTACCGGTACCAGGGCATCGAGACCGGCGTCGGCAACACCCACTACAGCGGCCAGGTGCAGCTGACCACGACCCGGTCGGGCTCGACGTACACGCTGACCGACGGGGCGCGCGGCGGCCACAAGACGTACAACCTGAACCACGGCACCTCGGGCACCGGCACCCTGTTCTCCCAGAGCAACGACACCTGGGGCGACGGCACCACGTCCAACGCGGCCACCGCGGGCGCGGACGCCCACTACGGCGCGCAGGAGACCTGGGACTTCTACAAGAACACCTTCGGCCGCAGCGGCATCCGCAACGACGGCGTCGCGGCCTACAGCCGCGTCCACTACAGCAGCAACTACGTCAACGCCTTCTGGGACGACGGCTGCTTCTGCATGACCTACGGCGACGGCTCGAACAACAACGACCCGCTGACCTCGCTCGACGTCGCGGGGCACGAGATGAGCCACGGCGTCACCGCCAACACCGCGGGCCTGGACTACAGCGACGAGTCCGGCGGCCTGAACGAGGCCACCAGCGACATCATGGGCACCGGCGTGGAGTTCTACGCCAACAACAGCTCCGACCCCGGTGACTACCTCATCGGCGAGAAGATCAACATCAACGGCGACGGCACCCCGCTGCGCTACATGGACAAGCCCAGCAAGGACGGCAGTTCGGCCGACTCCTGGTACTCGGGCGTCGGCAACCTGGACGTGCACTACTCCTCGGGCATCGCCAACCACTTCTTCTACCTCCTGTCGGAGGGCAGCGGCGCCAAGGTCATCAACGGGGTCAGCTACGACTCGCCCACCGCGGACGGGCTTCCGGTCACCGGCATCGGCCGGGACAAGGCGCTGCAGATCTGGTACCGGGCGCTGACCACCAAGTTCACCTCCGCCACCGACTACGCGGGCGCCCGCACCGGCACCCTCGCGGCCGCCGGTGAGCTGTACGGCACCTCCGGCGCCGAGTACAAGGCGGTGCAGGACGCCTGGGCGGCCGTGGCGGTCGGTTCGCGCTCCGACGGCGGCGGCGGAGGCGGAGGCGGCGGTACGACGTACGAGAACAACTCCGCCGTGGCCATACCGGACAACGGGCCCGCCGTCAGCTCGGACATCACGGTCTCCGGCAGGAGCGGCAACGCGCCGGGCAACCTCCAGGTGTACGTCGACATCACGCACACCTGGCGGGGTGACCTGGTGATCGACCTCGTCGGCCCCTCGGGCACCGCCTACCGCCTGAAGGACTTCAGCTCCTCGGACTCGGCGCACGACGTGAAGCAGACCTACACGGTCAACGCGGCCGCCGAACAGGCCAACGGCACCTGGAAGTTGCGGGTGCAGGATCAGGCCACGTACGACACCGGAACGATCAACGACTGGAAGCTGACGTTCCCGTAAAGCGAACGTCAAATGCCTGGGAACTGGGCGCCGTTCGAGGGTCCGGCACGCTCGGACGGCGCCGGTTAACACACGCGCAACGTTTCCCGGACAGTTGATTTCCGGCCAACATCACTTCAGGGTCCTGACATGTACGCGCCCCCGATGTCACTCTTCCCTCACCCGTCGCAGAGCTTCACCCCACCTCTCCGGCCAGTAACCCCACGCTGACCGGACTCCCCACGAGAAGGAGCTTGCGTGACCCCCCTCTACACGCGTCACAAGCGCGCCACTCTGGTCATCGCCACCGCCGTCGCCGCCGGAGCCCTGCTCTCCACCGGTCTGACCACCACCGCGACGGCCGCCGGCAAGAGCAGCGCGACCCTCGCCGCCGCGCCCGCCGCGCTGTCCGACTCGGCCCGCATGTCCCTGATACAGAAGGCGCAGGCCGACGCCACGCAGACCGCGCGGCAACTGGGCCTCGGCGCCAAGGAGAAGCTGGTCGTCAAGGACGTCGTCAAGGACGCCGACGGCACCGTCCACACCCGCTACGAGCGCACCTACGCCGGCCTTCCGGTGCTCGGCGGCGACCTGGTCGTCCACACCGCCAAGTCGGGCAGAACCGAGGGCGTCACCAAGGCGACCGGGGCGACCATCAAGGTGGCCTCGCTCAAGCCGCAGATCAGCGCCGCCAAGGCCGAGAAGCAGGCGGTGTCCGCCGCCAAGACCCTCGGCTCCGCGAAGTCCGCCGCGGACGGCGCCCGCAAGGTGATCTGGGCCGGCTCCGGCAAGCCCGTCCTCGCCTACGAGACGGTCGTCGGCGGCCTGCAGGACGACGGCACCCCGAACCAGCTGCACGTCATCACCGACGCCGCCACCGGCAAGAAGCTCTTCGAGTACCAGGGCATCGAGAACGCGACCGGCACCGGCAAGACCCTGTACTCGGGCACCGTCAGCCTCACCACCACGCAGTCGGGCTCGTCGTACAACCTGACCGACGCCTCCCGCGGCGGTCACAAGACCTACAACCTGGCCCGCAAGACGTCCGGCAAGGGCACCTTGGTCAGCAACTCGACCAACACCTTCGGCACCGGCACCGCCTCCACGTCCTCCTCCGACCAGACCGCCGCCGCCGACGCCGCGTACGGCGCACAGGAGACCTGGGACTTCTACAAGAGCACGTTCGGCCGCAGCGGCATCAAGAACGACGGCGTCGGCGCCTACTCGCGCGTCCACTACGGCAGCAACTACGTCAACGCGTTCTGGGACGACAGCTGCTTCTGCATGACGTACGGCGACGGCTCCGGCAACGCCGACCCGCTGACCTCGCTCGACGTCGCCGGCCACGAGATGAGCCACGGCGTCACCGCGAACACGGCGGGCCTGGACTACTCGGGAGAGTCGGGCGGCCTGAACGAGGCCACGTCGGACATCATGGGCACCGGCGTGGAGTTCTTCGCCAACAATCCCTCCGACCCCGGTGACTACCTCATCGGCGAGAAGATCAACATCAATGGCGACGGCACCCCGCTGCGCTACATGGACAAGCCCAGCAAGGACGGCGGCAGCGCCGACTACTGGTCCTCGTCGGTGGGCAACCTGGACGTCCACTACTCCTCGGGCGTCGCGAACCACTTCTTCTACCTCCTGTCGGAGGGCAGCGGTTCGAAGACGATCAACGGGGTGACGTACAACTCCCCGACGTACAACGGCTCCACGGTCACCGGCATCGGCCGCGCCAAGGCGCTGCAGATCTGGTACAAGGCGCTGACGACGTACTTCACGTCGACGACGGACTACAAGGCGGCCCGCACGGGCACGCTGAGCGCGGCGTCGGCGCTGTACGGCTCCAGCAGCACCGAGTACAAGGCGGTGGCCGCGGCCTGGTCGGCGGTCAACGTCAGCTGACACACGCGTGGCCGAGGAGGGCGGCACCCGGAAGACAGAGCTTCCGGGTGCCGCCCTACCCTTGTGACCCATGTCCTCGGCGCCCTTCACCTACGAGCCGGTCGGCGCGACCCGCGACGACCTGACGTACTGCCCGCCCGGCTTCCACCCGATGCTCGTCCGCACCCGCCTCGGCGAGGGCAACAAGCTCTTCCACCGCGCGGCCGAGGCGGTCCTCACCTGGGAGATGCACCGCGCCCTGGGCGTGGGCATCGACGCCGGCGCGGACAGAGCCGCGGAGGGCGTCGACGTCACGGTCACCCTGGCAGGTGTCATCAAGGCCCCCTGCCGCATCCTCTGGACGGTGGACGAACCCCGCCGCGCCGGCTGGGCCTACGGCACCCTGGAGGGCCACCCCGAATCCGGCGAGGAGGCCTTCGTGGTCGACCGCACCGGCGACGGCACGGTCTGGCTGACGGTGGCGGCCTTCAGCAAGGCGGCCAAGTGGTACGCGAAGGCGGGCGGCCCGGCGACCCGTGGCCTGCAGCACGCGTACGCCCGCCGCTGCGGAACGGTCCTGCGCAGGCTGTGCGAGGGACTGTCCGAGGCATGAGAACCATCACCCGTACGGCCCTCCTCGTCCCCGTGACGACGGCCCTCGCCGCTGTACTCCTCGTCGCCCGCATCGCCTGGGACTCCGACACCTTCCAGAACTGCCGCTATCTGGGCCCCTCGACGCGCATGTACGTCACCTCGTGGACCGGCCTGGCCTGCGCCCTCACCTCCCTCCTGATGTTCGTCATCCTGCCCCGCACCGAACGGCGCGGCCTGGCGGCGATGTTCGCGCTCCTCGCCCTGCTGCTGACACCGGTGCTGCTCGCGACGGTCTACTGGCTGTACGCCCCGGACCCGGCCGGCGGTGACGACTGCGCGGGGCTGCACCTGCTCGCGGGGTAGCCCGGCCCACCGGGGTCGGAATTCGGTCGACCTGCCCGAGGACTCACGGTTCCGCGTTGCGATGCTCAATGTGCTGATGTGATGATCCGAGGCATGTTCGAATTGGGGGGCGATGCCGAACCGTCGGCGCGAATACGCAGGTCACAGCTGTACGACTATGTGGACCTGCCCCGCACTGGGCGGCAGGAGACGGCCGGGCCGGAGGCACCCGAGGGCGCGGGTTTGCGTGAGCAGGCAGCGGCCTCAACTGATGCCATTGATGCCGTCGAGCGCAGGCGCCGCGAATTCGCCGTGCTGCTGGGCGAGTTCCGCCGCACGGCCGTACTCGTCCCTCTCGACGCGGAGAACAGCGCGCTGCTGACGGCCGACTTCGGCGGCGTGCGCTGGATCTACGCCTTCTCCAACGAGCACGCCCTGGCCCGTTTCGCGCTCACCCGCGGCGAGTCCGAGCGGGAGTGGGCGTACCAGCGGTGGCTCGGGGCGCGGCTGCTGGATGCGGCGGTTCCGGCGGTGGGGGTGCCGTGCGGGGTGGCGCTGGATGTGGGCAGCGAGGGCGAGGGGGCGCTGTTCCCGCCGGTACGCGGGATCGTGCCGGACGAGGCGGCGGTGGACGTCGAAACGGAAACTGCGGTAACGGGGGACGTGACGTGACTGACCAGCGCTGGGACTTGAGAACGGAAGGCCTGGCGTTGATCGCCAAGGGCCTGACCGACGCGCTGGGTGAGCTGAAGGAACTCGGCATGATCGGCGAGGCCGGCGCCGGGCGTGGGTTCAACGAGCTCGTCCTGTCCGGATTGGAGCTGGGTCACGAGGGACTGACCGGCGATTTCAAGTCTTTCTGCGACCGCTGGGAGTGGGGTGTGCGGTCGCTGATCAACGAGGGCAACAACTTCGCGCTCGAGACGAATCTGGCGGCCGGTACGTACTACGAGACCGATCAGTATGTCAGCGGCGCGTTGAAGGTCGGCGCGAACTCCCTGGTGGGCGACCCGCACGCCTCCGAGGCAGACGTGGAGAAGA
This sequence comes from Streptomyces sp. NPDC001852, assembly GCF_042891825.1. Lineage (NCBI taxonomy): Bacteria > Bacillati > Actinomycetota > Actinomycetes > Kitasatosporales > Streptomycetaceae > Streptomyces > Streptomyces sp. NPDC001852. The sequence goes on from NZ_JBIATN010000028.1 coordinate 125,064, forward strand.
TGAGCTGGGGCCAGTGGGCCAACAGCACCGAGAACGCCTACCTGCACCCGGACTACAGCAAGAAGTCCTTCGAGGACGCCTGGGCCAACAGCAAACAGAACTTGGAGGACGCCGGCCGGGACGTGGCGACCTCGCAGATGCTGGGGCCGCTGAGCCCGGGCCCCGAGACCTTCGGCATGTCGAAATCCGAGTACGCCAAGTTCCTTGACGACGCCTTCGGCCCCTCCCCCGAGGCCCGTGCCCAGGCAGCCGGGCAGCAGGAGGGTGAGGGCTGATGGGACTCGGCGACGCGACCAACGCGCTGCTGGGCGGCGCGGAGCACCTCTGGGACAAGGGCAAGAAGAAGCTCGGCGAGGGCATCGACTACGTCACGGACGAAGTCGGCAAGGGCCTGGACCACGTCGGGCTGCACAAGTGGGCGGACGAAGTCGAGGACTGGGGCGACGGACTCGCCTCGGACCTCTGCGCCACCCCCGGGGAACAACAGCTGGGCCAGACTGAGGAAGCCAACGAACTTGTCCACGGCAGCCCGGCGAAGATCCGCGAGAGCGCCAAACACCTGCGCGACTTCTACAGCGCCTTCGACAAGGTCGGCCAGGGCCTGAAGAAGGTCGACTCCTCCGGATGGCAGGGCGAGGGCGGCGACGCCTTCCGCAAGAAGTTCGGCGTCCACCCCACCAAGTGGGTACAGGCTGCCGAGGCCTGCCACACGGCAGCGGGCGCCCTGGAGTCGTACGCCGACACCGTCACCTGGGCACAAGGCCAGGCCAAGGAAGCCGTCGCGCTCTACAAGAAGGGCGTCAAGGCGTCCAAGGACGCGGTCGACACGTACAACAAGCAGGTCGACGCCTACAACGCCAAGGTGAAGGCCAACGAGGAACCTGGCCCGAAGCCCGGCCCGTTCCACGACCCGGGCAAGGCGGACATCAAGGAGGCCGTGCACAAGCTGGCCGCGGCCCGCAAGCAGCGCAACACCGCCGCCACCGAAGCCCAGGGCAAGGTGAAGGCGGCATTGGCCCACGCGCCCGCCGAGCCCCCGCCGCTGAAGCGCCTCGGCAACGACTTCACCGACGGCATGAAGGCGGCGAACACCGAACTCACGCACGTCGTCGGGGGTGTGGTCAAGGGCACGGCCGGCCTGATCGGCTTCGTCCGCAGCGTGGACCCCTTCGACCCGTACAACCTCACGCACCCCGCCGAGTACCTCCAGGGCCTCAGCATGACCCTGTCCGGACTCACCTCCACGGCCATGCATCCCGACCGCGCGCTGAAGGACATGTGGGACGAGGCACGCAAGGACCCGTCGGAGTTCGGCGGCCGCGCGATCCCTCAGTTGTTCCTCGGCGACGGCGCCGGAATGGAGGTCGGCCTGACCCGGGACGCGGCGGAGGCCGCGGCGCGGGGAGAGGCACGGGCGGGGGCGGAAGGCGCGGGCAAAGCAACGGCCCGGGACAAGGTCAACGAGGACCCGCCCCAGCACTCGCATGACGGGAGCAGCACGGAGGGCTGCGGCGACCCGGTCAACGTAGCCACCGGCAAGATGTACCTGCCACAGATCGACGTCACCCTCCCCGGCGTACTACCGCTTGCCCTGACCCGGCGGGTGGAGTCGGGCTACCGTCTGGGCCGCTGGTTCGGCCCGTCCTGGTCCTCCACCCTGGACCAGCGTCTGGAGATCGACGCGGAGGGAGTCGTCTACGTCACGGAGGACGGCCTGCTCCTGTCGTACCCCCACCCCGCACCCGGCGTGCCCACCTTGGCGAGCCACGGCCCGCGCCTCCCCCTGGACCGGGTGGACGGCGGCTACACCGTCACCGACCCCCGCACCGGCCGGGTGCGGCACTTCGCCGACCGGGGCACCGACCTGGCGGTCCTGGAGCAGATAGACGACTGCAACGGCAACGGACCAACTGGCGCAGGCCGTAGGCCCGGACGGCACGACCCTGACGCTGCTGCGCGACCGCTACGGCCGCCTGCTCTCGGAGACGGTCGACGGTCGCACGCTGAAATACACGTACGACACCCTGGGCCGCCGCACAGGCCGCACGACCCCGACCGGAGCCGCCACCACCTGGTCCTACGACGCAGCAGGCCAGCGTACAAACATGGTGGTTTCGGGCCGAGCGATCGACTTCACGTACGACGTGGCAGGCCGCGAACTGTCACGTCGCATCGGCGAATCGATCTCACTCGAACACACCTTCGACGCACTCGGTCGTACGATCAGCCAGTCAGTGACCGGCGCGCAGGGCCGCATGGTCCAGCACAGGGCATACACCTACCGCGCCGACGGCAACGTGATCGGCATCGAGGACCACCTGTCCGGCGCCCGCCGCTTCGACCTGGACGCGACGGGCCGCGTGACGGCGGTCCACGCAGCGAACTGGACGGAACGGTACGCCTACGACGAGGCAGGCAACCAGACCCAGGCCACCTGGCCGACGGACCACCCGGGCCAGGAGGCGACCGGTCCACGCACGTATGCGGGCACCCGCATCACCCGAGCCGGCAACATCCGCTACGAACACGACGTCCTGGGCCGCGTCACCCTCCGCCAGAAGACCCGCCTGTCCCATGGGCCGTACACCTGGCGCTACGCATGGGACGCCGAGGACCGCCTGACCTCGGTGACGACTCCCGACGGCACCCGCTGGCGCTACACCTACGACCCCTTGGGCCGCCGCATGGCAAAGCTCCGCCTGGCGGAGGACGGCGAAACAGTCGTGGAACGGGTGGACTTCACCTGGGACGGCACCACCCTCTGCGAACAGACGACAACCTCTCCGGGCCTCCCCAACCCGGTCACCCTCACCTGGGACCACCAGGGGCTACGCCCTCTGGCTCAAACGGAACGCATAACGGCAGCGGACGCCCCGCAGCACGAGGTCGATTCACGCTTCTTCGCCATCGTCACCGACCTGGTCGGCACCCCGAACGAACTCGTCGATGAACAGGGCGAGATAGCCTGGCGCACCCGAAGTGCCCTGTGGGGCACGACAGCGTGGGCGGCGAACAGCACGACCTACACCCCCCTACGCTTCCCGGGACAGTACTACGACCCCGAGACGGGCCTGCACTACAACTACTTCCGCCATTACGACCCCGAAAGCGCCCGATACCTCAGCCCTGACCCTCTCGGACTCGAACCCGCCCTCAATCCCGTCGCCTACGTTCGCAATCCCTACAAATGGGCCGACCCACTGGGTCTCGCCCCGCAGGCATGCCGTTCGTTGGGTTTGTCGCCAGCCGCACAGCGGGCTATCGATAAATTTGAAAATATAAAGAAGGACCCACTCGGCGATGTGAACTCGCAGCCGAAGCACAACCACTATGATGCCGCCCGACGAGAGGCAAACGGGGAAGTGGTTGCCCGAAAAGCTGACGGAACCCCCTTCGATCACATAGCAGAGCTGAAGCAGGCGCGAGATGGCCTCGACCGGGTAAGGAGAGTCCTTGAACGCGAGATGGACGTTCTGCCGGAAACGCTGACTGATCGAGGCATCGACGTATTGATAGCCAAGCACAAGGAGGTAATTAGAGAACTTGACCGCCTCAACGGCTTCCTGCATTCGATCGGCCATCGCGCGTAAACTCGCCAGAGAATGGATATTTCATGCTGTCGCGTTCTGTCGATAGAAACAGGTCCATTGAAGAGCTAGAGAGACATCGATGGCCCGATCCGCCGCCGGACAGTACGCCTCTGGTGCGCAGTGTCCATGAGCTGAGGCGGCGGGCTATCAAGGATTTGACCGTGGAAGATCTCCGCCGACTGGTTTCCCAGGATGTCGGCCTTCCATGGCTGCTTCCAGTTGCCCTGGACTTCCTACGCGAAACGGCGCCCAATGAAGTAGAGACCGGCTGGTACGACGACGACCTGCTCTCAGCGGTGTTGACTCGCAGTGAGGAGGTATGGAGGGAAGATCCGCGACTTGCAATTCATCTTGACGAGACGGTGCGTATACTCACTGACCTTTCTCCATACATTCGGCGGGAAGTAGACGCCTTTCGAGCGACCTTGGCAGACGTACTGTAAAGGTCGAAGCGAAGCAAGAACCAAGCGAGAGCCGTCCGCCCCACAGCCGACGGAAGCAAGTCGGCGCCCTCGGGGCCCGTACCGGTGCAAGCCACCGCTCTCCCAGGCCGCTTGCTCGCTTCTACACCGTGCTGGAGTGAGGTGGGTCAAGGGTGCCCCGGAGGGCCATCGCCGGAGGCGACGCGGAGCGCCCTTGACGCATTTCCCGGAGGCACGACGCTGACGGGGAAGCGAGTGACCCAACGGCCACGTGCTCACTCGTCGGCGAACAACTCCGTCGCGTCCGTGGCGTGCACGGCTCGCTGGGCCCATGCCTCCAGTTGGTCCAGGTCCGTGCACGCCTCGACTCGCTCGCGGACGGAGTCGGGTACCGGGATACGGCGCCAATCCAGAATCTGAAGGAGCATCTGCTGGCTCCTCTCAATTCGACCCTGTTCGCGGCCTTCCTCGCGTACCTGTTCGGCCAGGGGGTGTCGCCAGAAGTACTGGATCGCCGTCATCAAATCCCTCCACATCTGCTTCGCCTGGGGGTCGGTCAGGCAGGAGTCGACAAACTGCACGAAGACTGCGGCCGTGTCCGGGTCGATGGTCCGCAGGGCGGCGGCCAGGGATTCCAGTATGGCCGGAGCCTGCGGGCCACGCCCGTGTGTCATGGCCGAGAGCACCGCAAGGGGGACGTCCTTCTCGGCCTGCCGCTCGTCCGCGATCACCGGCACGTTGTCCGGGCCCAGCACGAGGGGCCGTACCGTCAGCGACTCCCAGCCCGGGAAGCCGAGCCGGATCGGACGGCACGCCCACTTGGCCGTACTACTGCTCTGGGTGACGACGATCAGCACCGGCTCGCAGCGGTACTTCTCGTACAGGTAGCTCAGGTAGTACGGCCAGCTGCCCCGCTTGCGCTCGTCCACCTTCCCCTGCGACTCCACCACCAGCAGATACGTGCCCTCGTCCGTCTCCGCCCGCAGCAGCGTGTCCACCCGGCGCTCGACCGGTTCGATCTCCGTGAGGTCCACGTTCAGCGCGGCGATCTCCCGCGGTTCGGGGAAGGGCACGTGCAGGACCTTCTGTAACGCCTTCGTCAGCAGCGTCGGATCCTTCTGGAAGATCCGGTGCAACGCCTCATGCGACGAGCCGACCATCAGCTCTCCTTTCCATCGCCGTGATCAACGAGCTACGCCGCCGCAAGTTCGCACCACACGTACTTCCCCCGGTCCCCGAACCGGGCCGTCGGCTGCCACCCCCAGTACTCCGCGCACGCCTTCACCAGGCCCAGGCCTCTTCCGTCCTCCAGCTCCGCCATCTGCTCCAGCGGACGCGGAGGGTCCGGCGGCGCGGGGTCGGTGTCCCATGCCCCGATCCACACCATGCCCTCCGGGGTACGGCGGACCCTGAGCGCGGCCGGCCCCTTGGTGTGCCGTACGGCGTTGGAGACCAGCTCCGCCGCCAGCAGCTCCGCCGTGTCCACCAGGCCGATCAGGCCATGCACGGTCAGGATCAGGCGCAGGGTGCGGCGACAGACGGTCACGGCTCTGAGGTCGTTCGGGATGTAGAGGGTGTAGTCCCAGGTCTCGATGGGCTCGTTTTCGGGCATGCGTCATCAACTCCGGTCGATGAGTGGGGATTTCGCGCGCGGTGGCAATGCCGCAGCCGTCATGGCAGGACGGAGCGGTGCGCTTCCGCTGTGTGCGCGTCGCGTCACCGACCGTAGAGGTAACGTGTAACCCGCAGCAAGCCGATCACGCGATCTGCCACCGAAAGAGAAGGATCAACTCATGGTTCAGAGGCCGGAACCAACAGCACGGCAGGTGCGCCTGGGGGTCGAACTGCGCAGGCTCCGCGAGGCGGCCGGGCTCACGGCCATCCAGTCAGCGGCGCTGCTCGGGGCGAACAGGGTCCAGATCAGCCACATCGAATCGGGACTCAGAGGAGTGAGCGAGGAGCGACTGCGTCGACTGGCCTCCCACTACGCCTGTACGGATGCGGAGTTCATCGACGCGCTGGTCGAGATGGCCACGGACAGAACGCGGGGTTGGTGGGAGGAGTACCGGGGCCTGCTGCCCACGTCGTTCCTGGACCTGTCCGAGCTGGAGCACCACGCCCGGTTCCTGCGCCACGTGGCAATCCTGTACGTGCCGGGCCTGCTGCAGACGGAGGACTATGCCCGTGCCGTCTTCTCGTCGAGATTGCCCGAACTCACCGAAGAGGAACTTGAGTTGCGCATCCGGCACCGCAAGGAGCGCCAGAGGATCACCATCCCGTACGAGGCCCTGGTCCATGAGGCGGCGCTTCGCATCAGGGTCAGCGACCGCTCCACCTCGAAGGCCCAGCTCACCCGGCTTCTTGAGCTCTCCGAAGCCGATCACGTCACCTTGCGCGTCATCCCGTTCGACCTGGACGGTTTTGCCGCGTCGAGCGGGATGACGTACGCCGGCAGCTCCCTGCCCCAGCTGGACACAGTGGTGCGGGACGCGCCGCATGGCGCAGTCTTCATCGATGCCGAGGCCCAGCTCAACATCTATCGAACGCGCTTCCGTATGGTGGAGGCCGTATCACTCGGACCGGTCGAGTCCCGTGACTTCATCCACCGACTGGCAAAGGAGCTGTGAGGCATCCCATGGACACCTGGCGGAAGTCTTCCTACTCGGGCGAGGGCGACGGCAACGAGTGCGTGGAGATTGCCAACTCCCGCACCCACATAGCCATCCGCGACTCCAAGGACCCGGCCGTCGGCACCCTCACCCTCCCGGCCGGATCCTTCGCCCTCTTCATCGAAGCCCTGAAGAAGGGCTGAGCCCGCGGCCTACCGCAGCAACACTCCCGCCCCCTCCACCCCCTCCTCCGAAGGCACAGCCACCAGTCCCAGCTCGGCGGCGGAGGCCAGCAGGCGGTGGCTCGGGAGGATGCGGACCGTGTAGCCGTAGGGGCCGGTGCGGTCGAGGGCGAGGGGGCCCTCGTACAGCTGCCGGCCCTCCAGATCCGGGGCACCGGCCGGCTTCAGCGGGACCACCGTCGCGTCCGTGATGCGGTCCTCCGCGTCCACCCGGCCCGACACCGCCTGCACCTCGACGTCGTCCGGCACGAGATCACCCAGGCCGACGCGCACCCGCAGCCCCACCGTCGTGCCCAACTCCGCCGTCGCCGTCGTCACCGTCGTCTCCACGTGGTCGACACTCACCCCGGGCCACGCCGCCCGCACCCTCGCCTTCCAGGCGGCCAGATCGCCCGCCGCCTCCGGGGTCAGCGCGCGGTGGGCCTGGGCTGCGGGGACGTAGAGGCGGTCGACGTACTCGCGGACCATGCGGCCGGCCAGCACCTTGGGGCCGAGCAGGGTGAGGGTCTGGCGGACCATCTGGATCCAGCGGTCGGGGAGGCCTGCGCGGCCCCGCTCGTAGAAGCGCGGGGTCACCCGTTGTTCCAGCAGGTCGTACAGCGCCGCCGCCTCGATGTCGTCGCGGCGGTCGGTGTCCGTGGCCGCACCGTCCGCCGTGGGGATGGACCAGCCGAAGTCCGGCTGGAACCATTCGTCCCACCAGCCGTCGAGGACGGAGAGGTTCAGGCAGCCGTTGAGTGCCGCCTTCATGCCGCTCGTGCCGCACGCCTCCAGGGGGCGCAAGGGGTTGTTCAGCCAGACGTCGCAGCCGGGGTAGAGCTTCTGCGCCATCGCCATGCCGTAGTCGGGGAGGAAGACGATGCGGTGGCGGACCCGGGGGTCGTCGGCGAAGCGGACCAGTTCCTGGACGAGGCGCTTGCCGCTGTCGTCCGCCGGGTGCGCCTTGCCCGCGACGACGATCTGGATGGGGCGCTCGGTGTGCAGCAACAGCTCCATCAGGCGGTCCCGGTCCCGCAGCATCAGCGTCAGGCGCTTGTACGACGGGACCCTGCGCGCGAAACCGATCGTCAGGACGTCGGGGTCGAGTACCCCTTCGATCCAGCCCAACTCGGCGTCTCCCGAGCCCCGTTGGCGCCACGACGCCCGCAGTCGCTCCCGCACCTCCAGCACCAGCTGTTCGCGCAGGGTGCGGCGCAGCTCCCAGATCTCCTGGTCCGCGATGTCGGCGACGGAGTCCCAGCGGTCGGTGCCGCCGACGGTCAGCGCGTCCTCGGCGCGCTCCGAGCCGACCTGCCGGGCGCCCAGCCGCAGCACCTCCGGGGCCACCCAGGTCGGCGCGTGCACGCCGTTGGTCACGGAGGTGATCGGCACCTCCTCGGGGTCGAATCCCGGCCACAGGCCCGCGAACATCTCCCGGCTGACCTGCCCGTGCAGCAGCGACACCCCGTTGGCCCGCTGGGCCAGCCTGAGCCCCATCACGGCCATGTTGAACAGGTTCGGCTCGCCACCCGGGTACGTCTCCATACCGAGGGTCAGAATCCGCTGCACGTCGATGCCCGGGAGCTCGGCGTCCGCCCCGAAGTGCCGGCCGACCAGTTCCCGGTCGAAGCGGTCGATGCCGGCCGGGACGGGAGTGTGGGTCGTGAAGACCGTGCCCGCGCGCACCGCCTCCAGAGAGGAGTCGAAGTCAAGGCCCCGCTCGCACAGTTCGGCGATCCGCTCCAGGCCGAGGAAGCCCGCGTGGCCCTCGTTGGTGTGGAACACCTCCGGTGCCGGGTGCCCGGTGAGGCGGCAGTACGTCCGCACCGCCCGCACACCTCCTATGCCGAGCAGCATCTCCTGCAGCAGCCGGTGCTCGCTGCCGCCGCCGTAGAGCCGGTCGGTCACCCCGCGTTCGCCGAGGTCGTTCTCCTCCACGTCCGAGTCCAGGAGCAGCAGTGGCACCCGGCCCACCTGGGCCAGCCAGATCCGGGCGCGCAGTGCCCTGCCGCCGGGCAGCGCGAGGGAGACCTGTGCCAGGGTGCCGTCGGCCTCCTTCAGCCGGGTGAGGGGCAGCTCGTTGGGGTCGAGCACCGGGTAGTGCTCCTGCTGCCAGCCGTCGCGGGAGAGGGTCTGCCGGAAGTACCCGTGCCGGTAGAGCAGTCCTACACCGATCAGGGGGACGCCGAGATCGCTGGCCGCCTTCAGGTGGTCCCCGGCCAGGATGCCGAGGCCGCCGGAGTACTGGGGCAGTGCGGCCGTGATGCCGAACTCCGGGGAGAAGTAGGCGACGGCGGCGGGCATGCCGTCCGCCTGGGTCTGGTACCAGCGGTCGCCGGTCAGATAGTCGTCGAGGTCGTCCGCGACCGCGGAGAGGCGGCGCAGGAACCGCCGGTCCCCGGCCAGCTCGGCCAGCCGCGCCGGCCGCACCCGGCCCAGTGTCCGCACCGGGTCACCCCCGGCCGCGGCCCATGCCTCGGGGTCGACGGACTGGAACAGATCGCGCGTTTCCGCATGCCAGGACCAGCGCAGATTGCGCGCCAGGTCGCTCAGCGGCCGGAGGGGTTCGGGGAGAACGGGACGGACGGTGAACCGACGGATCGCCTTCACACTGCCACCTCGGACGCGTTACGGGGGAGACGCACGGCGCTGTGCGTCTCGTCGTCAACCTCGACGGTAGTGGTTACCCGGGGGTCGGTGGGGAGGCGCCCGACGGGGTGTCGGGGGCGTCAGGAGGCGGCGCGCGGGCATCCGGAAAAAGGGGGCCGGTCTTGTGGGTGGACATACGCGGGAGTAGTTAACAAAGTTCCGGATTGCCCACCCGAACAGGGTGGGAAGGCTCCTCCGGTACGGCCCCACAGGCGTCCCACGGCACCTCCGCAGGACCCACCTCCCCACATCCATCCGCCCACACCCACGTTGACGCGGACAGGAGCGGTCATGCCCGCCACGCACCACTCGTCATCACCACCGACAAGCAGCAAGGCCAAGTCAGCAGCAAGGAAAAATCCGGGCAAGAAAGTCGCGAGGCCCGCCGATGTGCCCGGCCCCCCGGCGGACTCCGGAACAACCACTCTCGGCCGCATCCCCGTCCTCGACGTGCGCCCCGTGGTCCAGCACGGGCGCAGGCCCGCCAAGGCGGTGACCGGTGAGTCGTTCGAGGTGTCCGCCACCGTCTTCCGGGAGGGTCACGACGCCGTCGCGGCGAACGTGGTGCTGCGCGACCCGGCCGGCCGGCCCGGACCGTGGACGCCGATGCGCGAACTCGCCCCGGGCACCGACCGCTGGGGCGCCACCGTCACCGCGGGCGAGCCCGGCCGCTGGACCTACACGGTGGAGGCCTGGTCCGACCCCGTCGCCACCTGGCAGCACCACGCCGGCATCAAGATCCCTGCGGGCATCGACACCGAACTGGTGCTGGAGGAGGGGGCCCGGCTGTACGAGCGGGCGGCCGACGGGGTCCCGGAACGGCAACGGCCGGTCGTGCGGAAAGCCGTGGCGGCCCTGCGGAACGAGAACCGCCCCGCCGCCTGGCGCCTCGCGGCGGCACTGGCACCGGAGGTGCGGGACCTCCTGGCCCGCCACCCGCTGCGGGAGCTGGTCACCGCCTCCGATCCCCTGCCGCTGCTGGTGGAGCGGGAGCGGGCCCTGTACGGGTCCTGGTACGAGTTCTTCCCGCGCTCCGAGGGCACCCCGCAACACCCGCACGGCACCTTCCGCACGGCCGCGCGCCGGCTGGAGGCGATCGCGGAGATGGGCTTCGACGTCGTCTACCTTCCGCCCGTCCACCCCATCGGCACGACGTTCCGCAAGGGGCCCAACAACACGCTCACCGCCGGGCCGGACGATGTCGGCGTGCCGTGGGCGATCGGGTCTCCCGAGGGCGGGCACGACGCCGTCCACCCGGATCTCGGCACGATCGAGGACTTCGACCACTTCGTCGGCGAGGCGCGGAAGCTGGGCCTGGAAATCGCCCTCGACTTCGCGCTCCAGTGCTCACCGGACCATCCGTGGGTGCAGAAGCACCCCGAGTGGTTCCATCACCGGCCGGACGGCACGATCGCGTACGCCGAGAACCCGCCGAAGAAGTACCAGGACATCTATCCGATTGCCTTTGACGCGGACATGGACGGCCTGGTCGCCGAGACCGTACGGATCCTGCGGCACTGGATGGACCACGGCGTGCGCATCTTCCGCGTCGACAACCCGCACACCAAGCCCGTGGTCTTCTGGGAGCGGGTGATAGCGGACATCAACGCGTCCGACCCCGACGTGATCTTCCTGGCCGAGGCCTTCACCCGCCCGGCGATGATGCACACCCTGGCCCAGATCGGCTTCCAGCAGTCGTACACCTACTTCACCTGGCGCAACAGCAAGCAGGAACTCACCGAATATGCCAGCGAGTTGGCCGGTGAGGCGGCGGCCTACATGCGGCCGAACTTCTTCGCCAACACCCCGGACATCCTGCACGCCTACCTCCAGCACGGCGGCCGCCCGGCCTTCGAGGTGCGGGCCGTGCTCGCCGCGACCCTCTCCCCTACCTGGGGCATCTACAGCGGCTACGAACTGTGCGAGAACACCCCGCTCAGGGAGGGCAGCGAGGAGTACCTCGACTCGGAGAAGTACCAGCTCAGGCAGCGGGACTGGGAGGCGGCCGCGCGCGAGGGCCGCACCATCGCGCCGCTCGTCACCCGGCTCAACGAGATCCGACGGCAGAACCCAGCTCTGCGCCGGCTGCGCGATCTCCACTTCCACCACGCCGACAAGGACGCGGTGATCGCCTACTCGAAGCGGAGCGGGTCGAACACGGTTCTGGTGGTCGCCAACCTCGACCCCCACCACACCCAGGAGGCCACGGTCTCGTTGGACATGCCGCAACTCGGCCTGGACTGGCACGAGTCCGTGCCGGTGCGCGACGAGCTCACCGGCGAGACCTATCACTGGGGCAGGGCCAACTATGTGCGACTCGGGCCCGGTGGCGCGCATGTGCTCGCCGTCGGCCGGGGGTCCGGGGGTTGCCCCCCGGGTGAACACAGCACCGTCCTGCGACCGTCCAACCCGCAGATCGGAGGGTCACCCACAATATGATCGTCAATGAGCCCGTCCCGGACACCTTCGAGAACACGCCCGCGAGGGACCGGGATCCGGAGTGGTTCAAGCGAGCGGTCTTCTACGAGGTCCTGGTCCGCTCCTTCCAGGACAGCAACGGCGACGGCATCGGCGACCTGAAGGGCCTGACCGCCAAGCTCGACTATCTGCAGTGGCTCGGCGTGGACTGCCTGTGGCTGCCGCCGTTCTTCAAGTCCCCGCTCAGGGACGGCGGTTACGACGTCTCCGACTACACCGCCGTACTGCCCGACTTCGGTGACCTCGCCGACTTCGTGGAGTTCGTGGACGCCGCCCACCAGCGCGGCATGCGCGTGATCATCGACTTCGTCATGAACCACACCAGCGACCAGCACCCGTGGTTCCAGGAGTCGAGGCGCGATCCGGACGGTCCGTACGGGGACTACTACGTCTGGGCCGACGACGACAAGCAGTTCCCCGGGGCCCGGATCATCTTCGTCGACACCGAGGCCTCCAACTGGACGTACGACCCGGTACGCAAGCAGTACTACTGGCACCGCTTCTTCTCGCACCAGCCGGACCTCAACTACGAGAACCCGGCGGTGCAGGAGGAGATGATCTCCGCGCTGAAGTTCTGGCTGGATCTCGGCATCGACGGGTTCCGGCTGGACGCGGTGCCGTACCTGTACCAGCAGGAGGGCACCAACTGCGAGAACCTGCCGGCGACGCACGAGTTCCTGAGGCGGGTGCGCAAGGAGATCGACACCCAGTACCCGGACAAGGTGCTGCTGGCGGAGGCCAACCAGTGGCCGGAGGACGTCGTCGACTACTTCGGGGACTACTCCTCCGGCGGCGACGAGTGCCACATGGCGTTCCACTT
>NZ_JBIATN010000029.1:0-69083 GCF_042891825.1 Streptomyces sp. NPDC001852
GGCTGGACTGGTACAACTACCACCGACCCCACACCGGCATCGGCGGCCGAACACCAGCCAGCCGCGTCACCAACCTGTCCAGTCAGCACACCTAGAGCACCTCGATGACCTCGGCGGTGCGATCACCCGCGTGCGTCCCCCAACCGCAGTTCGTCATGCCGTCGTTGGGACGCCGAGTTCTGTGAGCAGGGCACGCACGCGCTGCTCGATCTCGTCCCGGATGGGCCGGACCGCGTCGACTCCTCGACCCGCCGGGTCGTCCAGCTGCCAGTCCAGGTACCGCTTGCCGGGAAAGACCGGGCAGGCATCCCCGCAGCCCATCGTGATCACCACGTCCGAGGACTGCACGGCCTCGGTGGTGAGGGTCTTCGGCTTCTGGGCGGAGATGTCGATGCCCACCTCGGCCATGGCCTTGACGACGGCCGGGTTGACCGCGTCGGCGGGGGCGGAGCCGGCCGAGCGGACGTCGACCTGGTCGCCGCCGAGGTGAGTGAGGTAGGCGGCGCCCATCTGGGAACGGCCGGCGTTGTGGACGCAGACGAACAGGACCGAGGGCCGCGCGGCGGGGGTGCTCATGGCGGGCGTCCTTCCAGGAGGGCGGAGGAGGTCAGGAGGAGGCGAGTTCGGGTTCGCCGTGCGGTGCGACGACCTGGTCCCCGGCGGGGGCAGGACGGCCGTACACCGTCAGGACGGCGCCCAGCCCGAGCACGGCTCCGGCCAGTTGCGCGGCGATGAACGGGGTGACGGAGGCGGGAGCGATGCCGGCGAAGGTGTCGGTGAAGGCCCGGCCGATGGTCACTGCCGGGTTCGCGAACGAGGTGGAGGAGGTGAACCAGTAGGCGGCCCCGATGTACGAGGCCACGGCCGTCGGCGCCAGGGATGTCCGGCCGACGCGGTCGAGGCCGAAGACCAGCAGGATCAGCCCGGCCGTGGCGACCGCCTCACCGAGCCACAGGTGAGGGGCGGACCGGTCGTGCGTGGACCACTCGACCAGCGGCCTGGCGAACATCGCGTCGGCCAGGATCGCTCCGCCGACGGCCCCGGCGATCTGCGCGGGCACATACGCGGCCACGTCCCGCAGGGAGAGGCCGTCGGCCCTGCGGCGGCCGGTGAACCAGGCGGCGAGGGTGACGGCCGGGTTCAAGTGTGCGCCGGAAACCGGCCCGAGCAGGGCGATCAGCACGCCCAGGCCGAAGACGGTGGCGAGGGAGTTGGCGAGCAGCTGCACGCCCACGTCGTGCGACAGCTCGGTGGCCTGGATGCCGGAACCGACCACCACCGTCACCAGCAGCCCGGTGCCGACGGCCTCAGCGGCGAGGCGTCGGCCCAAGGGGGCGCTCACGCGCCGGCTCCGGCAGTCCGCGGTGCGGTCAGGAATGCGGCAAGCCGGTCCAGGACGCCGGGCAGGACCCAGTAGTACACCCAGGTCCCGCGCCGTTCGCAGTCGATGAGTCCGGCCTGCCGGAGCAGCTTGAGGTGGTGGGAGATCGTCGGCTGGGACAGCTCGAAGGCCGGGGTCAGTTCGCACACACAGACCTCGCCCTCCCCGCGAGAGGCGATCATCGACATCAGCCGCAGCCGGACCGGGTCGCCCAGGGCCTTGAACACCTTCGCCAGGTCGGCCGCCTGGTTCTCGTCCAAGGGGGCGGCGGACAGTCCGGCGCAGCAGGTGTCGTCCTGGCCGATCACCTCAAGCTCTTGTTTCGACATGCCTCTATGTTGACGTTTTTCGATTCAGCGCGCAAGGTTTCATCAATGAACGTCAATACAAGCCGTTCCGGGGCATCGTCGTGCCCCGTCCTCTGGGGGCGAGCCATGAGCGAGCAGTCCACTGACCTGCGCGAAACCGTCCGTCAGCGCTACGCGGCGGCGGCCGTGAAGGTGACCGAGGGGGGCATCGCCTGCTGCGGGTCGCAGCGGGTCGAGGCCGACGAGAACTTCGGCTCGACCCGGTACGCCGCCGATCAGCGGGACGCCCTGCCCGCGGAGGCGGTCGCCGCGTCGCTCGGCTGCGGCAACCCGACCGCTGTCGCTGAACTGCGTGAGGGCGAACGCGTCCTCGACCTGGGGTCGGGCGGGGGCATCGATGTCCTCCTCTCCGCCCGCCGTGTCGGTCCCACCGGCACGGTGTACGGGGTGGACATGACCGACGAGATGCTCGCCCTGGCTCTGGCCAACGCCGAGAAGGCGGGTGCGACGAACGTGGAGTTCCTCAAGGGCACCATCGAGGCGATCCCGCTGCCGGCGAACACCATCGACGTGGTGATCTCGAACTGTGTGATCAACCTGTCCGTCGACAAGCCTGCCGTGTTCGCCGAGACCTTCCGGGTCCTGAAGCCCGGCGGTCGCATCGGCGTCTCGGACGTCGTCGCCGACGACACCCTCGGCCCCGAGCAGCGGGCCGAGCGCGGTGACCACGTCGGCTGCATCGCCGGGGCCCTGTCCTTCGCCGAGTACCGCCGGGGCCTCGAGGCGGCCGGCTTCACGGACGTCGAGATCACTCCCACCCACCCGGTCGCCGACGGCATGCACTCCGCGATCGTCCGCGCCGTGAAGCCCGCCGGCGCCCCCGAGACGGACGGCCCCGCCGCGGCGGCCGTCTGTTGCGGCGTGACCAGCTGTTGCACGCCCGACGAGCAGGTCACCGATCCGCCGACCACTGTCGCTGAGGCCAAGACCGCGAGCGGCTGCGGATGCCAGGACTGACACCGGCGCGGCGGCAGACGGCTGCCGAGGAACGTCGCCCGGCCCAGGCCGCTCCGCCGCCCGGAAGCCGTTGTCAGACCTGCCCCTTACCCTCACGAGTGATGGCACAGGTATGGAAATGCTCGGGACTGCGCTGGTCGCCGGAGGGTCCCGTGCTGGTGTGGGACGGCGGGCGGTGCAGTGCGCTGCCCCGGGGGAAGCGGGTCGGCTTCGCCGTGCCGGAAGGGGGCGTGCGGACGTGCGTGGGGGCGCGGGGGCATGCCTGTCCGGTGCGGGCCGTGGTGCCGGGGCGGAGTACGGGGGCCCGGTGCGAGGAGTGCGCGCGGCTGGACCGGGCGCACTCCGTGGCCGCCGACACGTTCGCCGACGACCCGCGGCCGTACCGGGTGTATCTCGCGTGGTTCGGCCCCGGCATGGTGAAGGTCGGGATCACCGCGGTCGAGCGGGGCTCGGCCCGGCTGCTGGAGCAGGGCGCCGTCTGTTTCAGCCGGCTCGGCACCGGCCCGCTGATGGCTGCCCGGCGCGCCGAGGAGCTGCTGCGGGCCGCGCTCCAGGTGCCGGACCGGATTCCGTACGCCGAGAAGCGCGCGGTGCGGTCGGCGTTGCCGGGGACCGAGGAGGAGCGTGCGGCTCAGGTGCGGGAGCTGCATGCGCGGGCCGTGGCGCTCAGCGGATGGCCCGATTCCCTGCGTCCGGAGCCCTGTGAAGTCATCGATCACATGGGTGTGTTCGGGCTCGCCGGCGTTCCGGTCGCCTTCGGGGAAGTCGTGGAGCTCGTCCCGGGTGGCGGTGTGAGTGGTGAGCTGGTCGCCGCAGCCGGGCCCGATCTGCATCTGGCGGTCGGCGGGCGTGGGGTGGTGGTGCTCGACACGCGGCTGATGACCGGCTGGGAGCTGGTGCCCCCTGCGGCTGAGGGGGCCGCTGGACTCAGCTTCCCCGTCCGGGAGTTCACACGACGGCCGGAGGGCCTGTTCTGAGGCTTCCGGGATTCCAGGGGGGGTGAGGCAAAGACTCGCATCCCGTACGGATCCCTTTCGGCAAGGGGCACGGACGCCGAACAGGGCCGCACCCGACCGTGGTTGACATGAGTGATCGAAGTACTTCCGGGACCTCGCCGGGGTCGAGCACGCGCGCGTCTTCGCGGGAGTGACCGTTTCCCAGGGGCCGCCTGAGAGGTGCCTGTGTGTTTCTCAGGAAAATCACAGATGGGGGAAAGCCTCTTCTCAGAGGACCCCGACAAGGTGTGCACCATGACCACGACCTCGCCCCAGGGGCGCACCGAACTGCTGAGGCCGGACGGGAGCCCCGTCCGAGTGCTTGTGGTGGACGACGAGCTGTCGATCACCGAACTGCTGAGCATGGCACTTCGTTACGAGGGCTGGCAGATCAGGAGTGCGGGGGACGGACAGGGAGCCATCCAGAGCGCCCGTGAGTTCCGGCCCGACGCCGTCGTGCTGGACATGATGCTGCCCGACATGGACGGGCTGACCGTCCTCGGGCGGCTGCGGCGCGAACTGCCGGACGTGCCCGTCCTCTTCCTGACCGCCAAGGACGCGGTGGAGGACCGTATCGCCGGGCTCACCGCCGGCGGCGACGACTACGTCACCAAGCCGTTCAGCCTGGAGGAGGTCGTGGCGCGGCTGCGGGGGCTCATCCGGAGGTCCGGGGCCGCCGACCGGCGGTCCGACTCCGTGCTCGTCGTCGGCGACCTGACGCTGGACGAGGACAGTCACGAGGTCAGCCGGGCCGGCGAGGGCATCCACCTCACCGCCACCGAGTTCGAGCTGCTGCGCTTCCTCATGCGCAACCCGCGGCGCGTGCTCAGCAAGGCGCAGATCCTGGACCGGGTGTGGTCGTACGACTTCGGCGGGCAGGCCAACGTCGTCGAGCTGTACATCTCCTATCTGCGGCGGAAGATCGACGCGGGGCGCGAGCCGATGATCCACACCAGGCGTGGGGCCGGTTACCTGATCAAGCCCGCCGTGTCGTGAGCGGGCGACGACGGCCGGGTCCGCGGAAGCGACGAGCGGGACAGCCGCGCACCCTGCGGGGGCGGCTCGTCGTCGCTTCCGTGGTGCTGATCGCCGTCGTGTGTGCGGTGATCGGGACGGTGACGACGCTGGCGCTGCGGACCCATCTGTACGGCCAGTTGGACGGGCAACTGCGTGAGGCCGCGGCGCGTGCGTCGGGCGTGCCGCCCGGCCCGGACAAGGACGTCGGCCTGCCCGGCCAGGGCATGCGACGGAACCCACGCCGCAAGGCGACCGACCTCAGCGAGTTCGTCCGGCACGGCCCCCAGCCCGGCGGCACGGTCGCGGCCACGGTCGTGGGCGGCTCCGTCACCGATGGCAAGGTCGGCAAGAAGTCCACGTCGACGTTCGACATGAGCGCCCAGGACCTCACCGCCGCCCAGAAGACCGCCCTCGGCGAGGTCGTCCGGGACGGCAATGCGCACAGCGCGGAGCTTCCGGGGCTCGGTACGTACCGCGTCCAGTACGAGAGCGGCTACTACGTCGCCCTCCCGACCACGGACGTCGACGGCACCATCAGTACCCTCATCCTCGTCGAGATCAGCGTCACCGCCGCCGGTCTCATCGCCGCCACCCTCGCGGGGACCGTGATCGTCGGCGTGGCCACCCGCCCCCTCCGCAAGGTCGCCGCCACCGCCACCCGGGTCTCCGAACTCCCGCTGCACACCGGCGAGGTGAACCTCAGTGAGCGGGTTCCGGAGTCCGAGTGCGATCCGCACACCGAGGTCGGCCAGGTCGGCGCCGCGCTCAACCGGATGCTGGACCATGTGCACGGCGCCCTGCACGCCCGGCAGCAGAGCGAGATGCGGGTACGGCAGTTCGTCGCCGACGCCAGTCATGAGCTGAGGACTCCGCTCGCCTCCATCCGCGGGTACGCGGAACTCACCCGACGCGGGCGGGAGCAGGTAGGGCCCGACACCCGGCACGCGCTCGGCCGGATCGAGTCGGAGGCGGGCCGGATGACCCTCCTCGTCGAGGATCTCCTCCTCCTCGCCCGGCTCGACGCGGGCCGGCCGCTCCAGTTCGAGCAGACCGATCTGATCCCGCTCGTCGTGGACACCATCAGCGACTCCCGTGCGGCCGGGACGGACCACAACTGGCGGCTGGACCTGCCCGACGAGCCCGCGCTCGTGTCGGCGGACGCGGCACGGATCCAGCAGGTGCTGGTCAACCTGCTCGGCAACGCGCGCAAGCACACCCCGCCCGGTACGACCGTCACCGCGCGCGTGCAGCGGCGCGGGCCGTGGATGTGCGTCGACGTCGAGGACAACGGGCCGGGCATCCCGCCGGAGCTGCTCCCGCACGTCTTCGAGCGATTCGCCCGGGGGGACTCCGCCCGCTCCCGCGCCACCGGATCCACGGGCCTCGGCCTCGCCATCGTGCAGGCCGTCGCGGCCGCGCACGGCGGTGCCGTCACCGTCGACAGCGTTCCTGGCCGGACCGTGTTCACCGTGCACCTGCCGGCCCTCACCCCCGCCGTCCCGCAGCCCGCGCCCGAAACCAACCGGCAATCGCACTCACAGGCACAGCACAGTGCCACCACATGGGTGCAACAGGGCACTTGAGTTGAGTCGGTTCCATGCGAACCGACTCTTCTCCCGGCACCCTGCCGGCGCGGGAGCACCTCCCGGCCGGCGACGCCGGTACGCCTGTCCTGGACGTAGTGATCCCCGTCCACAACGAGGAGAAGGACCTCCAGCCGTGCGTCCGCAGACTGCACGAGCACCTCACGCGCACCTTCCCGTACGCCTTCCGCATCACGATCGCGGACAACGCGTCCACGGACACCACCCCGCAGGTGGCCGCGCGGCTGGCGGCGGAGATCCCCGAGGTCACCAACTTCCGCCTGGAGCAGAAGGGCCGCGGACGGGCCCTCAGGGCCGTGTGGTCCGCGTCCGAGGCGCCGATCCTCGCCTACATGGACGTCGACCTGTCCACCGACCTCAACGCCCTGCTGCCGCTGGTGGCGCCGCTGATCTCCGGTCACTCGGACCTCGCGATCGGCTCGCGGCTGACCCGCACCTCCCGGGTCGTGCGCGGTCCCAAGCGGGAGTTCATCAGCCGGGCCTACAACCTGATCCTGCGCGGCTCGCTCCAGGCGCGCTTCTCCGACGCCCAGTGCGGATTCAAGGCCATCCGGCGCGACGTGGCGCAGGTGCTGCTGCCGCTGGTGGAGGACACCGGCTGGTTCTTCGACACCGAGGTGCTGGTGCTCGCCGAGCGCGCGGGGCTCAGGATCCACGAGGTGCCGGTCGACTGGGTCGACGACCCGGACTCCACCGTGCACATCGTGAAGACCGCGACCGACGACCTCAAGGGCGTGTGGCGGGTCGGCAGGGCGCTGGCCACCGGGTCGCTCCCGCTGGACCGGCTCACCCGGCCCTTCGGCGACGACCCGCGTGACCGCGAGCTGACCAACGTCCCCACGGGGCTGGCCCGTCAGCTCGTCGGTTTCTGTGTCGTCGGAGGCCTGTCGACCCTCTTCTACCTCCTGCTCTACAGCGTCTTCCGGCAGTTCTCCGGCTCCCAGACCGCCAACGCGCTCGCGCTGCTGGTCTCGGCGGTCGCCAACACGGCCGCCAACCGCCGGCTCACCTTCGGGGTGCGCGGCCGGGGCGGCGCCGTACGGCACCAGGCACAGGGCCTGGTCGTCTTCGGCATCGGTCTCGCACTGACCAGCGGCTCCCTGGCCGCCCTGAACGCGGCCGGCTCCAGCCCGGCGCACTCCACCGAACTGGCGGTGCTCATCGCCGCCAACCTCGCCGCGACCGTGCTGCGGTTCCTGCTCTTCCGTGCCTGGGTGTTCCCGGACCGCGACGACTCCGGCACCGGCACCGGCCCGACGGCGGTCGCCCCGTCGTACGGCACGACCCCGCCGTACGGCACGAACGCTCCGTACGCGCCGCTGCCCCAGCGCCCGGTGCGGCACCCGTCGTACGAGCCGTACCAGACCCAGACGGACGCCACCATGCGGCTGCAGCCGGTGCGCCCGCACGACACCGACCCGGGGGATGCCCGATGACCACGCAGCACGACCAGCAGAGCGGTACGGCCGTGTGGGGGCCGCCCCCCACCGCTCCCCCGCAGCCGCACCGGGCCGGCGAAGCCAAGCAGCCGTTCCCGCGCAGACTGTGGCGCGGCCGGCCCGAGGACCCGCGCTGGGTGCGCCCGGCCTTCCTCGGCCTGCTGGCCGCCACCCTCCTGCTCTACCTGTACGACCTCAGCGCCTCCGGTTACGCCAACTCCTTCTACTCGGCGGCCGTACAGGCGGGCAGCAGGTCCTGGAAGGCGTTCTTCTTCGGCTCGCTGGACGCGGGCAACGCCATCACCGTCGACAAGCCGTCGGCCTTCATGTGGCCGATGGAGCTGTCGGTCCGGATCTTCGGCCTGAACTCCTGGGCGATCCTCACACCCGAGGTCCTCATGGGCGTCGGCACGGTGGCGGTCGTCTACGCGGGAGTACGGCGCCGGTTCAGCCCGGTGGCGGGTCTGGTCGCGGGCGCGGTGCTCGCGCTCACCCCGGTCGCCGCGCTGATGTTCCGGTTCGACAACCCGGACGCGATGCTGGCCCTGCTGATGGCGCTGGCCTGCTACTTCGTCGTACGGGCGGTGGAGGACGGCCGGACGAGGTGGCTGGTCTCGGCCGGGGCGGCGATCGGCTTCGCCTTCCTCGCCAAGACGCTGCAGGCCGTCCTGATCCTGCCGCCGCTGGCGATCGTCTACGCCGTCTGCGGGCCGGTGAAGCTGAGGAAGCGGCTCGGCCAACTGGCCCTTGCCGCGACCGCGTTGGTCGTCGCCGGCGGCTGGTGGGTGGCGATCGTCGAACTGTGGCCGGCCTCCTCCCGCCCCTACATCGGCGGTTCGCAGAACAACAGCTTCCTGGAGCTGACCTTCGGCTACAACGGCCTCGGCCGCATCAACGGCGACGAGACCGGCAGCGTCGGCGGCGGGGGCGGCGGCAACGGCTCCGGCCGCTGGGGTGCGACCGGCTGGGACCGGATGTTCGGCTCCGAGATCGGCAGCCAGATCTCCTGGCTGCTCCCGGCCGCGCTGATCCTGCTGGTCGCGGGCCTGTGGGCGACCCGGAAGCTGCGCCGTACGTCCGTGACGCGGGCCTCGTTCCTGGTGTGGGGCGGCTCGCTGCTGATCACCATGGCGGTCTTCAGCTACATGGCGGGCATCTTCCACCAGTACTACACGGTGGCGCTCGCGCCCTACCTCGCCGCCGTCGTCGGCATGGGCGCCGGGCTGCTGTGGGAGCGGCGGGGGGAGACCTGGGCGTCGATCACCCTCGCCGCGTCCGTGGTGGCGGCGGCTGTCTGGGGTTACGTCCTGCTCAACCGCACCTCGGCCTATCTCCCCTGGCTGAAGTGGCTGGTGCTGATCGGCGGTACGGCGGCCGCGCTGGGCCTGGTCTTCGCCGGCCGTATCTCCCGGCGGCTGGCTCTCGGGGCGGCGGCGGTGGGCCTGGTGGCCGCGCTCGCCGGTCCGACGGCGTACACCCTGAGCACGGTGGACTCCGCGCACACCGGCTCCATCCCGACGGCGGGCCCGGCGGGCGCGAGCATGATGGGCTTCGGCGGCGGCCGGGGGCCCGGAGGCGGCAACGGCGGCATGCGCGGCGGCTTCGGCGGTGCGATGCCGGGCCGGCAGGGTCAGCAGGGCAAGCAGGGCCAGGGCCAGCAGGGCCGGCAGAACGGCAACGGCTTCCCCGGTGGCGGTGGCTTCGGCGGTGGCATGCCGGGCCAGCAGGGCCAGAGCAGCCAGGGCCGGACCGGCAACGGCTTCCCCGGCGGCGGTCCGATGGGCGAGGGCGGTCGTATGGGCGGTGGCGTCGGCGGTCTGCTGAACGGCGCGAACGTGTCCTCCGCCGCGAAGAAGCTGCTGGCGGCGGACGCCTCGAAGTACACCTGGGTCGCCGCGTCCATCGGGTCCCAGAACGCGGCCGGCTATCAGCTCGCCACCGGTGACCCGGTGATGGCGATCGGCGGCTTCAACGGCACCGACCCGTCCCCGACCTTGGCGCAGTTCAAGAAGTACGTCGCGGAAGGGAAGATCCACTACTTCATCTCCGGCGGAGGCATGGGCGCAGGCATGGGCGGCAGCAGCAGCGGTGCGTCGTCCCAGATCAGCTCGTGGGTCCAGAGCACCTTCAAGAAGGTCACGGTCGGTTCGGCCACCTTCTACGACCTCACCCGGAAGAAGAGCGGCTGACCAGCCGAATTCGGTTGGCGGGAAAAGTGTCGTACACCGTATAGGAACCCCTATACGGTGTACGACATGTCCGTGTCCCAGGCTTCTCCGCCCCAGACCTCCCAAGGCCACCCCCAGCGCTGGCTGATCCTCGGCGTCATCTGTCTCGCCCAGCTCACCGTGCTGCTCGACAACACCGTCCTGAACGTGGCCATCCCCTCGCTCACCCGCGAGCTGCACGCGGCCACCTCGGACATCCAGTGGATGATCAACGCCTACTCCCTGGTGCAGTCCGGGCTGCTGCTCACCGCGGGCAGCGCCGCCGACCGCTACGGCCGCAAGAAGATGCTCATCGCGGGGCTCGCCCTGTTCGGCACCGGCTCGCTGGTGGCCGGACTCGCCGGGTCCACCGGCCAGTTGATCGCCGCGCGGGCCGGGATGGGCATCGGCGGCGCCCTGCTGGTGACCACCACGCTGGCGGTGGCCATGCAGATCTTCACCCCCGAGCAGCAGCCGAAGGCGATCGCGACCTGGAGCGCGGTCAACGCGCTGGGTTTCGCGGCCGGTCCGGTGATCGGCGGCTTCCTGCTCGACCACTTCTGGTGGGGCTCGATGTTCCTGGTCAACATCCCGGTCGCGGCACTCGCCCTGATCGCGGTCACGGCCCTCGTACCGGAGTCGAAGAACCCTCGCGGCGACCGCCCGGACCTGATCGGCGCGCTGCTGTCCACCATCGGCATGGCCTCGCTCGTCTACGCGGTCATCTCCGGCCCGCCGCACGGCTGGACCTCCCCGCGGGTGCTCGGTACGGCGGCCGTGGCGGTACTGGTCCTCGGTGCCTTCGTCCGGTGGGAGAGCCGGATCGCCGAGCCGATGCTCGACCCGCACTTCTTCCGGGACCGGCGGTTCACGGGCGCGGTCGCCGGCGCCGTGCTCATCATGTTCGGGATGGGCGGCGCGCTGTTCCTGCTGACCCAGCACCTGCAGTTCGTGCTCGGGTACGGGCCGCTGGAGGCGGGCCTGCGGACCGCTCCCCTCGCCCTGACCGTGGTGCTGCTCAACTTCACCGGCCTGTCCGCGAAGTGGTCCGGCCGGCTGGGCACGCCGGTGTCCATCGCGCTCGGGATGGCGCTGATGTCCTCCGGACTGGTGGCCATCGCGGTCGCCTCCGACGGTTACGCCGGGACGTTGCTCGGTCTGCTGCTGATCGGCGCGGGGTGCGCGGTGGCCAATCCGGCGATGGCGCACGCGATCATGAGCGCGATTCCTCCGGAGAGGGCGGGGGTGGGGGCCGGTGTCAACGGCACGCTTGCCGAGTTCGGGAACGGGCTCGGTGTCGCCGTTCTGGGGGCTGTGCTCAGCTCTTCCGTGGCGTCGGGGGATTCGTTGTCTTCTGCGCTCGGGGCCGGTCAGTCGGTGGGGGCGGTTGCTGTGCTGCTGGGCGGGTTTGTGGCAGCGGGGCTGTTGAAGCGGGCGGACCGGAAGGTTGCTTAAGAGCTCAGCCCCGCGCCCCTTAAGTTGGACCAGTGGGCGGAAATCAGAAAGGTGCGCCGGTGGTGAAGGACGCAGGTCGGTCGGCGCGAGCCAGCGTGTGGCTGGAGGACAAGGCCCGCCGTGGTGGCCGCAGTGGCGGGCAGCCCTCCGGGCTCGACCGGGCGCGGATCACCGACGCGTCCGTACGACTGCTGGACACCGAAGGCCTCGCGAAGTTCTCCATGCGGCGGCTGGCCGCGGAGCTGAACGTCACCGCAATGTCCCTGTACTGGTACGTCGACACCAAGGACGACCTGCTCGAACTCGCCCTGGACGCGGCCTTCGGCGAGCTGCGGCTGCCGGATCCGGACGCCGAGGGGGAGGACTGGCGCGAGCAGCTGCGCGGGCTGGCGGTCGAGTACCGGGCCCTGCTGGTGCGCCACCCCTGGCTGTCGCCGCTGGCGGGGCGCTACCTCAACATCGGCCCGAACTCGCTGGCCTTCTCCCGTGCCGTCCAGCGGGTCGTCCGCCGGGCGGGGCTGCCCGCGCACGGGGTGATGGGGGCGATCTCGGCGGTCTTCCAGTTCGTGTACGGCTTCGGCACGATCGAGGGCCACTTCTTCGCCAGGGTCGCGGACACCGGGCTGAGCCCCGACGAGTACTACGAACACGCCATGGCCCAGGTGACCGAGGCCCCGCGGACCGCGGAGGTCGTCGAGGAGTCGAAGGACCTCATGGCGGCCCGCGGCGGGGACACGGTCGGCGAGATGCTGGACCGGGACTTCGACTTCGCCCTGGAGCTGCTCATCGCCGGTATCGAGGCGATGGTCGGCCGGGGCTGAGCCCGGCTATCCCTCCTCCACCAGCCGCGCCGGAAACCCTCCGGTCGCCACCGGCCCCCACCGCTCGGGCGTCACCTGGATGATGGACTTCCCCTGCTTGACCATGGCCTCGCGGTATTCGTCCCAGTCGGGGTGTTCGCCGGCGATGTTGCGGTAGTACTCGACCAGCGGTTCCACCGAGTCGGGCGTGTCGATGACCTCGGCCGTGCCGTCGATCTGGACCCAGGGGCCGTTCCACTCGTCGCTCAGCACGACCAGGCTCACCCGGGCGTCCCGCTTGGCGTTACGGGTCTTGGCCCGCTCGGGGTAGGTGGAGACGACGATCCGCCCCGAGTCGTCGACCCCACAGGTCAGCGGGGAGGCCTGTGGCCCGCCGTCGGCACGGCGCGTGATGAGCAGGGCGCGATGGCGGGGCCGTACGAAAGCGAGCAACTCGTCCAGCGACACGCGGGTGTTGGTAGCGATGTTCGGTGCCATGCCAGCACCTTAGACCGCGGGCAGGGAATCTCCCTGTACCGCCTGGATGTCCAGCTCCACCTTCAGCGTCGTACCGATCGCCGCGATGCCCGCCTGGAGAACCTGGTTGTAGTTCATCGCGAAGTCCTCGCGGTGCAGCTCGGCCGTCGCGCGGAACGCGGCCCGCGTGCCGCCCCACGGGTCGGCGCCGGTGCCGAGGTAGGCGAGGTCCAGGTCGACCGGGCGGACCACGCCGTGCATGGACAGCTCGCCGTGGACCGTCCAGCGGTCGGGGCCCGACCGGGTCAGGCCCGTCGAGCGGTAGGTGATCTCCGGGTGCCGCTCGACGTCGAGGAAGTCCGCGGACTTCAGATGCCCGTCGCGCATGCCGTTGCCCGTGTCGATGGACCCGGCCCTGATCACCGCCTCGACGCGGGACTTGGTGACGTCGTCCGGTGCGATCTCGATCGTGCCGCCGAACTCCGTGAACCGGCCGTGCACGCTGGAGATCCCCAGGTGCTGCGCGACCGCGGCGACGGAGGAGTGCACCGGGTCGATGGTCCAGGGCCCGGGCGGCGGCAGTTCGGTGCCGCCCTGACGGGCCAGCGTGACCGTGCCGACCTCGGCCCGGCCGCTCGCGGTGACGATCGCGGAGGAGGCAGCGGGCGCGTAGCCGACGGCCGTCACGATCACGGTGTACGCCCCCGGTGCCAGCTCGGTGGCGTCCCGTACGGCTCCCTCGGCGTCCGCCTCGGCGCGCAGCACCTGCGTGCCGGTCATGTCGGTCACCGTGACGACCGCGTGCGACACGGCCCACCCGTCCCGCGTGCGGATCTTCGCGGTCAGTCCCATCCCGTTTTCTCCCTGCAAAAAGCCTTACAAAATGGTCGTACGACGAACCGGCCCGTGGCGGGGCGCCTCCGGTCGGAGCGTGCCCCGCCACGGGCCGGGCGGAACTACTCGCCGGGGTGGGCGAGTTCGATGTCGTGGCCGTCGGCGCCCGGGCCGGCGACGGTCAGGGCCGTCGCCACCGGCGGGTAACCGGTCGCGATGACCGTGTACTCGCCGCTGTCCAGGTCGGTGAAGGCGTACGCGCCGTCCGTGCCGGTGGTGGCGGTGCCGACCACGTTGCCCGCCTGGTCGACGAGCGTGACCCGGGCGTCGGCCAGCGGACCGTGCGGGGCCCGGACGACGCCCTGGAGGCGGGCGCCGGCGTCCAGGTCGATCTCGATCCGGGTGAGGCCGGTGGCACCGATCTCGACCGGCAGGGCGCGCGGACGGAACCCGCTCGCGTTGACCGCCATGGTCACCGCGCCCGGCACCAGGTCGGTGAAGGCGAAGTCGCCCTGCTCCCCGGTGGCCGCGGTGGCCAGCAGATCACCGCGGACGTCGGTGACGATCACCATGGCGTCCTTGACCGGCAGCGCGCTCCCGGCGGCCCGGACCACACCGGTCAGCCCGCTGGTGCCGCTGAGCAGGATGTCGTACGACACCGGCTCCTCGCCCACCACGACGGTGGAGGCCTGCGGCTGGTAGCCGTCGGCGGAGGCGATCAGGACGTACGACCCCGTGCCGGGGGCGTCGACCGAGTAGGAGCCGTCGGCCTGGGCGACCGCGCGGCCCAGCTGGCGGCCGGACAGCGAGATCAGGGTGACCGCGGCCTGCGGCACCGGGACGCTCTCGGCGCCGCGGACGAAGCCGTGCACCGGGGTGCCGCCACCGGTACCGGGCTCGGCGAGCGTGGCGACGGCGGTCGCCGCCGGTGCAGCGGCCGTGGCCTCGAAGGTGTCCGACACGACGGGGGCGGCCCAGCTGGGCACCTGCTGGTGCGCGGGTTCCTGCACGGTGTCCTCCGCAGTGGTCGCAGTGGTCGCGGTGGTCTCCACAGGGGCTGTGGCCGGGGCCTCGGTCTCGGCGGCCTGGGCGAGCGCGCCCTTCGTCTTCAGCGGGACCTCCTTGATGAACAGGGTGATCAGGAAGGCGAGGGCGGCGAGGCAACCGGCGATGAAGAAGACGTCGGCGATGCCGTGGCCGTAGGCGCTCTCCATGAGCGTCCGCAGCGGTGCCGGCAGCTTGTTCATGTCCGGGATGCTGTCGGTGGAGCTGGAGCCCGCCAGAGCCGCCTGGTACTTCGGGCTCAGGGCGGAGATGCCGTCCTTGACGTAGTGCGTGATCCGGTGGGACATCACCGCACCGAGCGCCGAGACGCCGACCGCACCGCCGAGGGAGCGGAAGAAGGTGACCGTGGAGCTGGCCGAGCCGAGGTCGGACGGGGCGACCTGGTTCTGGGTGGCGAGCACCAGGTTCTGCATCATCATGCCGATGCCGAGACCCAGCAGCGCCATGAAGATCGCCATCTTCCAGTACGCGGTGTCGTACCGGATGGAGCCGAGGAGGCACAGGCCGGCCGTCACCAGGACGCCGCCGCTGACCAGCCACGCCTTCCAGCGGCCGGTGCGGGTGATGAACTGGCCCGAGACGGTGGAGGAGACGAACAGACCGCCGATCATCGGGATGGTCATGACGCCGGACATCGTCGGGGACTTGTCCCGGGCCAGCTGGAAGTACTGGCTGAAGAACACCGTGCCGGTGAACATCGCGACGCCGACGAACAGGGAGGCGAGGGACGCCAGGGTGATGGTGCGGTTCCTGAACAGGCGCAGCGGGATGATCGGCTCGCTCGCCCTGGACTCCACGAGGACGAACAGCGCGCCGAGGACGATCGAGCCCGCGACCATCGTGTAGGTCTGCCAGGACAGCCAGTCGTACTTGTCACCGGCGAAGGTGACCCAGATCAGCAGCAGGGAGACGGCGGCGGAGATGAAGAAGGCACCGCCCCAGTCGACCTTCACGTCCCGCTTCACGACGGGCAGGTGCAGGGTCTTCTGCAGCACGATGAGCGCGATGACCGCGAACGGGACACCGACGTAGAAGCACCAGCGCCAGCCCAGCCAGGAGGTGTCGGTGATGACACCGCCCAGCAGCGGGCCGCCGACGGTGGCGACGGCGAACGTGGCGCCCAGGTAGCCGGAGTAACGGCCACGCTCACGCGGGGAGATCATCGCCGCCATGACGATCTGCGCCAGTGCGGACAGACCGCCGACGCCGATGCCCTGCACCACGCGGCAGGCGATGAGCATGCCGGCGTTCTGCGACAGACCGGCGGCGGCCGAGCCCAGGACGTAGATGACCAGGGCTATCTGGACGAGCGCCTTCTTGCTGTAGAGGTCGGCGAGCTTGCCCCACAGGGGAGTGGCCGCGGTCATCGACAGCAGGGCGGCGGTGACCACCCACGTGTACGCGGACTGGCCGCCGCCGAGGTCACCGATGATGTGCGGCAGGGCGTTGGAGACGATCGTGGACGACAGGATCGCCACGAACATGCCGAGGAGCAGGCCCGACAGAGCCTCCATGATCTGCCGGTGTGTCATCGGGGCGTGGCCCGCCGTGGAGCCTCCCCCGTGCTTGGCGTGAGCCCGCACACCGGCTGGTGTGGTCGTTGCCATGGGCTTCCTTCTCTTACGTGCTTGCGGGTGTACGGGTGGTCTCTTCGACTACGGGAGCGGCTGCGGCGGCCGGGAGCCGGAGCGGGGCGGACCGGCAGTCGCCGAAGGACGCGCGCAGGCGGGTCATCAGCCGGATCAGCTGGGCCACCTCGTCATCGGTCCAGTCGGCGAGCCGCTCGGCGAGCAGATGCGTGGTCCGCCGGGACAGCTCCTCCCGTTCTTCCAGGCCCGCGGGCGTCAGGCGCAGGATGCGCGAGCGCTTGTCCGCCGGGTCCGGGTGCCGCTCGATCCAGCCGCGCGCGGCGACGTGCGCGACATGCCGGCTGGTGACCGACATGTCCACGGCGAGCAGCTCCGCGAGCTTGCTCATGCGCATGTCTCCGTGGCGGCCGAGCAGGGTCACCACGGCGGCGGAGCCGGCGGGACAGTCGGGCGGCAGGATCCTGCCCATGTCCCGTTTCACGGCTCCGAAGGCGCTGAGCTGACGCGCCAGCTCTTCGAACTGCGCCTGCTCGGCCATCACACCTCCCGTATTCGTTGCTTGAGGCAACCTTAAGCCTGCTTGGTTGCTGCAGGCAAATAAACGAGGGATCCAGCCGCGTAAAAACTTGACAAAGGCAAGCATTGCAACCGTAAATATGCAGGTCGGTGCGGGCGGGGTGCCCCCGTCTGTCCCGGTGGCCCCGCACTTGGGTCGGTCGCGCGGATTCGCTAGTGTCTCGGGCCATGGCTAACACCCAGGGCCCCCAGGGCAATTACGACCCCGCCGGCAGCACCCAGATGTTCCGCGCGTTCGTCGACGAGGCCCCCCAGGGCCGCCAGCAGCAGGCCGCGGCCTCCTCCGGGCCGCGCGTCGGCGTGATCATCGGTGTCATCGTGGCCCTCGCCGTGGTGGCCGGCATCGCCTGGCTGGCGCTGAAGTAGCACCCGCTCCCGGCGATCACTTCCACTGGACGGACACGTCCCGCGTCTCGGTGTGCATGCCGAGCGGCACGCGCCAGGCGTCGACGCACACCGTCCAGGTGTGGTCCTCGTGCGCGCCCGGCCCGATCGGCACCGGGAGGTCCACCGTGGAGTCGACCGTCCCCCAGTCGATACCGAGCGCGCCGATGATGTGCGTACCGAAGGTCACGGTGCCCGAACGCACCGCCGTGCCCCCGGAGTTGCGGAAGCCGACGGTCACCTTCTGGCACCAGCGCTGATCCGTCGGCTCGGTCGCCGGGGTGCCCCAGGAGAGCTCGGCGGGGGTGGACGTCGTGCTGCCGCTGGGGGCCGGGCCCGACGGGGCGGCGGGTGGTGTCGTGCGACCGGCCGGGCCACCGCTTCCTCCTTCGCCGGCCGGGCTGCTCGGGATGCCGGGGGAGGCGTCGCCGCCGGGGGCGGTGGTGGTCTGCTCCGGGGTGCCCGAGGGGCCGGTGCTTTCCGGCTGCGCGGCCTTGCCGGGTGAGCTGCCACCGCTGCTGCTCCTCGCCCCCTCGAGCGGTACCAGCGTCACCGATCCCGTGGGCGCGGCGGCCGTCGGGCCGTGCTGCCCCGAGCCGACGGCCACATAGCCGCCGCCGGGACCGTTCGCAGCGGCGCATGCGACCAGGACTCCGCCCAGGACGACGACGGCCGCCGACGCTGCCGTAACGGCGCCTCGGCGGCCACGTGTCCATGTCGTACGCGTCGACCCGACCGTCCCGCTCGCCCCTGTTGCCCGCAGCATCGGGACAGTGTGACTGACGGCCCGTCAGAACTGAACCCTCAGTCCGAGATCAGCCCCTCCCGCAGCTGGGCCAGCGTCCGGGTCAGCAGCCGGGAGACGTGCATCTGGGAGATGCCGACCTCCTCGCCGATCTGGGACTGGGTCATGTTGGCGAAGAAGCGGAGCATGATGATCCGGCGCTCCCGGGGCGGGAGTTTGGCCAGCAGGGGCTTGAGGGACTCGCGGTACTCCACGCCCTCCAGGGCCGTGTCCTCGTAGCCGAGCCGGTCGGCGAGCGAACCCTCGCCGCCGTCGTCCTCGGGGGCCGGGGAGTCCAGCGAGGAGGCGGTGTAGGCGTTGCCGACCGCGAGGCCGTCGACCACGTCCTCCTCGGAGACGCCGAGCACGGCGGCCAGCTCGGTCACCGTCGGGGAGCGGTCCAGCTTCTGGGACAGCTCGTCGCTGGCCTTGGTGAGGGCCAGACGGAGCTCCTGGAGTCGGCGCGGGACGCGCACCGACCAGGACGTGTCCCGGAAGAACCGCTTGATCTCGCCGACCACCGTCGGCATCGCGAACGTCGGGAACTCCACGCCCCGTTCGCAGTCGAAGCGGTCGATCGCCTTGATCAGGCCGATGGTGCCGACCTGGACGATGTCCTCCATCGGCTCGTTGCGGGAGCGGAAGCGCGCGGCCGCGTAGCGGACCAGCGGCAGGTTCAGCTCGATCAGGGTGTCCCGGACGTAGGCCCGCTCGGGACTGTCCTCGCCGAGTGCGGCGAGCCGCAGGAAGAGGGAGCGGGACAGGGTGCGGGTGTCGATGTCCCCCGAGGCCGGCGGGGCCGGGAGATCGGCGGGCGCCGGGAGGTCGGCGGCCGCCGGGGCGGGCGGGGCCGGCACGGCGTCGAGGGCCGTGACGCCCTCGATGCCGTCGAGGACGTCGAGAGCGTCGAGCTCCTTGGGCGCTGCCTCGCTCGTCGCGGGCGCCAGCACCTTCGAGCTGCCCTGTTCTGCGGACATGCCACCCCCTTTGGGTCGCGGGACGGTCGTGGCGGCGCGGCCTTTCGAGCAACGCAGCCTTCACCTGAATACCGGCTCCGAAGGCCCGGCAAACGCGTCTCCCGCAGAATGTCACATGTCGGCAACACGCTGTAGTGACATGTCGACATGCGAGATGCGAATCGGCCCTGGAAAGAAGGGGTCTGACGCTTTTTAGGTTCCCAACTGTCGGCATCTGCGCTGGTGAGCGATTCGCCCGCCGTGGTGATGCATCGATCGGGTTTGCGATGCAGGTGGTGATCCCGAGCGTGCTTCCGTGCGCCCGCTGTGCTCCGCCTCGAGCGCTTCTAGGCGTCGATTCGATTCGCCGAGCGCAGGCGCTGGAAGCTGCGGGCGAGGAGCCGGGAGACGTGCATCTGGGAGACGCCGAGTTCCGCGCTGATCTGTGACTGGGTGAGATTGCTGTAGTAGCGCAGCAGCAGGATTCTCTGCTCGCGCTCGGGGAGTTGGACGAGCAGATGCCGGATCAGGTCGCGGTGCTCCACGCCGTCCAGGGCCGGGTCGTCGTAGCCGATCCGGTCCAGCAGGCCGGGCAGCCCGTCGCCCTCCTGCGCGGCCTCCAGCGAGGTGGCGTGGTACGAGCGTCCCGCCTCGATGCAGCTCAGCACCTCCTCCTCGGTGATCCTGAGCCGCTCGGCGATCTCGGCGGTGGAGGGGGAGCGGCCGTGGAGCGTGGTGAGGTCCTCGGTGGCGCTGTTGACCTGTACCCACAGCTCGTGCAGCCGGCGCGGTACGTGGACCGTGCGGACGTTGTCCCGGAAGTACCGCTTGATCTCGCCGACCACGGTCGGCATGGCGAAGGTCGGGAACTGCACGCCCCGGTCCGGGTCGAACCGGTCGATGGCGTTGATCAGGCCGATGGTGCCGACCTGGACCACGTCCTCCATCGGCTCGTTGCGGGAGCGGAAGCGGGCGGCCGCGTAGCGCACGAGCGGGAGGTTCGCCTCGATCAGCGCCCCGCGCACCCGGTGGTGCTCCGGCGTGCCCGGGGTGAGCTGCTTCAGCTCGGCGAAGAGCACCTGGGTGAGGGCTCGGGTGTCGGCACCGCGCCGCTTCTCGGGGGCCACGGGGGCGGGAGCGGGGGCGGGGGCGTCCGCCTCCTCCTGGGGCGGCGCAGTACTGGCCGACACGGTCAACGCCACCTCTTCGTCTCTCAATGATCGGTCAAAAGCGGTCATAGCATCACAAGACATGTGCACTGTGTGCAAGCACCCGATAACCCCGTGTTGTGTTCAAACATCGACAAGTTGGGGCTTGAGACGCATGAAAGCCCCCC
Organism: Streptomyces sp. NPDC001852; assembly: GCF_042891825.1. Lineage (NCBI taxonomy): Bacteria > Bacillati > Actinomycetota > Actinomycetes > Kitasatosporales > Streptomycetaceae > Streptomyces > Streptomyces sp. NPDC001852. Next base: position 20,225 of record NZ_JBIATN010000029.1, read on the forward strand.
GCCGTTGCGGCGGGGGGCTTCCGGGCGGAAGTGGTCAGAATTCGTAGTCGGCGATCACCCACGTGGCGAACTCGCGCCACAGCGCGACGCCCGCCTGATGGGCCGGGTGCTCCAGATAGCGCTTGAGGGCGTCGGTGTCCTCGACCGCCGAGTTGATCGCGAAGTCGTAGGCGATCGGCCGGTCGCTGATGTTCCAGGCGCACTCCCAGAAGCGCAGCTCCTCGATCTGGCCGCCGAGGGCCTCGAAGGCCTTCACGCCCGCCACGACCCGCGGATCGTCACGCTCGACGCCCTCGTTGAGCTTCAGCAGGACCAGGTGGCGGATCATGGGATGTACCTCAGCTCTTTCCTCCGTTGGCGACCCACGTCATGAAGTCACCCACGGCCTTGGCCGCGTCCGATATGCCCTCGAAGACTATCTGGACGTAGTGGGCCGCCTTGGGCGGGTCCGTGATGATCACGTACAGCGCGAAGACCACGAGCACGTATACGGCGATCTTCTTGGCGTTCACCGCCACCGCGGCCTCCCCTGTCCGTGCGCCCCTGCTGCCGGCCGCGAGTGTAACCTTCACGCCCTTTTTGGATACCAACGGCCCGCCACCGGGGGTCATTTGCCCCGCCCTGTGGTCAAGGGTCCCTTACGGCGTGCACAGGGCTCCCTTGCGACGAAAAGGGCCCCGTCTTTCGACGGGGCCCTTCTTCGAGCGGTAGCGGAGGGATTTGAACCCTCGGTGACTTGCGCCACACTCGCTTTCGAGGCGAGCTCCTTCGGCCGCTCGGACACGCTACCGAGGGAGACCTTACAGCAAGGTGGGTCGTGCTCTGAAATCGGTATTCAGCGGTCCCGGAAGAACCCGGTGAGGAGGCGGGCGCACTCCGCCTCGAGAACGCCCTCGACGACCTCCGGACGGTGATTGAGCCGCCGGTCGCGGATCACGTCCCACAGCGAGCCCGCCGCGCCCGCCTTCTCGTCCCGGGCGCCGTAGACGACCCGGTCGAGGCGGGACTGGACGATCGCGCCCGCGCACATGGTGCACGGTTCCAGGGTGACCACGAGCGTGCAGCCGGCCAGCCGCCACTCCCCGAGCAGGGCGGCGGCCCGCCGGATCGCGAGGACCTCCGCGTGGGCCGTGGGATCGCCGGTGGCCTCGCGCTCGTTGTGCCCGACGGCGAGCACCGTCGTACCGTCCGGGGACAGCACGACGGCGCCGACGGGGACGTCGCCGCCCTGGACGGCCCGTTCGGCCTCGGCCAGGGCGAGTCGCATCGACGCCCGCCAGCGGTCGCGTACCGGGTCCGGTGCGGCGGACGGCTCCTGCACGCTCAGCGGACGGTCTCCAGCACCTCCGAGGCGCCCAGGGCCTCGGCGATCGCGCCCAGCGCGTCCTCGGCGTCCAGCGAGCGCAGCTCCTTCTCGCTGATGCCCAGGTCGTCGAGGATCTGGCTGTCACCCACGGGGCTGTGCGGAACGGCGTCGGCGGCGACGCCCTCCTCCTCGTCGTCCTCGTCGGACTCGGACTCGCCGTCCTCCGTGCCGTCGAGGTCGAGGGAGTCCAGGTCGGGGCCGTCGTCGGCACCCGGCTCCCGGCCGAGCAGCTCGTCGGTGAGCAGCAGCTCGCCGTACGCGCTGCGCTGGGCGGCGGCCGCGTCCGAGACGTAGATGCGAGGGTCGTCCTCACCGTCCACGCGGACCACGCCGAACCACGCGTCCTCCTGCTCGATCAGCACGAGCACCGTGTCCTCTTCGGGAGAGGCTTCCCGGGCCAGGTCGGCAAGATCCGACAGGGTCTCCACATCGTCGAGCTCTGTGTCGCTCGCTTCCCACCCGTCTTCGGTGCGCGCGAGCAGTGCGGCGAAGTACACCGTGACTCTCCCACTGGTCATAGGCGTGCCGGTTGGGGGTCCCCCCGGCGGAGGTACTTGGGCGGAGGCGGCTTGGGCTCCGAGCCCCGCCCACTCGGAATCGTGGCAGAAACATGGCCGTCAGGGGACGTCTTCGGCTCCCTGTGTCTTGCGCGTTCGTTGCCGCCACCTGCGGATCGTACGCGGCTTTTCCGGGGACTCACGCACGCCCACCGCGCAAATCCGGGTCCGCGCGCGGATCTTCCTTACCCAGAACTTCCCTACAGTGCCGAGCTCATGGGGGTTCCTCCCTACCAGCGGAACGTCCGCATGCGCATCGCGTGGCGCAGTCGCGCGGCCTTGGCGCGTCGCGGCTGGACCCGGGCGCGCAGGGCGCGGGCCTCGGCGAGGTCGCGCAGGAACCGGGCGCGGCGGCGCCGCCGCTCGGCGTCCGTCTCCGGTGCCCCGGGCCCGGCTTTCTCGGGACCGCCCGCGCCGGCGGGCGGGTCAGACAGGTCAGGCACGCACACACCACCCCGGTCCGTCCCTCCCACTTTCCCTCGGACGGGCGGTTTGACGCCAGAGCGAGGCGGTACGGGGCGCAGGTACCGTTGGGGGCATGCGTCTCCACGTCGTCGACCACCCCCTGGTCGCTCACAAGCTCACCACGCTGCGCGACCAGCGCACCGACTCCGCGACCTTCCGCCGGCTCGCCGACGAACTGGTCACCCTGCTCGCCTACGAGGCCACGCGGGACGTGCGCACCGAGGCCGTCGACATCCGGACGCCGGTCGCGCAGACCACCGGCGTCAAGCTCGCCCGCCCGCGCCCGCTGGTCGTGCCGATCCTGCGCGCCGGCCTCGGCATGCTGGACGGCATGGTGCGGCTGCTGCCGACCGCCGAGGTGGGCTTCCTGGGCATGATCCGCAACGAGGAGACGCTGCAGGCCTCCACCTACGCCTCGCGCATGCCGGAGGACCTCTCGGGCCGCCAGGTGTACGTCCTGGACCCGATGCTGGCCACGGGGGGCACCCTGGTCGCGGCGATCCAGGAGCTGATCAAGCGCGGCGCCGACGACGTGACCGCCGTCGTGCTGCTCGCCGCCCCCGAGGGGGTCGAGCTGATGGAGCGGGAGCTGGCGGGGACGCCGGTGACGGTGGTCACGGCGGCCGTGGACGACCACCTCAACGAGCACGGGTACATCGTGCCGGGGCTGGGGGACGCGGGGGACCGGCTCTACGGGGCCGCCGAGTAGGGCGGGCCCTTCTCAGCAGCTCTTCTTGGTGGTTGCCGACGGTGCAGGTGCGGTCAGCTCGGTCAGCGCCTGCTCCGCGGCCGCCGGCTTCTCCAGGCCCTTGAAGGCGTCGCCGAGCACGAGGTCGACGTCGGTGCCCTTGCGGGCGTCGGCGCGTTGTTCGGCGCCGGTGAGCTGTGCCCCCAGTACGGCCAGTGAGGTGTTCTGGGCGGAGGGCGCTCCGAGGAGTATCCCGGCGCTCTTCACCTTCTTGTCGTACTCCCCGGGCGCGTTGCCCACGGACCCGATGCGGAAGCCCCGCTTCTTCAGCTCGTCGGCGGTGGACTTGGCCAGCCCGGTGCGCGCGGTGGCGTTGTAGACGTTCACGGTGATCTGGCCCGGCTTCGGCAGGGACTTCACCTGTGCGGCCGTATCGGCCTTGGTGTGGCAGCCGGTCTTCGTGCCGGCCGTCGTGGTCTTCTTGCTGCCGCCGGTGAAGACGTCGATGAGCTGCAGGGTGCCCCAGCCGATCAGGCCGAGCACGGCGACGGATGCCACCACGGCGGCCACGAGCCTGGCGCGTCGGCGCGGCGGACGCATCCGGGGGTATTTGTCCCCCGTGATCCGGTACTGGCCGCCCATGCCAGGGGGAGTGAGCATGCTCATGGGCGCAGCGTAGTGCGCCTGAGCGGCGCTGCCTATTAGATGATCAGTCGATGCCGCTCAGCGGAACCCGAAAGGGTCAAGGGTCAAGGGCCGTGTCGCGCCGGGTCAGTCGAGCTCGAGCACGCGCGCGTGCAGCACCTGGCGCTGCTGGAGGGCGGCACGGACCGCGCGGTGCAGCCCGTCCTCCAGGTAGAGGTCGCCCTGCCACTTCACGACGTGTGCGAAGAGGTCGCCGTAGAACGTCGAGTCCTCGGCCAGGAGGGTCTCCAGGTCGAGCTGCCCCTTGGTCGTCACGAGCTGATCGAGGCGGACCGGGCGCGGCGCGACGTCCGCCCACTGCCGGGTGCTTTCCCGGCCGTGGTCGGGGTACGGCCGGCCGTTTCCGATGCGCTTGAAGATCACACGGAAAGCCTACCGGTCAAGACCTTCCGGGCGCAGCCATGGCGGCCGAGTGCAACGCCTGAAAAGATCCGGCAAATGGGTTACAAGTAGTGCTATCGGGTACGGGGTGCCACCGGCGCCGACCGGACCGGGTCCCTCCAGTCGATCGACACGGCGGATTTCCTCCGTACGGCTGAGCGCGGGGGCCTCCCGAGACCCGTCCGGCACGCACGACACGGTCCGGGCACGCCTGGCGCGGCACGCGCGGCACGGTCCGGCGGAGGCGGTGGCCCGCCCCCGCCGGTGCCCGTTCAGCGGTCGTCCCGGCCCTCGGGCGGCCGCTGCGGTTCTTCCTTCTTCCGTTCCGGCTGGGGTGCCGTCGCCCGCCGGGCCTCCGCGCGCAGCAGGGCGCGCAGGACGGCGTAGGGATCCATGGGCATGGCTGTGCTGCTCCTTGTGTCCGACTGACGTGTGACCGGCCTTTCGCGGGGGCGCGGGTCCGTCAGCAGCGCAGGACCACCGTGCGGAGCAGGGGCAGGGCGTACGGCACCCGTGGCGTGCCGGGGCGGGGCCGTACCGGCGGCCCGGCGGGTGCCGGGTCGGGGAGGGGTGCGGGACGCTCGGGTACGTCGGCCCGGTGGACGGCGTGGGCGGGCGGCCGTAGGAGTGCGTCGAAGACATCGTGCTCGAAGGCCTCGGCGGACGCCCCCAGCGCGGGGGCCGCCTGGGCCTGCGCATGGGCGCCGGGCACCCAGAAGGCGAGCAGCAGCACGAGCACCCGCAGCCAGGTACGGCTCCGGGGGACACCAGGCCCTGTCGCCGGACTCCTGCCCGCCCCGCGACGGGCTCGCGCGGGGGCACCCCCGTCGCGGCGGGCGCGAGGCCCGCCCTCCGGGCGGACGACGGGAGTTCGGCGACAGGGCTGAGCGGTCCTGCTCACCTCGGGTCTGTCCCCGGGGCGTGTGGGGAGTGCAGCCTGCCGGGGCGGAGATCCGCCCGCACGGCGTACGGGCGCCGGGCGCGGTTGACGCCGCCGCTCACACCGTGTGGGGGACGGCCTTGGCCCGGCCCCGGATGCCGAACGCGGTGACGATCTCCCCGATGCCCACCGCGACCAGCCAGATGCCGGCCACGAGGGTCAGCACGGCGACCGACCGGAACGGCGAGTCGATGAGCACGATCCCGGCGATGAAGGTGATGACCCCGAGGAAGATCTGCCGGCCCCGGGCGGGCATCCGGGGGTCGTGCAGGGCGGCCAGGGTCTGGGTGATCCCACGGATCAGCCACCCGATGCCGATCCACAGGGCGAGCAGCACGATCGACTGCATCGGCCCGCGGAAGCAGAACAGGCCGAGCATGATGGACAGGGCGCCGCTGATGAAGGCCAGCACGCGCAGCGAGGTCGCCCGGTGCGTACCGAACGCGGCGACCAGCTGGAAGATGCCGCTGATCACCAGGTAGATCCCGAACAGGACGCCGGCGGCGAGCAGGGAGGCGCCGGGCCAGACGAGCACCAGGATGCCGAGGATCAGCGAGGCGATCCCGGTGACCAGCACCACCTGCCAGGCGGCCCGGGACAGCGCGTGCAGGGGCCCCTCGAACGGCGGCTCGGGCTCACGCCGGTCGCCGGGTGGCGCGGCCGCGTGCACGTTCCGGTCGTCGTACTCACGGCCCCACTCCGGACCGCTGTTCGGTGCCTCGGTCATGGTCCATGCTGTGAACGCCGGGGGTGGGCGGGCCATCGGGGAGGGCCGGTCGGGTGAACCGCCCCTGCTTCACGCCCCCTTCGCGGCCTTGGCCGCAGCCTTCATCTCCTGTTTGTGCGCCCGCACCTTCGCCAGCGACTCCGGTCCGGTGATGTCGGCGACCGACCGGAAGGACTCGCGCTCGCCGTACGCCCCCGCGGCCTCCCGCCAGCCCGTCGGCGTGACGCCGAGCTGCTTGCCGAGCAGCGCGAGGAAGATCTGGGCCTTCTGCTTGCCGAACCCGGGCAGGTCCTCGAGCCGTTTCAGCAGCTCGGAACCGCTCGGCACGCCCCGCCAGACCGCCTCCGCGTCCCCGTCGTAGTGCTCGACGAGGTACTGGCACAGCTGCTGGATGCGCTTGGCCATCGAGCCCGGGTAACGGTGCACGGCCGGCTTCTCGGCGAGCAGCGCGGCGAAGGCCTCGGGGTCCATCGCGGCGATGTCGTGCGCGTCGAGGTCTCCGGTGGCCGCGACGCCGAGCCGGTCGGCGATGGTCCGGGGCCCCTTGAACGCCCACTCCATCGGGACCTGCTGGTCGAGCAGCATGCCGGTGAGCGCGGCGAGCGCGGACCGCCCGAGCAGCGCGTCGGCGTCGGGGTCCTGGGCGAGGTGCAGGGTGACGTCCATGCGTCGATGGTCGCCCGGCGGCGGGCGCGCCGCAGCCGGGGTGGTCCGCCGGCGCCTCCCTCTCTCGCGTACGATCCCTTCCGGGAAAGTTAGGCAAGGCTAACCTAAAGAGGGATTCCGGGTGACCACCGAGACGTACCGCGACGCCTGGGGCATCCCCCATCTACGGGCCTCCAGCACCCTCGAACTGGCCCGCGCCCAGGGCCGGGTCACCGCGCTGGACCGCGCCTGGCAGCTGGAGGTCGAAGGCCATCGCTCCCGGGGCACCTCGGCCGCCTTCCTCGGCGCCGGCGCCCTGTCCTGGGACGTCCTCGTCCGCCGGGCCCGCCTCGAGGACACGGCACGCCGGTGCTTCGCCGCGCTGGAACGCCGGGACACGGAGACGGCCGACTGGGTCCGGGCGTACGTCGACGGCGTCAACGAGGGCCTGCCGGCCGGTGCCCGCCGGGCGCCCGAATTCGCCCGCACCGGTCTCGCCCCCACCCCCTGGCACCCCTGGACCCCGCTCGGCGTCTGGCTCGCCACCCACCTGCTGTTCGCCGGCTTCCCGGCCAAGCTCTGGCGCGAGCAGGCGATACGGCACCTCGGTCCCGGCGCCGTCGGCCTGTTCGCCACGGACGGCCCCGGCACCGCCGGCAGCAACGGCTGGCTCGTCTCCGGTGCCCGTACCGCCACCGGGCACGCCCTGATCGCCGGCGACCCGCACCGCTTCATCGAGGACCCCGGCGTCTACCAGCAGATCCGCCTCTGCTGCCCCGAGTTCGACGTCGTCGGGCTGGCCGTGCCCGGTGTCCCCGGCATCGCGCACTTCGGGCACACCGGCACGGTCGCCTGGGCCATCACCAACGCCATGGCCGACTACCAGGACCTGTACCGCGAACGGCTGCGGCGCACCGGCGCGGGTGTCCAGGCCCTCGGCCCGGACGGCCACTGGCACCGGGCCACGCGGCACACGGAGACGGTGGAGATCGCGGGAGAGCCGCCCGTCGAGATCGAGATCGTCGAGACGGACCGGGGCCCGGTGATCGCCGGGGGCCCCGAGGGCCTGGAGTCGGGGCTCACCCCGGAACCGTCGAAGACGGCCCTGGCTCTGCGTCACCCGCCCCGCGTCACGGCCGACCTCGGCTTCAGCGCCCTCCTCCCCCTCCTGAGGGCCCGCACGGTGAGGGACGTCGACCGTGCGCTGGACGCCTGGGCCGAGCCCGTCAACGTCGTACAGGCCGCCGACACCCACGGAGGCACCCTCCACCGCGTCGCCGGCCGCGTACCGGTCCGCGCGGAGGCCAACCGGCTCCAGCCGGTCCCCGCCTGGCAGCCCGGCCACGACTGGCACGGCTGGCACCGGACGCCGTACGCCCCCGTCGAGGACGGCATCGCCGTGATGGCCAACCAGCGCGGCACCGCCGCCCCGCTCGGCGTCGAGTTCGCCCCACCGCACCGCGCCGACCGCATCCGCGCCCTCCTCGACGCGCGCCGCACCTGGACCGCCGACGGCATGCCGGCGATCCACACCGACACCCACCTCGCCTCCGCCGCCCCTCTCCTCGACCACCTCGCCGCGCTCGACGGCCTCACCCCCGCCGCGGCCGCGCTGCGCGACCGCCTGCTCGCCTGGAACCGCCGCATGGACGCCGACAGCACCGACGCGGCCGCCTACGCGGCACTGCGCGGCGCGGTCGTACGCCGGCTCGCCGCCCACCCGGTGTTCGCCCCGCTCACCGAGGTCCCGGCCTACCCGGAGGTCCTGCTCCCCTGGCTGGCCCTCGGCCCGCGCATCGGCCACGCCCTCGAACACCTGCTGCGCGCCGAGGAGTTGTACGGCGTCGACCGCCCGGCCGCGGTCCGCGCGGCCCTGGAGGAGGTGGCCGCCGAACCCCCGGACGGCCCCTGGTCCACGACCCACCGCCTCGCCCCCTGGCGCGCACTGCCGTACCCGGACGGGCGGGAGGAACCGGAACCCGGGCTCGCGGGAGACCACGACTGCGTGCTGTGCACCTCCGCCGTCCCCGGCCTCACCGACCGTTCGGCCCGCGGCCCGGCCGCCCGGTTCGTCTGGGACCTGGCCGACCGCGCGGGCAGCGGCTGGGTGGTCCCCTTCGGCGCCGACGGCGTCCCCGGCGCACCCCACCACCACGACCAACTCCCCCTGTGGCTCAAGGGGGAACTCGTCCCCGTCGTCACCGACTGGACCCTGCTGACCCTGCTGGAACGCACCGAGGGAACCTCATGACCGACCTCCACGAACAGCACGTCGACGGCTTCGGCACTGTCCGCATCCGCCCCCTCGACCCGGCGTCCGACGCGGACGTCGTGCACGGCTGGGTGAGCCAGGAACGCGCCGTCCACTGGGGCATGAACGGCCTCACCCGGGACCAGGTCGCCGGGATCTACGCCCACATGGCCGGCCTCGACACCCACCACGCCCACCTCGTCACCAGGGACGGCGCGCCCGCGGCCCTGCTCCAGACGTACGAACCGGCCGCGGACCGGGTCGGCGCGTGCTACGACGTCCGCCCCGGCGACCTCGGCGTCCACGTCCTGCTCGGCCCGGCCGGCCCCGACGGTCCGCGCCCCGGCTGGACCTCGGCCCTGCTGACCGTGATGACGGCCTACGCGCTGCGGGGCCTGGACCGGCGCCGGCTCGTGGTCGACCCGGACGTCCGCAACACCAGGGCGATCGCCCGCTTCGAACGCCAGGGCTTCGTGCGTGGCCCCGCGGTCGTCCTGCCCGAGGTGGACCTCCCCGACGTGTACCTGCCGGAGAAGCACGCCCAACTCGCCTTCCTGGACCGGGAGGTAGCCTTCCCCGGATGACGATGACGCCGGACGATCTGATCGCGCACTACGGCCTCGAACCCATCCCCCGCGAGGGCGGACTGTTCCGGCGCACCTGGGAGGGGCCCGAGCGCCCGGACGGCCGGCCGGAGGGATCCGCCATCGTCGCCCTGCTCACCGCGGACGACTTCTGCGCCCTGCACCGCCTGCCCACCGACGAGGTCTGGCACTTCTACCTCGGCGACCCTCTCGACCTCCTGCTGCTCGCCCCCGACGGCACCACCCGCACCGCCGTCCTCGGCCCCGCCCCGCTGTCCGGCCAGCATGTCCAGCTCACCGTGCCGGCCCGCACCTGGATGGGCGCGCGGGTGGCGCCGGGCGGCGCGTGGACGCTGTTCGGCTGCACGATGGCGCCCGGATTCACCTACGCGGACTACGAACACGGGAACGCGGCCGACCTGACGGCGCGTCATCCGTCCGAGGCCGCCCGGATCGCGGAACTGTGCCGCCCATGAACAGCGGTCCGCTGAACCTGCTCGCCGGACAGACCGCCCTGGTGACCGGCGCGGGCGGCGGCATCGGCCGCGCCATCGCGCTGCGCTTCGCCGAGGAGGGCGCGGCGGTGGCCGTCCACTGCCGTACGGCGGTGGAGGCGGCCGGCGAAGTGGCGGCCAGGATCCGGGAGTCGGGCGGCGAGGCCGTCGTACTCCGGGCGGATCTGACGGACGAGGACGCCTGCCACCGTCTGGTCCGGGAGGCGACGGACTGGTCCGGCGGCCGGCTCACCGCCCTCGTCAACAACGCGGCCGTGCAGCCCGTCCAGCCCCTGCCCGGCATGACGGCCGCCGAGTGGCGGGCGGTCGTCGACACCGACCTCACCAGCGTCTTCGCCTGCACCCAGGCAGCCGCCGCCCACATGCGCGCTCACGGCGGCGGCACCATCACCCACATCGCCTCCATCGAGGCCGGCCACCCCGCGCCCGGCCACGCCCACTACGGCGCGGCCAAGGCGGCGGTGGTCATGCACGCCCGCGCGGCGGCCCTGGAGTACGGGCCCGACGGCATCCGGGTCAACAGCGTCTCGCCCGGCCTCATCCACCGGGAGGGCCTGGCGGAGGCCTGGCCGGACGGCGTACGCCGCTGGCTGGCCGCCGTCCCCACCGGCCGGCTGGGCCGCCCGGAGGACGTGGCCGACGCCTGTGTGTTCCTGGCCTCACCCCTCGCGAGCTGGATCACCGGCCATGACCTGACCGTCGACGGCGGCATCTCGGCCCGGCCGACCTGGTGAGCGGCGGCGGTGGTCCGGTTCGGCGGGCCAGGTGAGCGCTCCGGCCGGTCTCCGCGTACTCATACGGAGGACAAGCTGTGAGGCGTGCGAGACGTAGTCCTACGAGGGCATGCGGCGACGGAGGGGACGAGGTGGGGACGAGGTGCTGCTGCGCGAGCGACACCGGAGGCGGCCACGACGGCTGACCCTGCTGTGCGCGGGGCTCCTGCTCCTCCTGCTCGGCACGGCGGCCCCCGCGTCGGCCCACGCGGCCCTGCGCACGACCGACCCCGCCGACGGAACCCTCCTGCGCACGGCCCCCCGGTACGTCACCCTGACCTTCACCGAATCGGTCGGCCTGCTCACCGACTCCTTCCGCGTCTACGACCCCACCGACCACCGGCTGCGCACCGGCCCCGCCGAGCACACCCCCGGCCACTCCGACACGGCCCGCGTCGCGCTCCCGGCCAAGCTCGCCACCGGCACCTACACGGTCGCCTGGCGCGTGGTGTCCGCGGACAGCCACCCGGTGTCCGGCGCCCTCACCTTCTCGGTCGGCACCCGCACGGCGACGGCCGCGAACCCGGCGCCCGACGACGCGGAGAACGCCGTCACGGCGGGCCTCTACAACATCGCCCGCTACCTCGCCTACCTCTCCCTGGCCGTCCTCCTCGGCGCGGCGGCGTTCGTGGCGTACTGCCGCCCGCCGACGGCGGCCCCGCTGCGCACCCCGGTGCAGGCCGCCGCCTGGACCCTGCTCGCCGCCACGACGGCGCTGTACCTCCTCCGGGCGCCCTACGAGGAGGGCACCCCGCCCACGTTCTCCGTGAGTTCCCTCGCCCACACGGCCACCACCCGCCCCGGCGCCCTCCTGCTCACCCGCCTGACGCTGCTGCTCCTGGCCGCCGCCGGCATGGCGCTCCTGCGGGCCCGCCGCCGAAGGCTCGCGCGCCGTACGACGCTCGCCGTGGCCGCGGTCCTGTCCGTGCCGCTCGCCCTGACCTGGACGGCGGCCGAGCACGCCTCCGCGGGCATCCAGGTCCCGCTGGCCGTCACCGCCGCCACGCTCCACCTGCTGGCCATGGGAGCCTGGCTGGGCGGCCTCACGGCTCTCCTGCGCACCCTGCGGCGCACCTCCCCCGACACCCTGGCCCGCTTCTCCCGCCTGGCCTTCGCCTCGGTGACGGTCCTGGTGGTGACCGGCGTCTACCAGTCCTGGCGCGGCCTCGGCTCCTGGCAGGCGCTCACGGACACGACGTACGGCCGCACGCTGCTGGCCAAACTCGCGGCGGTCGCCGCGCTGCTCCTGGCGGCGGCCTGCTCCCGCGCCTGGACGACCCGCCTGGCCCGAGAACCCCGTTCAGCCGTCGCCCGCCTGCCCGAACCGGTCACGGTCCCCCCGGGCCCGCGGCCTCCTCTGCCTCCGCCGCCCCCGGAGCGCCCCACCCCGCCCTTCCACACCCTGCGTCGCTCGGTGCTGGCGGAGGCGGCCGTCGGGGTGGTGGTGCTGGCCCTGACGACCCTGCTGACGAGCACCGTGCCCGGCCGCGCGGCCACCGAGGCGGCGCGGACCGGAACACCGACGAGCGGCATCCCGACGGCCTCCGTCACCACGATCCCCTTCGACGTCGGCACCCCCGGCGGCCACGGCAAGGTCCAGATCACCTTGGACCCGGGCCGCGTCGGCCGCACCTCCGTCCAGGCGGTGGTCTACGGCCCCGACGGCGGCCTGTCCACGGTTCCCGAACTCCGCGTCACCCTCACCCTGCCCGCCCAGCACCTCGGCCCCCTCGACACCCGCGTCACCGACCGCGGCGGCTACTGGTCCAGCGACACATTCGACGTCCCCCTGCCCGGCACCTGGACGATGAAGGCGACGGTCCGCGTGTCCGCACTGGACCAGGTGACGGTGTCGGCACCGGTGCGGGTGACGCGGTAGGTCGGGCCGCCGGCTCGGCGGGCAACCGCCGGACCAGCTCCGCCGGAGCGGCTTCCGCCGCCGGGCGGTACGGCGCCCGGACGGTCGGCGCGGCGGCGGCGAAGCGGGGCCGGGTCAGCAGGACGAGCGGGTAGACGGTGTAGCCGATGCGGGTCGCCGGGGACAGCACGATCGCCAGGATCAGACCGTCGGGACCAGTTCGGTGATCAGACGCCCCGACAAGGGGCTCTGCGCGGACGGTGCGGTGGGGCCGAGGGTGGCCACCGACGCACGCCTTCGCCCCCTGGTCCCGCGACAGCGCGCGGCGCGAGAGTGTGCGGTGTGTCACGAAGCCCCTCGGCGCCCCTCCAGGACACCTGTCCGCGACTGCGGCCCGCTCGCGGCACAAACGACGAGGGCCCCGACCAGAATCTGGTCGGGGCCCTCGCTTCGCCTCTTCAGGCGGCTGCGGAGGATACGAGATTCGAACTCGTGAGGGGTTGCCCCCAACACGCTTTCCAAGCGTGCGCCCTAGGCCTCTAGGCGAATCCTCCGCCGGAAACATTACATGACCGAGGGGAGTGCTCGCGAACCCGTTCCCGCAGGCCCCCGTCGGGTACAGCCCGCGGGCCGCGATCGGGTACTGTGGGGCGCAGCCCCTCACGTGGCGCTATCTGACTGAACTCCCCCAGGGCCGGAAGGCAGCAAGGGTAGGTCGGCTCTGGCGGGTGCGTGGGGGGCCCTTGCGTTCCGGGACCGGCATCCGAGGTCCGCGGTCCGGGTTCTGCGGCGGGGCAGGTTGTCAGTGGGCGCCATTAACCTCGTATGCGTGTCGTCTCTCGCGCTGTACCGCCGCTATCGCCCGGAGACCTTTGCCGAGGTCATCGGGCAGGAGCATGTCACCGACCCGCTGCAGCAGGCGCTGCGGAACAACCGGGTCAACCACGCGTATCTGTTCAGCGGTCCGCGCGGCTGCGGCAAGACGACCAGCGCGCGGATCCTCGCCCGCTGTCTGAACTGTGAGCAAGGTCCCACTCCGACGCCGTGCGGCGAGTGCCAGTCGTGCCGGGACCTCGCCAGGAACGGCCCCGGCTCGATCGACGTCATCGAGATCGACGCGGCCTCTCACGGTGGTGTGGACGACGCCCGTGAGCTGCGCGAGAAGGCCTTCTTCGGCCCCGCGAGCAGCCGGTACAAGATCTACATCATCGACGAGGCCCACATGGTCACGTCGGCCGGCTTCAACGCGCTGCTGAAGGTCGTCGAGGAGCCGCCGGAGCACCTCAAGTTCATCTTCGCGACCACCGAGCCCGAGAAGGTCATCGGCACCATCCGGTCGCGCACCCATCACTACCCCTTCCGGCTCGTGCCGCCCGGCACCCTGCGGGACTACCTCGCCGAGGTGTGCCAGAAGGAGGAGATCCCGGTCGAGGACGGCGTGCTGCCCCTCGTCGTGCGCGCCGGAGCGGGCTCCGTGCGTGACTCCATGTCCGTCATGGACCAGCTCCTCGCCGGTGCCGGAGCGGACGGTGTGACGTATGCCATGGCCACCTCCCTCCTCGGCTACACCGACGGCTCTCTTCTCGACTCCGTCGTCGAGGCCTTCGTCACCGGTGACGGGTCCGCCGCCTTCGAGGTCGTCGACCGTGTCATCGAGGGCGGCAACGACCCCCGCCGCTTCGTCGCCGACCTGCTGGAGCGACTCCGCGACCTGGTGATCCTCGCCGCCGTGCCGGACGCCGTGGAGAAGGGGCTGTTCGACGCCCCGGCCGACGTCCTGGAGCGCATGCAGGCCCAGGCCTCCACCTTCGGCGCCGCCGAGCTGAGCCGTGCCGCCGACCTCGTCAACACGGGCCTGACGGAGATGCGCGGAGCCACCTCGCCCCGCCTCCAGCTGGAACTGATCTGCGCCCGCGTGCTGCTCCCCGCCGCCTACGGCGACGAGCGGTCCGTGATGGCCCGCCTCGACCGTCTCGAGCGCGGCGTCCAGTTCTCGGGCGGCGCCGGCGCGCCCGCCATGGGCTACGTCCCCGGGCCGGAGGCCCACGGCGGCGCCCCCATGCCGCCTGCCGCCGCCTCCGTACCGCCCGGCGGCGGCCCGGCGGCGGCCCGCGCGGCCGTACGAGCCCCCAACGGCCCGGGTGCCGGTGGTCCTGCCGCCAACGGCCCGGGTGCCGGTGGTCCCGGCGTCGGTGGCCCGGCGGCCCCCGTGCCCACGCCCGCCCCCGCCCCCGTGCCTACGCCCGCCCCCGCGCCCACGGCCCCCGCACCGGCTCCGGCAGCTGCTGCCACTCCGGCCGCCCCCGCCCCCGCGCCTGCCGCCGCCCAGGCCCAGGTGCCGCCTTCCGGCGCCCCCGCCGGTCCTTCCACCCCGGCCCCCGCCGCTCCCGGCGCCTGGCCCACCGCCGCTGCCGCCGGTAGCGGCCGACGCCCCGGCGGCTGGCCCACGGCGGCGGCACCGTCGGGTGGCGCGCCCCAGGGTCAGGCCCCCGACCGCGCCCCGGCCCAGCAACAGCCGCCGGCACCCCCCGCGGCTGCGGCGTCCCCCGCAGCCGCGGCACCGCCCACGGCCGCCCCCGCCGGCGGCCTCGACCCCCGCGTGCTGTGGCCGAACATCCTGGAGGCCGTCAAGAACCGCCGCCGCTTCACCTGGATCCTGCTCAGCCAGAACGCGCAGGTCACAGGCTTCGACGGCACCACCCTCCAGCTCGGCTTCGTCAACGCCGGCGCCCGTGACAACTTCGCCGGCAGCGGCAGCGAGGACGTGCTGCGGGCGGCGCTGGCCGAGCAGTTCAGCGTGCAGTGGAAGATCGAGGCGGTCGTCGACCCGTCCGGCGGAGGTTCGGCGCCCTCGCCCGCCGGAGGCGGCGGAGGGTACGGCGCCCCGGCCGCCCCCCGCCCCGCCGCTCCGCAGCCCGCCCCGCAGGCGCCCGCACCCCCGCAGTCCGGTCCCGGGGCAGGGCCCGCCGCGCCCACCTCCGCGCCCCGGCCCGCCGCCGCGCCCGAGCCGCCCCCGGTCGCCCCCGAGGACGACATCCCCGAGGACGACGACCCGGACCTGGACGAGTCGGCCCTGTCCGGCCACGAACTGATCGTGCGGGAGCTCGGGGCGACGGTGGTGGAGGAGTTCTCGAACGAGTAGGGCGCTCCCGGACACCCCCGAACTCCATGCCGGGCGCACCCCAGGGCCCCCTTTGGAGGAAACCCCAACAAACCCGCCCCCCGGTCTTCGGCAACCTTGCCATTAGGCTGACCCCCGTGAAGGTCCTCGTCATCGGCAGCGGCGCCCGCGAACACGCCCTGTGCCGCTCCCTGTCCCTCGACCCCGACGTCACCGCGCTGCACTGCGCCCCCGGCAACGCCGGCATCGCCGAGGCCGCCGAGCTGCACCCGGTCGACGCGCTCGACGGCGAGGCGGTCGCCGAGCTGGCCGTCGGCCTCGGTGCCGACCTGGTCGTCGTCGGCCCGGAGGCCCCGCTGGTCGCCGGTGTGGCCGACGCCGTCCGCGCGGCGGGCATCCCGGTGTTCGGCCCGTCCAAGGAGGCCGCGCAGCTGGAGGGCTCCAAGGCCTTCGCCAAGGACGTCATGGCGGCGGCCGGGGTACCGACCGCCCGCTCCTACGTGTGCACGACGGCCGAGGAGGTCGCCGAGGCGCTGGACGCCTTCGGCGCCCCCTACGTCGTCAAGGACGACGGCCTCGCCGCCGGCAAGGGCGTCGTCGTCACCGGCGACCTGGAGGCCGCCAGGGCCCACGCCGCCGCGTGCGACCGCGTGGTCATCGAGGAGTTCCTCGACGGCCCCGAGGTGTCCCTCTTCGCGATCACCGACGGGGAGACGGTCGTACCGCTCCAGCCCGCCCAGGACTTCAAGCGCGCCCTGGACGGCGACGAGGGTCCGAACACCGGCGGCATGGGTGCGTACTCGCCGCTGCCGTGGGCCGAGCCGAAGCTGGTCGACGAGGTACTGGAGACGGTTCTCCAGCCGACCGTGGACGAGCTGCGCCGTCGCGGCACCCCCTTCTCCGGTCTGCTCTACGCGGGCCTGGCGATCACCAGCCGCGGCGTCCGGGTGATCGAGTTCAACGCCCGCTTCGGCGACCCCGAGACCCAGGTCGTGCTGGCCCGGCTGAAGACCCCGCTGGCCGGCCTCCTGATGGCCGCCGCCACCGGCAACCTCGCCGATCTGCCGCCCGCGCGCTGGAGCGAGGACGCGGCCGTCACGGTCGTCGTCGCCTCGCACAACTACCCCGCCACTCCCCGCACCGGCGACCCGATCACCGGTCTGGACGAGGTGGCCGCCCAGGACGCCCCGCACGCGTACGTGCTGCACGCCGGGACCAGGCGGGAGGGCGACGCCGTCGTCAGCGCGGGCGGCCGCGTGCTGTCCGTCACCGCCACCGGCAAGGACCTGACCGAGGCGCGCGAGCGGGCGTACCGGGCGGTGGGCCGGATCCGTCTGGACGGCGCCCAGCACCGCACCGACATCGCCGCGAAGGCGGCGGCCCAGGCGGCGAACGCCTGACCCGCCCACCTGCTGACAACAGGCCCCGGATCCCCTGATCCGGGGCCTGATCTTTGCTGTCTGTCACCCACCTCTGACCAAAGCCATTCCATCGAGTGAGCAATCGGCCATACGGCTGACGTGGGCCGGGGCCCCAACTAGGGTGCCGCGCAAGCGTTCCGGCACTTGGCCCACCGGCATTGCGTTGTCAGTGGCGGGTGCCACAGTGGGGGAGTGAGCACCACCAGGACAGCACGGCATCGGCAGCGAGGGGGTGAGAGCGGGACGTGACCGGAATCGGTGCGGAGATGGGCGCGCAGGCCGCGCGCTCCCGGGCCCTCGCCGTACTGCGGGTCCGGGGCCGGGCGCTGGGCGTGGCCCTGCTCCCCGCGGCCGCCGAGGTGATCCTGTTGACCGGCGGCTCCACCGGCCACTTCGTCGGCCGGGGCTGGGACGTGACCCGCTGGGTCGTGGGCGTGCTCGCCGTGCTGGTGCTGCTGGCCGCCGCCGGCATCGCCCTGGTCGTGGCCCGGGCCCGCCCCGCCGTCAGCCCGACGGTGCCGGTCCCGGAGAAGTCCGCCCCGGACCTGTACCGGATGGTGCGCGACCTCGCCGACCGGCTGGACGTGCCGGCTCCCTCGGCCATAGCGCTCACCCCGGACTGCGACAGCTGGCTGGAGGACCGTACGCACTCGGCGCACGGCCCGCCCCCGCGCCCCGCCCCCGGCGAGGACGAGCTGGCGGGTCCGGGCCGCCGCCGCGCACCCGCCGCGCCGGTGCTCGTCATCGGCTCCCCGTTCCTGTGGTGGATGCGGGTCGGCGAGCTGCGCGCGGTCCTCGCCCCGGTCATCGCCGGTACGGGCCCTTCGGCGCACCCGGACATAGCGGCCGCCCGGCGCTTCGTGCGCGGCCTGGACGCGGCGGTCGCGGTCGCCTCGACACCGGGCCGCTGCCCGCTCACCCGTGGCGTGTGCGGCGCCCTCGGCTGGGTGGCCCGGCTGCTGCTGCGCGGCTGCCGGGAGCACGCGACGCAGATGGAGCGCGGGGTCGCGGCTGCGGCGGCCGAGCGGGCCCAGGCCGTCGACTACGGCCTGCGGATCGTCGCCCAGGAGCAGGTGGGCCTCGCCTACGCGGGCTGGGACCGGCTGCTGACCAGGGTCGCGCTGCCCGCCTGGCGCATGGGCCGCTGGCCCTCGCGGCTGGACGCGGGCGTGGTGGCGGCCCTCACCGAGCTGTCCCGGCGTGACCGCCTGGCAGAGGGCTTCACCTCCCGGCTCGGCGAGCGGCCCGCGTGCGATCTGCTGGAGGAGCCGGGCGCCGTCGACGAGGCCGCGTCCCTCCTCGCCGCCCGCCTGTTCCACGGCGGTCCCGCGGAGCGCGGCCCGGACTGGGCGCCGGTGGACTGGCAGGCGTATCCGGAGGAGGTCGTGGACCGCACCTGGCGCGCCTCCGCGGCCCGCCTGCACAGAGTCCTGGACTCCCTGGGCGTCCGCCCCTCCCTCGACCCCACGACCCCCGACCCCGGCGGCCCCACCCTGGCCCGCGTCCTGGACCACCTCACGGAGCCGGACACCCGAGCAGCGATACCGCACGCCCCCGCCCCCACCCCGCAGGCCGCCGACGGCGAGGACGCCCCACAGGGGCCACCCGTACCCGACGACGAGAGCGTCACGGGTGGTGCGGGTGGCGACGAAATCCCCGCCGAAGGCGAAGCCGAGGCGGACGCTTCTCACGCCGGAGCGCCGCAGGCGACCCGCGAAGCCGAGGCGGAACCGGCGGCGGACGACCCCGGCACCGAGCGCAGCGCCACCCTCGCCGCAGGCCTGAGCGCCGCCCTCGCCCGTGAGGAGGCCGACGCCCCGAGGACCGGCGCGACCGCCACCGGCGCCACCCCCGACCACGCCCTGTGGGACGACGGCGGCCTGCCCCTCTTCCCGCTGCAACCCCCACGCACCGCCCGCGACCTGCTCACCGATCACGTCACGGCGATGGTGTGCTGCGCGGCCATGGACACGGCCGGCGCGGTCCCCGCCCTGGACTGGCTGGACGGCCCCGCCCTGCTCCTCGGCGGCGAGCGGGCCACCGACCTCACGCCCAAGGTCCTCAGCCTGATCGAGGAGGGAGACCCGGGCCCGCTGCGCGACTGGCTGGCCGCGTCCGGAATACGGCCCGAGAAGCCCGTACGGCTCGTCTGAGGACCGCCCGGAACGGGAGCTCTGTCTTCCACTTCAGGTCAATTCGCAACGACTAGTGACCGAGCCCGTGCGTTATGTGATGTGCTGGGAGCGACCAAGCACCTGGCAAGGGCGTGCGACATACGACAGCACGGCCGAGGACGCCGAGGACCGCGCGCAGCGCCGAGCACACCGAGCACACCGAGCACCACCGAGACAGGACCACACGGGGGGCACGAGGGAGGGGAGCGACCATGGCCTCGGACCACATCCGCCGCTGGGAGTCCGGAGCGCTCGCGCACGCCGTCACGGACCCCTTCGGCCAGGGCCCCGTGCCCTGGCTGCGCGGCAGTGAGACCTACTTCGACGACACCGGTCATGTCGTGCCCTGGTACGTCGACCCGAGCCCGCAGCCGCTCAAGGGGGTCGGTTCCGCGCCGCGCGTGCCCGGACCCCGCTCGGCCGACGACGTGCACCGCCAGATCAAGGGCTTCACCGCGACCGGTGCGGTGACGCCCGGCGAGGCGATCGACTTCCACATCACGGTCGACCCGCCCCAGGAGTTCAGCGTCGACATCTACCGGATCGGCCACTACGGCGGCGACGGCGCCGCGAAGATCACCACCAGCCCGCGCCTGTCCGGCATCGTCCAGCCCCCGCCGCTGGCCGCCGACCGCACGGTCTCCTGCCACCACTGGTGGCTGTCCTGGCGCCTCCAGGTGCCCGCCCAGTGGCCCATCGGCGCCTATGTGGCCGTCCTCACCACCGCCGACGGCCACCGCTCCCACGTGCCGTTCACGGTCCGCGACGACCACCCCGCCGACCTGCTCCTGCTGCTGCCGGACATCACCTGGCAGGCGTACAACCTCTACCCGGAGGACGGCCGCACCGGCGCCAGCCTCTACCACGCGTGGGACGACCAGGGCCGGCTGCTCGGCGAGGCCGACGCGGCGACCACGGTCTCCTTCGACCGGCCGTACGCCGGGGCGGGCCTGCCCCTGCACGTCGGTCACGCCTACGACTTCATCCGCTGGGCCGAGCGCTACGGCTACCACCTCGCCTACGCCGACGCCCGCGATCTGCACGCCGGCCGCGTCGATCCCGGGCGCTACCGGGGCCTGGTCTTCCCCGGGCACGACGAGTACTGGTCGGTGCCGATGCGCCGGGCCGTGGAGGACGCCCGCGACCGGGGGACCTCGCTGGTCTTCCTCTCCGCCAACACCATGTACTGGCAGGTGGAGCTGGGCCCGTCCCCGTCCGGCGTGCCGGACCGGCTGCTGACCTGCCGCAAACGCAAGGGGCCGGGGAAGCCGGTGTTGTGGCGGGAGATCGACCGGCCCGAGCAGCAACTGGTCGGCATCCAGTACGCGGGCCGGGTGCCCGAACCGCACCCGCTGGTCGTCCGCAACGCCGGGCACTGGCTGTGGGAGGCGACGGGCGCGCACGAGGGCGACGAGATCGAGGGCCTGGTCGCCGGCGAGGCCGACCGGTACTTCCCGCGCACCCCGCTGCCCGCGCACGAGGAGCGCATCCTGCTCGCCCACTCCCCTTACACCGACAACGACGGCGTCCTGCGCCACCAGGAGACGTCCCTGTACCGCGCCCCCTCCGGCGCCTGGGTGTTCGCCTCCGGCACCTTCGCCTGGTCCCCGGCCCTCGACCGCCCCGGCCATGTGGACCCCCGCATCCAGCGCGCCACGGCGAACCTCCTGGACCGCATCTGCAAACGCGACTGATCACCAGGAACGACACGACCCCCTGGCCGAAACCCATCACCCCCATAAGGGAGAATCGAGGCATTGGACAGAACCACGGGGAGGAACCGTGTCCGGATTCGTAGAAAAGCCCGAGCCGATCCAGGTTCCGGGCCTGGTGCACCTGCACACCGGAAAGGTGCGCGAGCTGTACCAGAACGAGGCGGGCGACCTCGTGATGGTCGCCAGCGACCGCATGTCCGCCTACGACTGGGTGCTGCCCACCGAGATCCCCGACAAGGGCCGCGTCCTCACCCAGCTCTCGCTGTGGTGGTTCGACCAGCTGCGCGACCTGGCCCCCCACCACGTGATCAGCACGGAGCTGCCCGAGGGCGCCCCCGCCGACTGGGCGGGCCGCACCCTGGTGTGCAAGTCCCTGAAGATGGTCCCGGTCGAGTGCGTGGCCCGCGGCTACCTCACCGGCTCGGGCCTGCTCGAGTACAACGACTCCCGTACGGTCTGCGGCCTCGCCCTCCCCGAAGGCCTCGTCGACGGCTCCGAACTCCCCGCCCCGATCTTCACCCCGGCCACCAAGGCCGAGGTCGGGGAGCACGACGAGAACGTCTCCTACGAGGAGGTCGCCCGCCAGGTCGGCGCCGACACCGCCGCCCAGCTGCGCCAGGCCACCCTCGCCGTGTACTCCAGGGCCCGGGACATCGCCCGTGACCGGGGGATCATCCTGGCGGACACCAAGTTCGAGTTCGGCTTCGACGGCGACACGCTGGTCCTCGCCGACGAGGTCCTCACCCCCGACTCCTCACGCTTCTGGCCGGCCGACCAGTGGCAGCCGGGCCGCGCCCAGCCGTCGTACGACAAGCAGTTCGTCCGGAACTGGCTGACCTCCGCCGAGTCCGGCTGGGACCGCAAGAGCGAGCAGCCCCCGCCGCCGCTGCCGCAGAAGGTGGTGGAGGCGACCCGGCAGAAGTACGTGGAGGCGTACGAGCGGCTGACGGGCATGCGCTGGGACTAGGGCCTGTCGCCCCGGCCCACCGGGCCGGGGTACGCCGGGGGTACCTGGGGTACGAAAAGACCCCGGTCCAGTGGACCGGGGTCTTTTTCCCGAGCGGACGACGAGGCTCGAACTCGCGACCTCAACCTTGGCAAGGTTGCGCTCTACCAACTGAGCTACGTCCGCGTTGCGCCGTGGCGCGAGAGCAACTATACCCAACCTCGCCCGCGTGCGAGACGCACTGCCGCATGACGGTTTTCGGCGCCGAGCTTCGTGACGGCCGAGGAGAGGTAGTTGCGCACGGTCCCCGGGGACAGCCCGGCCCGCTCGGCGATCTCCGTGACCGGCGCGCCGTCGGCGGCCAGCTCCAGCACCTCGGCCTCCCGCGCGGTCAGCGGGGAGTCCCCGGCGGCGATCGCGTCGGCGGCCAACTCCGGGTCCACATAACGGTTTCCGGCGTGCACGGTCCGAATGATCTCGGCGAGCCGCTGGGCGCTGACCGTCTTCGGGACGAACCCGCGCACACCGGCCGCGAGCGCCCGTTTCAGATGGCCGGGCCGCCCGTGCCCGGTGACGATCAGCACCCGGCAGCCGGGCAGTTCGGCGCGCAGGGATGTGGCGACCTTCACACCGTCGGCGCCCGGCATCTGGAGATCCAGCACCGCGACATCGGGTTCATGGGCCCGCGCCATCGCCAGCGCCTCGGGTCCGCTGGCCGCCTCCGCGACGACAAGGAGATCGTCCTCCAGCGACAGCAGCGCGGCCAGAGCGCCCCGGATCAGATGCTCGTCGTCGGCGAGCAACAGCCGTACCGGTGTGCTCATGACGTGACTTCACTCACTTTCTTGTCCAACGGCACCTCTGCCACCACCCGGAACCGGCCCCCGTCGACCGCCCCGGCCTCCAGGGTGCCGCCGAGGACCGCGAGCCGTTCCCGCAGCCCGGCGAGCCCGGAACCCCCACCCCCGTCGGGGGCTCCGGCCAGCCCGTCGTTCTCCACCGTCAGCACCACGCGCCCCTCCGACACCCCCAGGCACAGCGTGCAGCGTCCGGCATCCCCGTGCCGCAGCACGTTGGTCGTCGCCTCGCGCACCACCCAGCCGAGGGCGGACTGCACGTCGCCGGGCAGCCCCGCCGGCTCCGCGCGGACCTCGCAGTCGATCCCGGCGGCCGTCAACACACCCTTCGCTCCGGCGAGTTCAACCCCGAGGTCGGCCTTCCGGTAGCCGCGCACGACGGCTCGTACCTCCCGTTGGGAGTCCTGTGCGATGCGCTGCACCTCGATCATCTGTTCCACGGCCTCCGGCCGCCCCCGCCGGGCCAGTTGGACGGCCAGCTCGCTCTTGAGAGAGATCACGGACAGGTTCCGCCCCAGCACGTCGTGCAGATCCCGCCCGAACCGCAGCCGCTCCTCGGCGACGGCGAGCCGGGCCTCCACCTCGCGGGCGCGCTCCGCCTCCCACAGGACGGCCAGCGTCCAGGCGCCGCACCGGCCGGCGAGCAGCGCGAAGACCGCCTGGAAGGCGGTGATCACGGCGGTCGCCACCAGGCCCACACTGTCGTGGTCGGCGAGCCCGACGGCCCCCGTGAGCAGGACCGTCAGCACCGCCGACCCGCGCAGGAACACCCGCACCGGGACCGTGATGCCGTAGAGCAGTGCGAACGGCAGCAGGCAGCCACCGATGGCGAACCGGACGGCCGTCGGCGTCGCCGCGTCCAGCCCGGCCAGCGCCACGATCAGTGCCAGCGCCAGCCCCAGCAGGACGGCCGGAGTGCGGTGCGTGCCGGCGGGCAGCGCGGCGCGCCCCAGGTAGTGGTCGAGAGCGGTCCGGGTGAGCCGGTTCGAGAACGCGCACTGCAGGACCCCGACGAGGACGAGGAGGCCACCGAGGACGAGAGCCACCGGCCGGTGGGCGAGACCGCCGGGCAGCGGCAGCAGCAGCCAGCAGCACAGGATGAACCAGACCGTGCAGTACCAGCTGACGACGCTGAACAGCTCGACCCGCTCGGCTTTGCCGCGCGCGCCCCAGTGCCGCTGCTGCCAGCGCCGTATGCGCCCCGTCATCCGCGCGTCCCCCGTTCCTCAGCGCCGTGGTTCCCAGCGGAACCACCGCCGTACAGCAAACACCGCGAGGATCGTCCAGGCCAGGGCGGTCGCCAGGGCGCCCAGGGTGTCGTGCACGCTCAACTGCCCGGTCCAGCCGCCCCGTACGAGCCGGATCGCCGGGGACAGCGGCAGCAGGTCGCAGACGGAGGCGAGCCCCTTGGGCATGACCTCGGTCGGGAACGTGATCCCGGAACCGAGCATCGACACGAACACCAGCGGCAGCGCGGTGACCTGGCCGCTCTCCACGGTCCGGGTGAAGGACGCGGTCAGCGCGGCGAGCCCGGCGCCGACCACGAGCCCGGCCAGCAGACCCGGCAGGAGGAGGTACGGCGCCCTGGGCGCGCCGGTGTGCAGCAGCACCGCGCACCCCGCGCACAGCAGCAGCGCCTGGGCGAGTCCGATGCCGACCGCGGGCAGCGCGCTGCCGGTGAGGATCTCGGCGTCGGAGAGCTCGCCGGTGCGCAGCCGCTTGAGGACGAGTTCCTCGCGGCGGGCGACGTAGGTGTTCACCAGGGAGGTGTAGACGGCGAAGAGAAAGGTGAAGCCGATCGCGGCCGTCAGCGTGGTCGTGCCGAGGCTCAGCCCCTGCTTCTTCAGAGCGGCCTGGTCGAGCGCCGGCCGCAGGCTGAACGGCAGGACGAGCGGCACGAACAGCGCGGTGAACACGACCCCCCGGTTACGTCCGAGCAGCGCGAGTTCCGCCCGCCCCAGGGCCCCCAGCCGCCGCCCGGCCACCCCGTACCTCCCCCGCACACGAACACCGCCCACATCACTCCCCTCGATTCCGGCCGTACGCACACCGCGTCCCCCCGCGCCACCACGTCCCCGCGCCCGCACCCAGCTCCCGCTCATGCCGCCGCCTCCCGTTCCCGCTCCCGTGCGATTCCCAGAAACGCCTCCTCCAGCGAGGCCGAGCGCACGTCCAGGCCGCGCAGTTCGACCCCGGCGCGGTCGGCCCAGGTCAGTACGGCGGTCGCGGTCCGCTGGAGCTGGGTGGTGCGCAGCCGTACGACCCTGCCGTCGCTCTCGTGCGCGCAGACGCCGAGGTCGGCCAGCGGCGGCAGATCCCCGAGGAAGTAGCCGTCGGGAAGCTCGAACGAGAGGCGGGAGGGGCGGCCCGCGGTGACCTCGGCCGGGGTTCCGGCGGCGGCGATCCGTCCCGCGTGGAGGATGGCGAGCCGGTCGGCGAGCCCTTCGGCCTCCTCCAGGTAGTGCGTGGTGAGCAGCACGGTCGTGCCCGCGTCGCGCAGGGCACGCACCAACTCCCAGGTGTCCCGGCGGCCTTCCGCGTCGAGCCCGGTCGTCGGCTCGTCGAGGAAGAGCACCTCGGGGTCGCCGAGCAGGGCGAGCGCCAGGTCGAGCCGGCGCCGCTCCCCGCCGGAGAGCTGCTTGACCCGGACGCCGGTCCGCCCGCTCAGCCCCACCAGGCCCAGCACCTCCGCCTCCGGCCGGGCCCCGCTCGTGCACCCGGCCCACATCCGGGCGGTCTCGGCGACGGTCAGCTCGGCCGGGAAGCCGCCCTCCTGGAGCATCACGCCGGTGCGTGGCCGTACGGCGGCCCGCTCGTGGTAGGGGTCGTGGCCGAGGATCCGGATCCGGCCCCCGGCGGGCGAGGCGAGCCCTTCGAGCAGTTCGACCGTCGACGTCTTGCCCGCGCCGTTGGTGCCGAGCAGCGCGAAGATCTCCCCGCGTGCCACGGAGAAGGTGATTCCGCGTACGGCCTCGAACCCGCCCCCGTAGACACGCCTGAGGTCGGTGACCTCAATCACGTGTTCGTGTTCGTCGTAGTGCATGAGGACAGCGTCCCGGCGGCCGGGCCGGGTCGGCAGTGCGCGGTGTCATCGCTCGGCATGACAAATGTCAGAGCGGATCACGGACAATGAAAAGACCCCGGTCCAGTGGACCGGGGTCTTTCTCCCGAGCGGACGACGAGGCTCGAACTCGCGACCTCAACCTTGGCAAGGTTGCGCTCTACCAACTGAGCTACGTCCGCACTGCTCCCGACCGGCTCCCACCGATCGGTGCGAGCACCAGCCTACCTGATCCACAAGAGTGGTCGTGACAACCGGTGCCGGAGCGGGTGACAGGAATCGCACACTGCGCCTTCCCCCTGGAAGGGGGATGTTCTGCTACTGAACTACACCCGCACGCTCCTCGGGGTTTCGCCCTTTCGGCCTCGCCCCTCGGCGTGTCCCAGACATTAGCTGATCAACGGGGGGGTCGCGCAAGTCGGCTTCCCCTGGTGCCCGGTATGCCCAAGTGCACGGCCCTCAGGGTCCGCTGACGGACCCTGAGGACTGCCCCTTCGCGGGCTCCTGCGGCCGGGCCGCCCGTACGGCTCCACGGCCCGGTGCGCCTCACTGCGCGGCGCTGAACGCCTCGTAGACCTTCTTGGGGATGCGTCCGCGGGCGGGGACGTCCATCTTGTTGGCCTGGGCCCAGGCGCGGACGGCCGCCGGGTCGGGGGCGACCTCCGTCTGCCTGTACGCCTTGCCGGAGCGCGACCGCTTGCGGCCGGCCTCGACGTAGGGCGCGAGCGCCTTGCGCAGTTTCTTGGCGTTGGTTTCGTTCAGGTCGATCTCGTACGACTTGCCGTCGAGTCCGAAGGCGATCGTTTCCGCCGCTTCCGAGCCGTCGATGTCGTCAAAGAGCGTGACCACGACTTTTTGCGCCACGAATATCGGTCCCTTCGTGCGGCACGTCGATACAGCTCACCGGCGACGACGTGCCGAGTATCGGCTATTGCCAATTCATTTGTACAGTGCTCGGCAATGCAAAGTGAAGCCCGACTAAATCCGTCCGCGTGTCCGAAGACAATAGGCGAACGGGGCGGACTGTGGAACTTTCCCAGAACTTTTCACGGCGGTACGGCTTCGACACCCGATCGTGATGCGCCTCACGTAGTTTCCTACAACTCTACCCGCGTAGAAATTTTGTGCGGGTAGTCTGAAGGAACCTGCTCAGCACCACACACCGGGAGTGCCAGTGGCACGCGTCGTAGTCGACGTCATGCTCAAGCCGGAGATCCTCGACCCCCAGGGCCAGGCGGTCCAGCGTGCGCTGCCGCGCCTGGGTTTCGAAGGGATCTCGGACGTCCGTCAGGGAAAGCGTTTCGAACTGGAAGTTGACGGGCCGGTCGACGAGGCCGCGCTCGCCCGCATCCACGAGCTTGCGGAATCCTTCCTCGCCAACACCGTGATCGAGGACTTCACCGTCAAGGTCGAAGAAGTGGCGGAGGCGGCCAAGTGACCGCTCGTATTGGCGTCGTCACTTTCCCGGGCAGCCTCGACGATCAGGATGCCCAGCGCGCGATCCGCCTCGCGGGCGCCGAACCGGTCGCCCTGTGGCACAAGGACAAGGACCTCAAGCAGGTCGACGCCGTGGTCCTCCCCGGCGGTTTCTCCTACGGCGACTATCTGCGCGCCGGTGCCATCTCCCGGTTCTCGCCGGTGATGGAGTCCGTGATCGAGCAGGCGAAGGCCGGCCTTCCGGTCCTCGGCATCTGCAACGGCTTCCAGATCCTCACCGAGGCCCACCTCCTCCCGGGCGGGATGCTCGGCAACGACCACCTCCACTTCATCTGCCGCGACCAGAAGCTGCGGGTGGAGAACGCGGAGACGGCCTGGACCAGCGACTACCGCGCCGGCCAGGAGATCCACATCCCGCTGAAGAACATGGACGGCCGGTACGTCGCCGACCGGTACACGCTGGACAAGCTGGAGGCCGAGGGCCGGGTGGCCTTCCGGTACCTCGACTTCAACCCCAACGGCTCGCTCAACGACATCGCCGGCATCACCAACGAGGCCGGCAACGTCGTGGGCCTCATGCCGCACCCCGAGCACGCCGTGGAGCCGCTGGTCGGTACGGGCCGTACCGACGGGCTCCCGTTCTTCACCTCGATCCTCAAGAAGCTGGTCAACGTATGAGCCGGACGCCTCTGGACACGGTCGAGCACGCGGCCGCGACCCCCGACGTCGAGCTGCCCTGGGCCGAACTCGGCCTGAAGAAGGACGAGTACGAGCGGGTGGTGGAGATCCTCGGCCGCCGCCCGACCGGCGCCGAGCTCGCCATGTACTCGGTCATGTGGTCCGAGCACTGCTCGTACAAGTCCTCCAAGGTCCACCTCCGCCAGTTCGGCGAGAAGGCGCCCCAGAGCGACGCCCTCCTCGTCGGCATCGGCGAGAACGCGGGCGTGGTGGACGTCGGCCAGGGTTACGCCGTGACCTTCAAGGTCGAGTCGCACAACCACCCCTCCTACGTCGAGCCCTACCAGGGCGCGGCCACGGGCGTCGGCGGCATCGTCCGCGACATCATCGCCATGGGCGCCCGCCCGGTCGCGGTGGTCGACCCCCTGCGCTTCGGCGCGGCGGACCACCCCGACACCAAGCGCGTCCTGCCCGGCGTGGTGGCGGGCATCGGCGGCTACGGCAACTGCCTGGGCCTGCCCAACATCGGCGGCGAGGTCGTCTTCGACTCCTGCTACCAGGGCAACCCGCTGGTCAACGCCGGTGCCATCGGTGTGATGCGGCACGAGGACATCCACCTCGCCAAGGCCTCCGGCGCGGGCAACAAGGTCATCCTGTACGGCGCCCGGACCGGCGGCGACGGCATCGGCGGCGCCTCGATCCTCGCGTCGGAGACCTTCGACGACGCCAAGCCCTCCAAGCGCCCCGCGGTCCAGGTCGGTGACCCCTTCCAGGAGAAGCTCCTCATCGAGTGCACCCTGGAGGCCTTCAAGGAGAAGCTGGTCGTCGGCATCCAGGACCTGGGCGCCGCCGGCCTCTCCTGCGCGACCAGCGAGCTGGCGTCGAACGGCTCGGGCGGCATGCGCGTGACCCTGGACGACGTCCCCCTGCGCGACTCGACCCTCTCGCCCGAGGAGATCCTCATGAGCGAGTCGCAGGAACGCATGTGCGCGGTCGTGGAGCCCGAGAAGGTCGACCGCTTCCTGGAGATCTGCGCCAAGTGGGACGTCATCGCCACCGTCATCGGTGAGGTGACCGACGGCGACCGCCTGGAGATCTTCTGGCACGGCGGGAAGATCGTGGACGTCGACCCGCGCACGGTCGCCCACGAGGGCCCGACGTACGAGCGCCCGTACGCCCGCCCCGACTGGCAGGACGCCCTCCAGGCGGACGACGCGAACAAGCTCCCGCGCCCGGCCACCTCGCAGGAGCTCAAGGACCAGGTCCTGAAGCTGGTCGGCTCCCCCAACCAGGCCTCCAAGAGGTGGATCACCCAGCAGTACGACCACCTCGTGCAGGGCAACACCGTCCTCGCCCAGCCGGAGGACTCCGGCATGATCCGCGTGGACGAGGAGACCGGCCTCGGCGTCGCCATCGCGACGGACGGCAACGGCCGCTACGCGAAGCTCGACCCCTACACCGGTGCGCAGCTGGCCCTGGCGGAGGCGTACCGCAACGTCGCCACCACCGGCGCCAAGCCCCTCGCGGTCTCCGACTGCCTGAACTTCGGCTCGCCCGAGGACCCGGCTGTGATGTGGCAGTTCGCGGAGGCGGTACGGGGCCTGGCGGACGCCTGCCAGCAGCTCGGCACCCCGGTCACGGGCGGCAACGTCTCGCTCTACAACCAGACGGGCGAGGCGGCGATCCACCCGACCCCGGTCGTGGCCGTGCTCGGCGTCATCGACGACGTGACCCGCCGCACCCCGGTCGCCTTCCAGGAGGAGGGCCAGCTGCTGTACCTCCTGGGCGACACCCGCGAGGAGTTCGGCGGCTCGGCCTGGTCCCAGGTGGTCCACGACCACCTCGGCGGTCTGCCTCCGCAGGTCGACCTGGAGCGCGAGCGCCTCCTGGCCGAGATCCTCATCTCGGCCTCCCGCGACGGCATGATCGACTCCGCGCACGACCTGTCCGACGGCGGCCTGGTCCAGGCGGTCGTGGAGTCGGCCCTGCTCGGCGGCAAGGGCGCGCGTCTGGTCGTACCCGACGGCCTCGACGCCTTCACCTTCCTGCTCTCCGAGTCGGCCGGCCGCGCGATCGTCGCGGTGCCGCGCTCGGAGGAGGTCCGCTTCAACGACATGTGCGGCGCGCGTGGCCTGCCGGCCACCCGCATCGGTGTCGTGGACGGCGAGGCGGTGGAGGTCCAGGGCGAGTTCTCGCTCACCCTGGAGGAACTGCGCAAGGCCCACGAGGAGACCATCCCGGCCCTGCTGGCGTAACCGCCGTACACCCGCGAAGGCCCCGCCCGTCCCGACGGGCGGGGCCTTCGCGGGCCTCCTGGCTGAGCGATCGGCACGCCTTCGGCCTGGTCGAAAAGGGCCTGAGGGACCACGCCGTCAAGGCATAGGCTCACCGGCATGCCACCGGCCAAGAAGCGTGCCCGCAGCTACGACCCCGCCAAGACCCGCGCGGCGGTCCTCGCCCAGTTCGGACATGTCCGGGAGGCCGTGCGCGGCCTCAGCCGGGAGCAGCTCGCGCTGCCCACCCGGCTCGGCGAGTGGACCGTGGCCGAGCTGATCGTGCACATCGGCATGGCGCTCACCGCGATCCACCGGGCGCTCGCCCTGCCCGAGCCGCCGAAGGCGGACGCCGTCCTGCTCGACTGGCCCTTCGCCACCGCGGCCAACGCCGCCGCCATCGACGAGTTCACCCGCAACCTCGCCACCGAACACCCCGACCCCGACACCTACCTCGCGGACGTCGAGCAGACCCTGCGCACCCTGCTCGCGGAGCACTCCGGCGCCCGGATCCTGCAGACCAGCGCCAGCGCGCTGCCGCTGGACGACTACCTGGTCACCCGCACCGCCGAACTCGTCGTCCACACCGACGACCTCGCGGCCGCCGTGCCGGGGCTGGAGGTCCCGTACGACCGCCAGGCCCTGGCCACCGCCACCCGGCTGCTCGCCGACGCCCTCGCGGTGAAGGCTCCCGGCGGTTCCACCGAGGTGCGGGTGCCGCCGTACGCCGTGGTGCAGTGCGTCGAGGGGCCCCGGCACACCCGTGGCACCCCGCCCAACGTCGTGGAGACCGACCCGCTGACCTGGATCCGGCTCGCCACCGGGCGCCTGAGCTGGAAGGACGCCCTGGAGGAGGCGAAGGTGAGCGCGAGCGGGGAACGGGCGGACATCGGGGAGCTGCTGCCGCTGATGTCGTAGGTCACGGCTGAGCGGAACCGACGGGACCGGTCTACCGTCGAATCGCCATGAACCGGTACAAGAAGCGCATGATCCTCGCGCCGGCGGCCGCCTCGCTCGCCGCGCTCATGGTGGCGTGCGGCAGCGGGCGGGCGGACAGTGGTTCGGTGAGCGTCCAGCAACCGGGCCGGCAGCCCGTGACCGGCGTCGACTGGCGGGTCGACGGCCTCACCGTCGGCGGCACGACCCGGCACGCGCCCGCCTCCGCCCGCCTCCGCATCGACGAGGACGGCAAGGCGGCCGGCAACCTCGGCTGCAACCAGTTCAGCGCCCGGGTCACCGTGCACGGCGACCACCTCACCTTCGGCGACCTGCGCACGACCCGGATGGCCTGTGCCCCGGACCGGATGGCCTTCGAGCGCGCGCTCGCCCGCGCCCTCACCACCGGCACGCTTCTCGCCACGGCGGACCACGCGAAACTGACGCTCACCGACGGCGACGGCGACCGCATCCACCTGAGCCGCAACGCGCCCGGATGATGTGCGACACCTCACTCACGCATCCGGAGAACCGGCCCGCGGTCGACGCCCGCAGCGCCGCCGCCGACTCTCAGATCTCCGAGCGCACATCGCTGACCTGCGTAAACGCGGAAACCGACAAGGTGATCGGTAAGCCCTTTCCCGCTCAGGGTACGTATCCCCAATTCGGACCAGTGGTCGACCTCGCCTACACTCGGTGGCGTGCCACGTGGTGACGGTCGACTCAATCACGATCTGCTTCCCGGCGAGAAGGGCCCCCAGGACGCTTGCGGCGTCTTCGGTGTCTGGGCTCCGGGTGAAGAGGTCGCAAAGCTCACGTACTTCGGGCTCTACGCCCTCCAGCACCGGGGTCAGGAATCCGCGGGAATCGCGGTCAGCAACGGCTCCCAGATCCTCGTCTTCAAGGACATGGGCCTGGTCTCCCAGGTCTTCGACGAGACCTCGCTCGGCTCGCTCCAGGGTCATATCGCGGTCGGACACGCCCGCTACTCGACCACCGGCGCCTCCGTGTGGGAAAACGCCCAGCCGACGTTCCGTGCCACCGCGCACGGCTCGATCGCGCTCGGCCACAACGGCAACCTGGTCAACACGGCGCAGCTCGCCGAGATGGTCGCCGAGCTGCCGAACGACAACAACAGCCGCTCCACCCGGGTCGCGGCCACCAACGACACCGACCTGCTGACGGCCCTGCTGGCCGCCCAGGTCGACGCGGACGGCAAGCCGCTGACCATCGAGGAGGCGGCCCACCAGGTCCTCCCGAAGGTGCGGGGCGCCTTCTCCCTCGTCTTCATGGACGAGGGCACCCTCTACGCCGCCCGTGACCCGCAGGGCATCCGCCCGCTGGTCCTCGGCCGTCTGGAGCGCGGCTGGGTGGTCGCCTCCGAGACCGCCGCCCTGGACATCTGCGGCGCGAGCTTCGTCCGCGAGATCGAGCCGGGTGAGTTCGTCGCCGTCGACGAGAACGGCCTGCGCTCCTCCCGATTCGCGGAAGCGAAGCCCAAGGGCTGTGTCTTCGAGTACGTGTACCTGGCCCGCCCGGACACGGACATCGCCGGCCGGAACGTGTACCTCTCCCGCGTGGAGATGGGCCGCCGGCTGGCCAAGGAAGCCCCCGTCGAGGCGGACCTGGTCATAGCGACCCCGGAGTCCGGCACCCCGGCCGCCATCGGCTACGCGGAGGCCTCCGGCATCCCCTTCGGCGCGGGTCTCGTGAAGAACGCGTACGTGGGCCGTACGTTCATCCAGCCCTCGCAGACCATCCGGCAGCTGGGCATCCGCCTGAAGCTGAACCCGCTGAAGGAAGTCATCAAGGGCAAGCGCCTGGTCGTCGTCGACGACTCCATCGTGCGCGGCAACACCCAGCGGGCCCTGGTCCGCATGCTCCGCGAGGCGGGCGCGGCCGAGGTCCACATCCGGATCTCCTCGCCGCCCGTGAAGTGGCCCTGCTTCTTCGGCATCGACTTCGCCACGCGCGCGGAGCTGATCGCCAACGGCATGACCATCGAGGAGATCGGCACCTCGCTCGGCGCCGACTCGCTCGCCTACATCTCCATCGACGGCATGATCGAGGCGACCACCATCGCCAAGCCGAACCTGTGCCGCGCCTGCTTCGACGGCGAGTACCCGATGGAGCTGCCGGACCCCGAGCTGCTCGGCAAGCAGCTCCTGGAGACCGAGCTGGCCGCCGGCCCGGCCGCGACGGCCGCCGCCGACGCGATCCGCCGCCCGTAACACCCTGCACACCCCGCAGGACGACACGAAAGCTCTCACAGTCATGTCTGAGACAACCGGTGCCAGCTACGCAGCGGCGGGCGTCGACATCGAGGCGGGCGACCGCGCGGTCGAGCTGATGAAGGAGTGGGTGAAGAAGACGCAGCGTCCCGAGGTCCTCGGCGGCCTCGGCGGCTTCGCCGGGCTCTTCGACGCCTCCGCCCTCAAGCGCTACGAGCGTCCCCTCCTCGCCTCCGCCACGGACGGCGTCGGCACGAAGGTGGACGTCGCGCGCCGCATGGGCGTCTACGACACCATCGGCCACGACCTGGTCGCCATGGTCATGGACGACATCGTGGTGTGCGGTGCCGAGCCGCTGTTCATGACCGACTACATCTGCGTCGGCAAGGTCCACCCCGAGCGCGTCGCGGCCATCGTGAAGGGCATCGCGGAGGGCTGTGTGCTCGCCGGATGCGCCCTGGTGGGCGGCGAGACGGCCGAACACCCCGGCCTGCTGGGCGAGGACGACTTCGACGTCGCCGGGGCCGGTACGGGCGTGGTGGAGGCCGACCGGCTGCTCGGCGCGGATCGCATCCGTACGGGTGACGCGGTGATCGCCATGGCGTCCTCCGGGCTTCACTCGAACGGGTACTCCCTGGTCCGCCACGTTCTGCTGAACACGGCCGGCCTGGCCCTGGAGACGGAGGTCCCGGAGCTCGGCCGCACCCTCGGCGAGGAGCTGCTGGAGCCCACCAAGATCTACTCGCTGGACTGCCTGGCGCTGATCCGCACCACGGATGTGCACGCGTTCTCGCACATCACCGGCGGCGGACTCGCGGCCAACCTGGCCCGCGTCATCCCCGACGAGCTGCACGCGGTCGTCGACCGCTCCACCTGGACCCCGGGCGCGATCTTCGACCTGGTCGGGAAGACCGGGAACGTCGAGCGCCTGGAGCTGGAGAAGACCCTCAACATGGGCGTCGGCATGATGGCGATCGTCCCCGCGGAGTCCACCGAGGTGGCCCTCGCGACCCTGGCCGACCGCGGCGTCGACGCCTGGGTGGCCGGCGAGATCACCGACCGCGGCGACAAGGAGTCGGGCGCGGAGCTGGTGGGGGACTACGCCCGCTGAGCGGCGGCGGGTGACCGCACCCGCCCGGCCTGCGGATAGCACAGAAGCCGGTCGGTGGCTGTGCCACCGACCGGACTGTTACTCAGTGCAAGGTCAAGCGCCGCGACGGTGTTGTGAGGGACCCTCGTCCTCGTCCTCGTCGTCCTCATAGAGGTCGGCGTAACGGGAGTACAGGTCGTCCTCGTCATGCTCATCGTCCTCGAACGGCTCGCCGTTCGGCGGCTGGCTCGAAGTCGATGCGCCCAGTTCACTGGCCAGACGTGACAGGTCAGTCCCACCGCTGTTGTACTTCAGCTGGCGGGCGACCTTTGTCTGCTTGGCCTTGGCCCGGCCGCGCCCCATGGCTCGACCCCCTCGGTGACGGGGCTCAACGGCCCCAGAGTCTGACACGCGTTCATGATCCGGAACGGACCCTCCGCGGAGGGGCCGGTCCGTAGGGCTTCCACGGTACCTGAGCCCGCGCCCATACGGTACGTCGCCCGCAGCACGCGCGTGTGCCCAAGACCTTTGAGGCGCCCCGTCCTCGCTGGTCAGTGGCGATTTTAACCACTTATCGGGGAACGACCCGCCGATGGAAGTGAGAGTTCTCTCGAAGTACCCACCGGCGGGTACCGCTCACCCGGGCGACCGGGTCAGTGCGCGGCGTGTCCCGCGCGGGCCTCGGCCATCCGCTGCTCGGCGATCCGGTCGGCCGCGGCGGCCGGCGGAATCCCGTCTTCCTTCGCACGTGCGAATATGGCCAGCGTGGTGTCGAAGATCTTCGACGCCTTCGCCCTGCACCGGTCGAAGTCGAAACCGTGCAGTTCGTCGGCCACCTGGATGACCCCGCCCGCGTTGACCACGTAGTCCGGCGCGTAGAGGATCCCGCGGTCGGCGAGGTCCTTCTCCACGCCCGGGTGCGCGAGCTGGTTGTTGGCGGCGCCGCACACCACCTTGGCGGTGAGCACCGGCACGCTGTCGTCGTTCAGGGCGCCGCCGAGCGCGCAGGGGGCGTAGATGTCGAGCCCCTCGACGCGGATCAGCGCCTCGGTGTCCGCGACCGCCGTCACGCCGGCCGGGTACTGCTCGAGGATCCGCTGGACGGCGTCCGTGCGCACGTCCGTGACGACGACCTCGGCGCCCTCGTCGCGCAGGTGCTTCACCAGGTGGTGGCCGACCTTGCCGACGCCGGCGATGCCGACCTTGCGGCCGCGCAGCGAGGGGTCGCCCCACAGGTGCTGGGCGGAGGCGCGCATGCCCTGGTAGACGCCGAAGGCGGTGAGCACGGAGGAGTCACCGGCGCCGCCGTTCTCGGGGGAGCGGCCGGTGGTCCAGCGGCACTCCCGGGCCACGACGTCCATGTCGGCGACGTAGGTGCCGACGTCGCACGCGGTGACGTAGCGCCCGCCGAGCGAGGCGACCATGCGGCCGTAGGCGAGGAGCAGCTCCTCGGTCTTGTCGCGCTCCGGGTCGCCGATGATCACGGCCTTGCCGCCGCCGTGGTCGAGGCCGGCCATGGCGTTCTTGTACGACATTCCGCGCGCGAGGTTGAGGGCGTCGGCGACGGCCTCGGCCTCGTTCGCATAAGGGTAGAAGCGCGTGCCGCCGAGGGCCGGGCCCAGGGCGGTGGAGTGGATGGCGATCACGGCCTTGAGGCCGCTTGCGCGGTCCTGGCAGAGCACGACCTGCTCATGGCCCCCCTGGTCCGAGTGGAACAGGGTGTGCAGGACATCAGCAGGTGCGCCAATTACGTCGGTCACTGTGGTGACTCCTGTGTAAAGAGCGGCGAGTGGGGTGGAACCCCGTACGGGTGGCGGGGTGCCGTGGCATGAGCGTAGAGCCTTGGCACGACCACCATCCGTGCAGTGTTCAGGATCACTCTCCCGGGGCGTTCGTGCACGCATGACCGTGGCACGATTTGCAGTGTTTCGAGCGGGGTCCGCTGGGGAGGGAGCAGGCGTGCCGAAGGTGTCCTCCGTGGTCGTCCCCTATGCCGCGTACCTGCGCGTGTACGAGCCGCTGGGCGCCTTCCCGGAGCCGGAGCGCAGCCACTGGGCGCGCTACGCCCGCCGCCCCGACCGCCCCTCCTACCAGGACGAACTGCGCCGCTCCCTGGCCGACTTGCTGCCCACCCCGCCGGTCGTGGTGCCGGTGCACGAGAGCGGCGACGCCTTCGTGCTGGAGGTCGACGGCGTGGTCTGCGTGTGCCCCTGGCGGACCCGGCTGCGCGGCTGGCAGGCGCTCGGCGAGCTGGCCGAGGAGCTGCCCGCGCCGGTGCTGGACGCGGTGCTGCCGCCGGTCGTGCGGCGCCAGGCCGCCCAGGACTACGAGCGCTGGCTGGCCCGCAACCCCGACGCCCGCCCGTGGATCCGCACATCGACCTGGCAGGTGCCGCTGAACTGGTTCGTGCTGGTCTCGGACGAGGAGCGGCGCTACGAGAAGGGCACCGCCGAGGTGCCGCCACTGCTGCGCTACCGCACGCCGATGGTGCAGGCCCGGCGTCGGGTGGCGCGGGCGCTGCGCACGCTGAAGGACACCGTGGAGGAAGGCCCGCTGATCGACGGCCTGGTGGACGTCGGCCGCTGGCTGGAGGAGTTCCACCCGCGCTCGCTGGTGGAGCTGGACTACGGCGGCCTGGTGCATGTGCTGCCGGCCGGTGAGCTGGAGGGCGACCACTCGGCGGCGGACGTGGCCGAGGGCGTCGAGGCGCTGCGGCGGGGCGACGGGGCGGCGGCCGGGGAGGCCTATGCGCGGCTCGTGGAGCGGTGGCGGGCGGTCCGGGACCGGCGCTCGGCGAACTGAAGTCCCACGAGGCAACGGGTGTGACGTACGTCACGGCCCCAAACGGCGTCGAACGACGTACGGTCTAGGCCACTTGACCATGTGACGGGACGTTGGTTCCGATCTGGACTTTTGTCCCAAGGGTGATGGACGGCACTTACGCGGCCCTTGCGCCTCTTGCCACCCCTCATGCCAAAATAGGACAAGGAGTCCGGGGAGGGCTCCTTCCGTCCAACTGTGCTCCACTGCGGGCGGATTCTCGGCATTGCGCGCTTTGGGGGGTCTTGTGACTCCTGATCGTCCTGTGACTGATCGTCACAGTGGCGTGACTGTCCGCTATGGCATGGTCCATCGGCTTCCGTCGCTGATGAACACCTGGGAGGGCAATTCCATCGGTTTGGCCGACGCGGCTGGACAGATGGTGTAGTTGTAGTGCCGAGGACAAGCCGTTCGTCCTATAACCGACTCGACTCGCGTCCGCCATTTCGGGCAACGCGGGTCAAGGTGCAGAATTTAGAGGAAAGAACCGAGAAGGTTCGGTTCTCCCGAGGAGGCCGCTCATGACCGCTCGCACCCCTGATGCCGAGCCGCTGCTGACCCCGGCTGAGGTCGCCACCATGTTCCGTGTCGACCCCAAGACGGTCACGCGGTGGGCGAAGGCCGGCAAGCTCACGTCCATCCGCACGCTCGGCGGGCACCGCCGCTACCGCGAGGCCGAGGTCCGCGCACTGCTCGCGGGCATCCCGCAGCAGCGCAGCGAGGCCTGAACAACCGAATAACCGGGCAATCCGGCAGGTCCCCCAACCGGCCGAGGCGCCCGAACCCTAGCTCCAAGCGACGCGGGACCTGCCCCAACAGGGCCCTCGCCCAAGCCGAACGGAACGTTGTAGGCAGCGACACAGGGTGCGTCGTAGATCGCGCTGGACTCCGCCGGGTCCAGCGCGATCTTTTTTGTGCGCTGGTCGCAGGCGTGGTGGGCCGCTGTGAGCGGCCTTGTCGGAGTCTGGGCAGGGGTGTCGGAACGGCTGTGCGCGACCTCTGAGAGCGGTGCAATTGCACATATTAAATTGACCCGTTGTAGGCCAGGGGTAAGTACCGCCCTTTCAAAAACTCATGCGGTGACTCCCGTCACACGTCCTGGCGGTTGTTGCCGATGGGACGGGTGCGCTAATGGAGCGGCCCGCCCCAGCGTCCCACGTGGGCAGGGCTGTTGGGGCCGGCAGCGGTCACGCGCTGCGGGGGCGCCGGCCCTCGCCTTCCTCGTCGCCCGCTTCGGAGACCCGTGGGCCGGCGTCCAGCACCAGCCGCAGCAGGTGATGACAGATGGGGCAGTGGCGGGTGAGATGCCGGTAGGACGAGGCGGCCGCCAGATGGGCCCTCAGCAGCGCTCGCGTCTCGTGCCTGACCGAAGCCGCCATACGCCACCTCCGCGGACCGCACAGGGGAACGGACCCTGTCTTCTGGGTACCGACGCGAAGAGACGCCGTCAAGGGCGCCGACGCCGGCTGGAGGAAGTGGGAAGGGTCCCTCCCAGCGCCTCCACTGCGCCGGACCGGGAGGAGAGG
Organism: Streptomyces sp. NPDC001852; assembly: GCF_042891825.1. Lineage (NCBI taxonomy): Bacteria > Bacillati > Actinomycetota > Actinomycetes > Kitasatosporales > Streptomycetaceae > Streptomyces > Streptomyces sp. NPDC001852. Next base: position 58,966 of record NZ_JBIATN010000029.1, read on the forward strand.
CCGTACGGGGGCTCACTGCGCCGGAACAGAAGAAGGGCCCCCAGAGGGGGCCCTTCTTCGATGCGGTCCTGACGGGATTTGAACCCGCGGCCTCCACCTTGACAGGGTGGCGAGCACTCCAAACTGCTCCACAGGACCAGGTTTCGCGGCGCTTGGTTTGTGCACTGCGCTGCGAGAAGAGACTGTACAGGAGGTGAGGCCGCCTGGTCGAACTCACCCCCTGTGCGCGAGCGGTTACGGCACGGCGGCGTCGATCGCCTTCACGATCCGCTTGTCGGAGACGGGGTACGCGGTGCCGAGCGCATGGGCGAAGTAGCTGACCCGCAGCTCCTCGATCATCCAGCGGATGTCCAGGACCGAGGAGGGGACCGGGCGGCCCTGGGGAAGCTGCTCCAGGAGCCAGGCGTACTCGTCCTGCATCTCGTGGACCTTCTCCATGCGCGTCGTGTCCCGCTGGACGTTCGTCGGCATCTGCTGCAGGCGCCGGTCCGCGGCCACCAGGTAGCGCATCAGGTCGGGAAGGCGCCGTATCCCCGCCCAGGTGACGAATCCCGGCTTCACGAGGGCGTCCAGCTGCTTGCGTACGTCCGTCAGGTTTGCCAGCAGGGCAGGGCTGCTCACGGCCTTCAGCCGGCGTTCACAGGCCTGCCAGGCGGCGAGCACCTGCTGCACCTGGGCGACGGTGCGGACCGTCGTGTCGACGATGTCCGCGCGCACCTTGTCGTACAGCTTCCGGTACGACTCCTCGTCCCAGGCCGGACCCCCGAAGTCCCCGATCAGCTTGTCGGCCGCCGCCATCGCGCAGTCGTCGAACAACGCCTGGACGGAGCCGTGCGGGTTCGCGGAGAGCGCCAGCTTCTGGGCGTTCGTCAGCTTCTCGGACGCGAATTTCGCCGGGTTCACCGGGATGTTCCGCAGGATCAGCCGCCGGGTGCCCTTCCACATGGCCTCGGCCTGCTCGGCCTCCGTGTCGAAGAGCCGCACCGAGACCGTGTCGCCGTCGTCCACCAGCGCCGGGTACGCCTTCACCGGCTGGCCGGCCCGGCGGGTCTCGAAGACCCGGGTGAGGGTGCCGATCGTCCAGTCGGTCAGGCCCTTGCGCTCCAGGGACTCGCCGCCCTCGCGGGACGCGGTCGCCGCTGCCGCCTGGGACAGGGCCTGCCTCGCCTTCGGCTTCAGCCTGAGCTTCAGTGCCTCCAGGTCCTTGTCCTCGGCCAGCTTCCGGCGCCGCTCGTCGACGATCCGGAAGGTGATCTTGAGGTGGTCGGGCACCTTGGACCAGTCGAAGTCGTCCGCCTCGAAGGGGACGCCGACCATCCGCTTCAGCTCGCGCGCCATCGTCACCGGCAGCGGCTCCTGCAGGGGCACCGCCTTCTCCAGGAACGCCTTCGCGTAGTTCGGCGCGGGCACGTAGTTGCGGCGGATCGGCTTCGGGAGCGAGCGGATCAGCTCCGTCACGACCTCCTCGCGCAGACCCGGGATCTGCCAGTCGAAGCCCTCGTCCGTGACCTGGTTGAGGACCTGGAGAGGGATGTGGACCGTGACGCCGTCGGCGTCGGCGCCCGGCTCGAACTGGTACGTGACCCGGAACTTCAGCGGGCCCTGCCGCCAGGAATCGGGGTAGTCGGCCTTGGTGACCGCCTCCGCCGACTCCCGGATGAGCATCTCCCGCTCGAAGTCCAGGAAGTCCGGCTGCTCGTGCCGCTTCCGCTTCCACCAGGAGTCGAAGTGCGCGCCGGACACCACGTGTTCGGGCACCCGCTGGTCGTAGAAGTCGAAGAGCGTCTCGTCGTCGACCACGATGTCCCGGCGCCGCGCCCGGTGCTCCAGCTCCTCGACCTCGCTGAGGAGTCTGCGGTTGTCGGCGAAGAACTTGTGGTGCGTGCGCCAGTCGCCCTCGACCAGCGCGTTGCGGATGAACAGCTCGCGACTCGTCTCCGGGTCGATGCGGCCGTAGTTCACCTTGCGCTGGGCGACGATCGGCACGCCGTACAGGGTGACCTTCTCGTACGCCATCACGGCCGCCTGGTCCTTCTCCCAGTGCGGTTCGCTGTACGTCCGCTTCAGGAGGTGTCCGGCGAGCGGTTCGACCCACTCCGGCTCGATCTTGGCGTTGACCCGCGCCCACAGCCTGGACGTCTCGACCAGCTCGGCCGACATCACGAACTTCGGCTGCTTCTTGAACAGCGCCGAACCCGGGAAGATCGCGAACTTGGCGTTGCGGGCGCCCAGGTACTCGTTCTTGTTGCCGTCGCGTACGTCCTTCATCCCGATGTGGGAGAGGAGGCCGGCGAGGAGGGAGGTGTGGATGCGGTCGGCCGGGGCGTCCTCCTCGTTCAGGTGGATGCCCATCTGCTTGGCGACCGTGCGCAGCTGGGTGTAGATGTCCTGCCACTCACGGATGCGCAGGAAGTTCAGGTACTCCTGCTTGCACATCCGCCGGAAGGACGACGATCCCCGCTCCTTCTGCTGCTCGCGGATGTACCGCCACAGGTTGAGGTAGGCGAGGAAGTCGCTGGTCTCGTCCCTGAAGCGGGCGTGCTGCTGGTCGGCCTGGGCCTGCTTGTCGGCCGGGCGCTCGCGCGGGTCCTGGATGGACAGCGCGGCGGCGATGACCATGACCTCGCGGACACAGCCGTTCTTGTCGGCTTCCAGGACCATGCGGGCCAGCCGGGGGTCGACGGGCAGCTGAGCCAGCTTCCGGCCGGTGTCGGTGAGGCGCTTGCGCGGGTCCTTCTGGTCCGGGTCCAGCGCGTGCAGCTCCTGCAGCAACTGCACGCCGTCGCGGATGTTGCGGTGGTCCGGCGGGTCGATGAAGGGGAACTTCTCGATGTCGCCGAGGCCGGCCGCGGTCATCTGGAGGATGACGGAGGCCAGGTTCGTACGGAGGATCTCCGCGTCCGTGAACTCCGGGCGGGCGACGAAGTCGTCCTCGGAGTAGAGGCGGATGCAGATGCCGTCGCTCGTACGGCCGCAGCGGCCCTTGCGCTGGTTGGCGCTGGCCTGGGAGATCGGCTCGATGGGCAGCCGCTGGACCTTGGTGCGGTGGCTGTAGCGGCTGATCCGGGCGAAGCCGGGATCGATGACGTACTTGATGCCGGGGACGGTGAGGGAGGTCTCGGCGACGTTCGTGGCCAGAACGATCCTGCGCCCGGTGTGCGGCTGGAAGACCCGGTGCTGCTCGGCGTGCGAGAGCCGGGCGTAGAGGGGCAGGATCTCGGTGAACCTGTATTTCTTCTTCTCCAGGGCGTCGGCGGTGTCCCGGATCTCCCGCTCGCCGGAGAGGAAGACGAGGATGTCGCCCTGGCCCTCGGCCTGGAGCTCCTCGACGGCCTCGCAGATCGCGGTGATCTGGTCCCGGTCGGCGTCCTCGGAGTCCTCTTCGAGGAGGGGGCGGTAGCGCACCTCGACCGGGTACGTCCGCCCGCTGACCTCGATGATCGGCGCGTCGCCGAAGTGCCGGGAGAAGCGCTCGGGGTCGATGGTGGCCGAGGTGATGACGACCTTGAGATCCGGCCGTTTCGGCAGCAACTGGGCCAGGTAGCCGAGCAGGAAGTCGATGTTGAGGGACCGCTCGTGGGCCTCGTCGATGATGATGGTGTCGTAGGCGCGCAGCTCGCGGTCCGTCTGGATCTCGGCGAGCAGGATGCCGTCCGTCATCAGCTTGATGAAGGTGGCGTCCGGGTTCACCTGGTCGGTGAACCGCACCTTCCAGCCGACGGCCTCGCCGAGCGGCGTCCGCATCTCCTCCGCCACGCGCTCGGCGACGGTGCGGGCGGCGATACGCCGGGGCTGCGTGTGCCCGATCATGCCGCGTACGCCGCGTCCCAGCTCCAGGCAGATCTTCGGGATCTGCGTGGTCTTTCCGGAACCGGTCTCACCGGCCACGATGACGACCTGGTGATCGCGGATGGCCGCCGCGATCTCGTCCTTCTTCTGGCTGACCGGCAGCTGCTCCGGGTAGCCGATGGAGGGCACACGGGAGCGCCGCTCGGCCATCCGGACCTCGGCCTTGCCGACCTCCGCCTCGATCTCGGCGAGGACGGCGGCGCGGGCCTCCGGCTTACGGATCTTGCGCGCGCCCTCGAGCCGCCGGCCGAGCCGATGCGCGTCGCGCAGCGACAACTCGGTCAGACGGGGGGCGAGGGTGCCGAGAACGGGGGCGGGATGCGTAGACATACGCGATCCAGGATCTCACCCCGTCCGAAAAACACGCGAACGATTTGTCCCGGGCGCTCAGAGTGTGCGCCGGGCGGGTGTGGTGGCGGGGCCCGGATCGGTGTGCCGAGGGAGCGCCGCACCGCTCAGGCCGATCGACTTCGCGGTGTTGGCGACGGCCTTGATGCCCAGGTAGGCGGTGGTCATGCTGCCCGCTCCCGGCTCATCTCCCCGTCCCTTCGTCCAGCAGCTGTGCGACCCGTGCGTCGACCTGAGCCCGGTCGTACCCGCGCCGGACGATGTCGAACGGTGGCGGCGCCTCGGATGCCGTGCCTGCGGCCAGCCGGGTCAGATAGGCGTCCACCTGGGCCCGGTCATAACCACGCCGGACGATCTCGAAACCCTGGAAGCCGTCTGTCATGAATGTCCCCCTACGGCGAAGGCCCCGTTCACTGAACGGGGCCTTCTGACGGTGGCTGGGGCCGGGGTCGAACCGGCGACCTTCCGCTTTTCAGGCGGACGCTCGTACCAACTGAGCTACCCAGCCACGGTGTTTCACGTGAAACACCAGCGGTCCTGACGGGATTTGAACCCGCGGCCTCCACCTTGACAGGGTGGCGAGCACTCCAAACTGCTCCACAGGACCAAGCTTGCGTGCAACAGTGTCGCACACGGTATTGCGTGCCCCCAACGGGATTCGAACCCGTGCTACCGCCTTGAAAGGGCGGCGTCCTAGGCCGCTAGACGATGAGGGCTATCGGCCCGCCTGGGCGCTTCTCAGCGCGTCGGGGACGTGAGAAGCATATGGGATGGCGGGGAGTATCGCCAAAACGGTTTACGGCGAGGGGGCCGAAGGGGTGCGGGACGAGGTGGAGGAGGCGCCTGGGGAAGGCGTCCTCTTCGGCCGGTTCTCGTCCGCCAGATGGCGGCTGACCTCGGCCGTCGTCTCGCCCAGTCCCCCCAGTTTGATCGCGTCCCAGGCCTGGAGACGGTGGCTGTCACGGTCGAAGTAGAGGATCGAGGCCTCGATGGGCGCGGGGTACTTGCGCTCCACCGCCCGCAGCCCGCTGCCGCCGGTGGAACCCTCCATGCGCAGCCGGGTGCCGTAGGGCAGCATCTCGTCCCCCTCGTGGTGCAAGTGGCCGCACAGCACCAGCGGCACCTCGCCGTCCGTCTCACGGGCCGCCGACGGTTCGTGGGCGATCGCGACGTCCACCGGGGTTCCGGCCGCCCTCTGGTCGCGCAGGGTGCTGGCCAGTCGGTCGCCCGCCAGCTGCTCGGCCGCGTCGCCGCCCGGTGCCACCGAACGGTCGGGGGTGAACTGCGGGTCGCCGATGCCGGCGAAACGCAGTCCCGCGACCGTCTGCGCCCGGCCGTCGTCCAGGACGTGCACGTTCTTCATCCGCTCCAGATAGCGCTGGGTGGTTCGGGAGTCGTGGTTGCCCCGCACCCAGACGTACGGCGCGCCCAGGTCCCGGATCGGGTCCAGGAAGCCGTTCTCCGCCGCCGTACCGTGGTCCATCGTGTCGCCGGAGTCGACGATCACGTTCACCTTGTACTGCTCCACCAGCGAGGCGATGATCTTCCAGCTCGCCGGGTTGAGATGGATGTCCGACACGTGCAGGACCCGGATGGTGGAGGGGTCCGGCTGGTAGGCCGGGAGGGTGGAGGTGACGTCGTAGAGCTTCGTCACGTTCGTCACCAGACGGGCCAGCTCCTGCTGGTAGACGTTGAATTCCGTGACGATGCTGCGCGCGTTGCCGACCACCGCCGGTGCCGAGGTGAGCAGCCCGGAGAACTTCGGTTCCAGGACCGACTTCGGGTTCCAGGTGGCGTACGCGCTCGCCCCGGACGCGGCCAGCAGGGTCAGGGCGAGGCCGCCGGCGGCCAGGGAGCGGCGGGGGCTGCGGTAGACGGCGAGGCCGAGGGCCGTGGCGCCGGCGACCACGGCGACACAGGAGCGCACGGCCAGATCCAGCGTGCCGTGCTCGACGTCCCGGGCGACCTCGTCCTGGAGGCCGGAGATCCGTTCGGGGTGGTCGACCAGGGCCTGGGCGCGCAGCGGGTCCAGCTGGTCCACGTTGACGTCCAGACGGACGGGGGCCACATGGCTGTCCAGGGTGAGCGCGCCCAGCGGTGAGACGTTGATCTTCGTGCCGCCGGTGAGCGACGGGCGCAGCGCCATCGTGGTGTCCATGGGGCCGACCGGCGTGCGTACGTTTCCGACGATCAGCAGGCCCAGCCAGGCGCCGACCAGCACGACGGCCGTCAGGCCGAGGGCGCGGAGCCAGGGGCGGGGGCGGGCGGCGAGTTCCAGGGCGGGCAGCCGGGGGGTGCCGCTGCGGGCGGGGCGTATGCGGTTCGTCATCGTGCGGAGGGCGGCGACGGGAACGCGGACCATTGGTGCCGTATGCCCGTGTACAGGCGTGGATATGCGGTGCCGCACCGCTTTCGTACGGGCCCTCGTAGCCGACAATGACCATGTGCTGGAGATGACGCGCGAGGAGTTCGAGGAACTGGTCGCCGAGGCGCTCGACCGGATCCCGCCGGAGCTGATGCGGCTCATGGACAACGTGGCGGTGTTCGTGGAGGACGAACCTCCCGCCGACGACCCCGAGCTGCTCGGCCTGTACGAGGGCACGCCGCTGACCGACCGGGGCGAGTGGTACGCGGGGGTGCTGCCGGACCGGATCACCGTCTACCGCGGGCCGACGCTGCGGATGTGCGACTCCCGCGAGGACGTCGTCGCGGAGACCGAGGTGACCGTGGTGCACGAGATCGCCCACCACTTCGGCATCGACGACGCCCGACTGCATGCTCTCGGGTACGGGTGAGGTCGCCTGCGGCGCTTCGGCGTGGGAGGCAGCCGCCTCGGCTTCGCGTTCGGCGGGGATTTCGTTCCCATCCGCACCACCCGTGCGGCTTTCGTCGTCGGGTGCGGGTGGCCCCCGGGGGGCGTCCTCGCCGTCGACGGCTTGCGGGCGCGTGTCCTCTTGCGGGCGGCGGGAGTTGGGGAGGTTGACTCCTTTCCTTGCCTCCGGAGGTGGCCGCCGTGCGCCCCTTGTCCGTACCCGTCCGGCTCACCGTCACCGTGCTGGCCCTCGCCGCTGCCGCCGGCTGTGTGAACGTGGGTGATGCCGCGGGCCCGGCCAGGCCCTCGCACTCGGCGGGGCGGCACGGCGGCGCGGGGCCCGACGGCGGCCCGGTGGACGGCGCCGGCGGCTTCGGTGGGCACGACGGCGCGGCGCGCGACGGCAAGCACAAGCACGGCGGCAAGGCGGAGCGGGGGGAGGAGTCGGCCTCCCCGTCGGCCACCGCCCCGTCCGGCGAGGGCAGCTCGCCCGCGGCCCCGGCGAAGCCCGGCAAACCCGGCAGGACCGTCGACCCCGGGGGCCCGGCGCCGACCAACGCCCCGCCGACGCCACCGGTCACCTCCGCCCCGCCCGAGCCGCCCGCTTCCACCCCGCCGCCGGCGACCTCCCAGCCCCCGTCGGCCGAGCCGTCCTCCTCGGCCCACGAGGCGACGGGAACCCAGCTCGTCCAGCGCGAACCGGCACCGGCGCCCGGGACGGACGTCGGGGCGTGATCTCCGACGGCGCGCGTGAACTCCCGGACGGCGCGCGTGATCCCCGGGAAGCGGCGCGCTTGATCTCCGGGGCGGGACGCTTGATCTCCGGGGTCGGGGCGCTTGAGCTACGCGATGGCGCGCGTGATCTTTGCGGAGGCGGGGCGACCGTCGCTCCGGCGTGGCGCGCGTGATCTCCGAAGGCGTGGCAGCCTTGGTTCCAGGGCGCCGGAGGCGTGGCTCACCTGCGGAAACGGGGCCAGTTTGCCTTCAGGGGTGGTGAGTGCGTATGGTGGTAGATCGTTTGATCCCATTTGCCCGGCGCCACCACAGAGCGCGCCGTGTGGCGCGTACTCTCCTTTGCCGTGGCGGACCGCATTGAGGCGGTCGTGAGCGAATCACGGAGTTGACGGGCGCGTGCCGAAGAGACTCCGGAAGGTTTCGCATTCGCATGTCCGTGTCCAGTACTGATCAGTTCGTCGTGTCCGAGAACGAGCTCGCCGAGTTCGAGGGCGACCTCGCCGACGCGACGACCGAGATCACCGAGGCCCCCGAGGCCGCTGACACCACCCAGACCCCCCAGATCACCTTCGCCGACCTGGGTCTGCCCGAGGGCGTCGTGCGCAAGCTCGCGCAGAACGGCGTGACCACCCCCTTCCCGATCCAGGCCGCGACCATCCCGGACGCCCTGGCCGGCAAGGACATCCTCGGCCGCGGCCGCACCGGTTCCGGCAAGACCCTCTCCTTCGGTCTGCCGACCCTGGCCACGCTGGCCGGCGGCCGCACCCAGAAGCACAAGCCCCGCGCGGTCATCCTCACCCCGACCCGCGAGCTGGCCATGCAGGTCGCCGACGCCCTCCAGCCGTACGGAGACGTCCTCGGCCTGAAGATGAAGGTCGTCTGCGGCGGCACCTCCATGGGCAACCAGATCTACGCCCTGGAGCGCGGCGTCGACGTCCTGGTCGCCACACCGGGCCGGCTGCGCGACATCATCAACCGTGGCGCCTGCTCCCTCGAGGACGTGCAGATCGCCGTCCTGGACGAGGCCGACCAGATGTCCGACCTGGGCTTCCTGCCCGAGGTCACCGAGCTGCTCGACCAGGTCCCGGCCGGCGGCCAGCGCATGCTCTTCTCCGCCACGATGGAGAACGAGATCCAGACCCTCGTCGACCGCTACCTGAACAGCCCCGTCTCGCACGAGGTGGACGCGGCCCAGGGCGCGGTGACGACCATGTCGCACCACATCCTCATCGTGAAGCCCAAGGACAAGGCGCCGGTCACCGCCGCGATCGCCTCCCGCAAGGGCCGCACGATCATCTTCGTGCGCACCCAGCTGGGCGCCGACCGTGTCGCCGAGCAGCTGCGCGACGCCGGTGTGAAGGCCGACGCGCTGCACGGCGGCATGACCCAGGGCGCCCGCACCCGCACCCTGGCCGACTTCAAGGACGGTTATGTCAACGTCCTGGTCGCCACCGACGTCGCCGCCCGCGGCATCCACGTCGACGGCATCGACCTGGTGCTGAACGTGGACCCGGCCGGCGACCACAAGGACTACCTGCACCGCGCCGGCCGCACGGCCCGTGCCGGGCGCACCGGTACGGTCGTCTCCCTCTCCCTGCCGCACCAGCGCCGCCAGATCTTCCGTCTGATGGAGGACGCCGGCGTCGACGCGGCCCGCCACATCATCCAGGGCGGCGCCGCCTTCGACCCGGAGGTCGCCGAGATCACCGGCGCCCGCTCCATGACCGAGGTCCAGGCCGAGTCCGCCGGCAACGCCGCCCAGCAGGCCGAGCGCGAGGTCGCCCAGCTCACCAAGCAGCTGGAGCGCGCCCAGCGCCGCGCGACCGAGCTGCGCGAGGAGGCCGACCGGCTGGTGGCCCGGGTCGCCCGCGAGCGTGGCGAGGACCCCGAGGCCGCGGTGGCCGAGGCCCAGGCGACGGCGGCGGAGGAGCTCGCGGCCGTGGCCGAGGAGCCGACGGTGCGGGAGACCGGGCGCGAGGAGCGTCCGGCGGCTTCGGCGCCGTACGAGCGCCGGGAGCGGCGCGGCTTCGAGCGCCGCGAGGACCGGGGTGACCGCCGTGACGACCGTGGTGGCCGCTCCTTCGAGCGCCGTGACGAGCGCCGCCCGTTCGACCGGGACCGTGACCGCGACCGCGGTGAGCGTGGCTTCGAGCGCCGTGAGGAGCGCGGCGACCGTGGTGGCCGTGGCTTCGAGCGCCGTGACGACCGTCGCCCGTTCGACCGTGACCGTCGTGACGACCGCGGCGGCCGTTCCTTCGAGCGCCGTGAGGAGCGGGGCGGCTTCGAGCGCCGTGAGGAGCGCGGCGACCGTGGTGGCCGTGGCTTCGAGCGCCGTGACGACCGTCGCCCGTTCGACCGTGACCGTCGTGACGAC
>NZ_JBIATN010000029.1:69181-126201 GCF_042891825.1 Streptomyces sp. NPDC001852
ACCGTGGTGGCCGCTCCTTCGACCGGCGTGACGACCGTGGCGGCTTCCGCCGGGACGAGCGCGGCGGGCACCGGGGCAGCGACCGTCCGTTCAACCGCGACCGCCGCGACGACCGTCCGGGCTTCCGGTCCGGCGGCCACGAGCGCCCCTTCGGCCGCCGTGACGACCACCGCGGCAACGGCTCCTTCGGCCGCCGCGAGGACAAGCCGCGCTGGAAGCGCAACGGCTGACACGCGGCGCCACCTGGCATGACCTGAAGAGGGCCCGTACGACTCCGGTCGTACGGGCCCTTTTTGGCCATCTGGTGACGCATGTCACGCCTCCACGGAGGGAATTGCTGGGGGCATGACAGATGACGCCAGAGCGAACGGGACACACGGCCTCTCGGACGAGGAACGGCTGGCCCAGCTCGGTTACACCCAGGTCCTGGCCCGCCGGATGTCGGCGTTCTCGAACTACGCGGTCTCCTTCACGATCATCTCGGTCCTGTCCGGCTGCCTGACCCTCTACCTCTTCGGCATGACCACCGGCGGCCCCGCGGTGATCACCTGGGGCTGGGTGGCGGTGGGCCTGATGACCCTGTTCGTCGGCCTGTCGATGGCCGAGATCTGCTCGGCGTACCCCACCTCGGCGGGCCTGTACTTCTGGGCGCACCGCCTGGCGCCCGCGCGCTCGGCGGCGGCCTGGGCGTGGTTCACCGGCTGGTTCAACGTGCTGGGCCAGGTCGCGGTGACCGCCGGCATCGACTTCGGCGCGGCCTCCTTCCTCGGCGCGTATCTGAACCTCCAGTTCGACTTCGAGGTGACCCCGGGCCGCACGGTCCTCCTCTTCGCGGCGATCCTCGTGCTCCACGGCCTGCTGAACACCTTCGGCGTGCGGATCGTCGCGTTCCTGAACAGCGTGAGCGTGTGGTGGCACGTGCTGGGCGTGGCGGTGATCGTCGGGGCGCTCGCCTTCGTCCCCGACCACCACCAGTCCGCGACGTTCGTGTTCACGAAGTTCGTCAACGAGACGGGCTGGGGCAGCGGCACGTACGTCGTCCTGCTCGGCCTCCTGATGGCCCAGTACACCTTCACCGGCTACGACGCCTCCGCCCACATGACCGAGGAGACCCACGACGCGGCCACGGCGGGCCCGAAGGGCATCGTGCGCTCGATCTGGACGTCGTGGATCGCCGGCTTCGTGCTCCTGCTCGGCTTCACGTTCGCGATCCAGTCGTACGACAAGGAACTGGCGTCCCCGACCGGCGCGCCGCCCGCCCAGATCCTCCTGGACGCACTGGGGGCGACGACGGGGAAGCTGTTGCTGCTGGTCGTGATCGGCGCCCAGCTCTTCTGCGGCATGGCCTCGGTGACCGCCAACAGCCGCATGATCTACGCCTTTTCACGCGACGGCGCGCTGCCCTTCTCGCGCGTCTGGCACACGGTCAGCCCGCGCACCCGCACGCCCGTGGCCGCGGTCTGGCTGGCCGCACTCGCCGCCCTCGCCCTCGGCCTGCCCTACCTGATCAACTCGACGGCGTACGCGGCGGTGACCTCGATCGCCGTCATCGGCCTCTACATCGCGTACGTCATCCCGACCTTCCTGCGGGTCCGCAGGGGCGCCGCCTTCGAGCGCGGGCCCTGGCACCTGGGCCGCTGGTCGGTGCCGACCGGTGTCGTCTCGGTGACCTGGGTGGTCGTGATCACGGTCCTCTTCATGCTCCCGCAGGTCTCCCCGGTCACCTGGAAGACCTTCAACTACGCCCCCGTCGCCGTCCTGGTCGTCCTGGGCTTCGCCGCCACCTGGTGGCTGGCCTCGGCCCGCCACTGGTTCCTCGCCGGGGACCGGACCGCCGCTGCGAACCTGGTCGAAAAGTGACACACCATCCCCGTGACGCGGCCGGTCGGTCAATACCCGATCGGAGACCCGGCCGCGTCCGGCTATGCTCGGACAGGCAACATCGCCTGGGCCCTTAGCTCAATTGGCAGAGCAGTGGACTTTTAATCCATTGGTTGTGGGTTCGAGTCCCACAGGGCCTACGGCTGGCAGGCGGGGGATATGGCCCCTGGCCTGCTACGCAGCGTCCGAGTCGGCGTCAGCTGGCTCGGACGCTGCTTCGTTTCCGGGCTCCTGCGTGAGCGATGCGTGAGCGGGAAGCGCGGCCACCTGCGGCGGTTTTGTGTGGGGCCGCCCTCAGCGGATACCCGGCGGGCGTGAGGTACGGCAGTGTGCCCCACGAGTGGGCCGTCTGCCCCGGATGTCTCCATGAGCCTCGGCAGGCGGTGCGCTCCTTACGGGCCTTACGGGTGAGCCCGTCCGGTGCTGCGGGTCGAGTCGGCCGGCGGCGTACGGTGGAGATACCGAGGGCATCACGCACTCCGGCCGTCCTGCCGGGTCGTCCTCGGCGAGAGACGAACCCCGGGCCGTCCGAGCGGCGGTGCGGAGACGGGTCGGCAATCATGCCCGCCGCGATCACAACAACTCCGCACCCTTCCCTGGTCGTTGCGTTTCCCTGCCGAAGGGCGGGGTGATGGCCGTGCAGCGCCTGGACATCCACCGGCGTGACCGGGGGGAGCGGGCCCTCGTCACGCTCGTCGGCGACATCTGGCCGGCCTCGGCGCCCCTGCTGCGGGCCGCGCTGGAGCAGTGCCTGCGCGACGGCATGACCGCCATCGACGTCGATCTCACCACGGTCGGCTCCTGTGACGCCAAGGGCCTGGACGTCTTCCTGGCGGCGTCACGGCATGCCGGCCGCGTGCACGCCTGCCTGCACCTGCACCATCCGTGCGCGCAGATCACCCGGCTCCTCGCCTTCACCGGCTCCGCGCCCCTGCTCCGCGATCTGCTGGACCCGTCCGCGGCGGGTCCGTCGGCCGGCGGGACGCAGACGTCCGGCGACCGCGCCGGTGCGCCGGTCGTCAAGGACGGGATCCGCCTGCGCAGGCTGACTCGCCGGCAGGTGGAGGGGATGAGCGAGGACATCGCCGACCTGGCCGTGGCCGGCCCCTTCCTGCGGGACGACTTCCTGCGGCGGCTTGCCGTCAGCGCCCGACGGCCTGGCTTCGCGCTGCTGGTGGCCGAGACGACGGTGTTGGTGGGGTGCGTCTTCGGGTTTCCGGTGAGTCCCGTCAGCCGGTCCGAGCAGGGGTTGCAGGAGAGCGTCCAACGGCTCACCGGCTGTGCCCGGTTCCTGCTCCTCACCCAGGTCGTGGCGCACCAGCACCCACAGCGCCGCGACATCGGCCGCCGTCTGCAACAGCGTCTGCTGGCCGATGAGCGCACCGAGCTCGGAGTGGCCTTGCTGATTCCGGCCGACCGGGCCGGACAAGCCGCCTACGACTCGTGGGGCTGGCGGAACCACGGGGAGATGGTCGGGCTGCCCGGTCGGGGCGCTCCTTGCGTGCTGACCCTGTTCCGGGAGAGCGGATCTTCGCTGCCTGCGCCTCGGGCCGCCGTTCCAAGCCGGGCGTAGCCTTGAAGACACCGAGAGCATGTCGGGCGCATGATCAGGACAGCGCCGTTCCCGGCGAGTGGCGAACGAGGGCAGCTCCAGGCCGCCCGGACGGGATCGCACGATGGACTCCCCCACACCGCCCGCAGGAGACCGGCCGCCGAGTGACGCGCACACGTACAGGATGCCGCTGGCCCGGCTGAGGCTCACGCCGGAGGCCAGCCACGGCCCGCTGGACGGAGCGTGGTGGCCGCGTTGCGACGCCCTGGAACTGGAGCTGCCCGCGCTCGTGGGCTCGCTCGACCCCGGCCGTGGCACGGTCACCCGCGTCACGGTCGGCGCTGCGGCCTGGCCTGACGCGCCACTGACCGTGTCGGCGCCGGACCACGTGATCGAGGTCGTCCTGAGCGACGCCACCGCCGAGGAGCATGCCATCACCCTGGACTGCGGCACCCTGGGGCGCTGGGAGCTGCTGGTCGTCCCGCCCGACGAGCCGGCCGGAACCGCCGAACGCCTGCTGACCGCCGCCGCCGATCCGTGGAATCCGCTGTCGGCTCAGCGCACCTTGGCACATGTCGAGGACGGCTTCGGCCGGGAGGGCGCAGGGGAACAGCACGGCCCATGATGGAGTGATGGGACGGGTAGTCCTTTCGCCGGTCGACCCCGCCGCCGGTGTCCGTGTGGATCACAGCGGGTGAGCGGGATGACGGCCGAACCGGGCACGGACCGCTCCGAGAGCTTCGGGGAAGCGCTTCTGGGGGCGGTTCTCGACCGGGCGCACGAGCTCCCGCCCCACCTCATCGGACCGCTGGTCGCCGACGTGGTGGAGCGGCTCGGCGGCCGCCGTCCGCAGGTGCTGCTCCAGGACTACGGTCAGTTGCTGCTCGTACCTCTGCGCGGTGAGGGCCTCACGGGCGGGGATCCGCAGGACATCGACGCTTCCGTCGCGGGCCGGTGCTTTCTCGACGCCCAGCCCGTCGAGGTGCCCGAGGCCGACGGCGTACGGGTCCACCTGCCGCTGCTGGACGGCGGCGACCAGGTGGGCGTCATGGCCGTGACGCTGGACCGGGTCGATGACGACGACCGGCGGCTGCTGGCCAGGCTCTCCGGCCTGGTTGCCGACCTGCTGGTGACCAAGCACGGCTACTCCGACCTGTTCTTCTCCACCCGCCGCGGTGAGCCGATGAGCGTCGCCGCCGAGATCCAGTGGTCCCTGCTGCCGCCTCTGGCCATGGTCATGCCGCGGGTCGCCGTGGCCGGGATCCTGGAGCCCGCCTACGACGTGGCGGGGGACAGCTTCGACTACGCGCTCAACGGTGACATCCTCCACGTGGCCATGATCGACGCGATGGGGCACGGCCTGGGAGCGGCCACCATGGCCACCGTGGCCATCGGCGCCTACCGTCACGCCCGCCGCCTCGGTACCGGCCTGTCGGAGATCTACGCCGCCATGGACGTCGCCGTGGTACACCAGTTCGGCCCGGACCACTTCGTCACCGCCCAGATGATGCGGCTGGACACGGCCACGGGGCGGATGCACTGGGTCAATGCGGGACACCCGCCACCGATACTCGTGCGCGATCACCGCGTCGCGCGTCGGCTGGTCGCCCCCACGACCCTCCCAGTCGGCCTGGGCGGGCCGGCGCCGGAGGTCAGTGAGCTGGACCTGGAGCGTGGAGACCGCGTCCTCTGCTTCACGGACGGACTGATCGAGGAACACGCCGTGGGTGAGGAGCAGTTCGGTGAGGACCAGCTGATCGACTGGGTGAACCGGCTGGAGAGGACCGGTCGCGGGGTCCGGGCGGTGGCGCGCTCCCTGTCGCACACCCTCAAGCGGGCGCGGGGCGGACACACGACGGACGACGCGACGCTGCTCCTGGTGGAGTGGCGCGGCTGACCGCACCACCGGCCACGACAGGGGTCAGCCGGACGGCCTCTGCCCGCTTCCCGTGTCGATGAGGATCTGCTCCGCCTCGCTGACGTTGCCGGCCAGGACGGCCTGTGCCATCGCCGCGCGGGCGGCCTCGGGCGGCGTGTCCGGTGGGACCACCAGCAGCGAGAAGAGGTCCCGGTCGCCCCGGGTGATCAGGACCGTGTCGTCACCCACCGGGAAGGAGTCCACGTGTACCACGTGGTCGCCGACGACGATCCGGGTCGGGAGCCCCTCCCAGGCCGTGGCATCCAGCCCGACGCGGGTCAGGGGGCCCAGGTGCTCGGTGAGGGCGCTCAGCAGCGCGGGCAGCTCGGCACCGATGTCGCGCGACCGTGGCCACCACGCCCCGTCGAGGACGCCTTCGCGCGATGCCGTCGTCTCCAGCCGGAGCAGTGCACTCCCTGGCCGCACGGCATTGTGTACACCGCTCGGCAGGTGCCTGGAACCAGGGGATGTGTCGGAGCCGGTCATGGAGGACCACCTGTCCGGGATCCGGTGCGAACACGGGATCCGCCTCGCTTCTGACCACGCTACTCCCCATCACCGCGAGCATCAGCGTCGCCGGGAATCGCCGGGACGCCCGCATACAGCGAGGGGAAGCCGCATGAGGGGCTGCGCGGCGGGGCACCCGGGCGGCGGAGGCTGTGAGCGAGGGCGCAAGGCCGACTGCCTGTCGGCATCAGCAGCCTCGGATACCAGCCTGAGAGCGCCAGCCATGACGACACTCCGTGAACGCAAGACCTACCGCAAGGCCGTCCTCCGGCAACTCTACGGAGCCATGGAACGCAACCGACCTGAGGTCAGCGGGGCGGCACTGCGCGAGGCGCTCCGGCTGCCCGACGACGACCTGTCCGCAGCCTGCGCCTACCTGGCCGACGAGGGCCTGATCACCGTCGAGTGGACGTCGCACAAGACGCCCGCCACCGTCTCACTGTCCCATGAGGGCATCCGTTACATGGAGGAGGAAGAGGAGTGGGGTGATCCCAGGCCGAGTGAGTGACGCGGCTCCACGCCCGGTCGCTGCTTTTCGGGCCGGGACTTCAATCCCCGTGTGATGCCTGGGCGGATGTGCCGGTGGCCTGCGGATCGAACGCTGCCGGGGCGGACGGTTCGGCGGCTGCCGGACGAGACCGCGGGATCAGCTTCGCTGCCTTCTCAGCGATTTCGCGGTCGAGCTCCGGGAGCAGGCTCGTGTACGTGTCCGAGGTCAGCGTGATGGTGGAGTGCCGGAGGGTCTCCTTCACCGTGTGGATGTCGCCGCCGCCTCCGTGCGTGAGCGTCGCGGCCACGTGGCGCAGGTCCCGCAGGGTGATGGGGGGCAGGTCGGTCGTGGCGAGGATACGGCGGAAGGTCTCCGACACCGTCTCGGGGTGGAGCCAGGAGCCGTCCTCCTTCGTGAAGACCTTGCCCGTGTCCTGCCAGGCGCCGCCCCAGTCCGCACGCTCCTTGTCCTGGCGGGCCTTGTGGTCGCGCAGCACGGCGATGTTCATGCTGTCGAGCGCGATCGTGTTCGCGCTGCCGTCTGTCTTCGGCTCGGACTCGTAGAGGTCCCAGCCGTCCACCACGATCTCCTTGGCCGGAGTGATGAGGCCGGCGCCGAGATCGATCTCGTGCCAGTCCTGGCCGACCGCCTCGCCGCGACGGAGGCCGCGGGTGCCCATCAGGTGGAAGATCGCGTACAGCCGGTCACCCTCGGCGGCGTCCAGGAAGGCGCCGAACTGCTGCGGGGTCCAGACCATGACCGCGCCGGGGATCTCGCCCGTCTCGCGCCAGCGTCGGACCCGCTCCTCGGTCCAGAGGAGGGGCTTGGGGCGCCTGCCGGACTCCAGCTCGACGTGGGAGGCCGGGTTGAAGATGATCAGCTGTTGGGCGATCGCGGAATTCAGCGCCGCGCGCAGGGTGCGGCGGATCGCCTGCCGGGTGGCCGGGCCGGCGATCTTTCGGAACGGCTTCATCTCCGCCAGCTTGGCCCGCTCGGCCGCGAGCAGCTTTCGCTCGGCCCCTACGGGTCGCCCGGGCTTGCTCGGCTTGCAGCGGGCGATCTGCTCGCGGCGGGCCTCGTTCTCGGCCGCGATCACCTCGTTCTCGTCGGCGATCGCGTCGAACATCTCCACCAGGTGGCCGACGTTGAGCCGGTCGAGGCGCACGTGGCCGATGCGCGGCTTCAGGTGGACGCGGATGTGGGAGGCGTAACCGTTCAGCGTGGTCTTGCGGCGCTTCTTCGCGGCGAACCACTGGTCGAGCCACTCGCCGACGGTGAGGCTGCCACGGAGGGCCAGGCCCGCACGCAGACGGCGTTGGGTCTCCTCGATGGCCGGCAGCGGGGCCTTCTCGGCCGCGACCTCCGCCAGCATGGCGGCGAGGCGCTGGAGGCTGCCGGGGTCGTCCTTGTCCGCGAGGGCCAGCAGGGAGCGGACGTGGTCGAGTTCCGACTGGGCGTCCTTGAGGGACTCGTAGCCGGCGCGGCTGAAGGAGCGACGGGTGCCGTCCTCGCGGGGCGGCAGTTCCTGGCGTATGGAGTAGTAACCGTGCTTGCGGCCCTTGCGCTTGGGGCACGAGGCGCCGAGTTCCTTGCCGGTCTTCGGGTCGCGGCAGGAGCAACGGCGGTAGGTGGAGCCCTTCAAAGGCGTTCCTCCGGGGTGGTTTCGGTATCGGGTTCGGGCGGGTCGACATCGCCCAGTGCGGGTGGCAGATCAGGTGGGGTGGCCCCCTCCTCGCGGAGGTCGCGGCGGAGATAGCGGAGCCTGTACTTGGCCGAGACGGCCTGATCGGCGTACTTGGCCTGCTGGCGCTCGGCTTCTTCCTTCTCGGCGCGGCTGGTGGCCGTCTTGGCCGCGAACCGGGCCTGTTCTTCCTCTTCGAGCGCGGCGAGAGCGGTGCGGACGAGACTGGCGTGAAGCTCGAAGTCGGGGACCAGGCCCGCGTCGTAGCCGGGTACGTCCTCTTCCCCGGTGAAGCGCCGTAGG
Organism: Streptomyces sp. NPDC001852; assembly: GCF_042891825.1. NCBI lineage: Bacteria > Bacillati > Actinomycetota > Actinomycetes > Kitasatosporales > Streptomycetaceae > Streptomyces > Streptomyces sp. NPDC001852. The sequence goes on from NZ_JBIATN010000029.1 coordinate 77,514, forward strand.
GCGTCCCAGGTGGGCACGAGGTGCTGGAAGGGGAGTTCCTGGGTCTTTTCGACGTAGCCGACCGGGAAGATCAGGCAGACCGGGTACGTCTCCAGGGCGGCGGCCAGGACCATGACGTCCGCGAGGGGGAGGTTGGCCCGGCGGCCGGACTCCATGTTGGCGATCACGTTGCGCGGGATGGGATGTCCGAGCTGTTCGCACCGGTCCGCCAGGTCCTGTGCGCTCCACCCCATCTCCTTCCTTCTGCGCCGGACTTCGCCGGCGACGTTGGCCTTGATCCGGTCCGCCCACTCGGGGACGTCGTCCTCGTCACTTCCATCATCGAAGCCGCGTTGTGTCATAAAGACACATTAGCTTGGCCATCCTGGTTGGTAGACGCCTGGAGCCGGACGTGATGACTGCGTTCGCCGAGGGCTGCATGGAAAGGGGCGCACTGCATGCGCGACGACGCGATGGCCGGAGACTCGAAGGGCTCGAAGGGGATGAGTCGAGAGGAGGTACTCGCCCTCCCGGTGGCGGTTGACCTGGACACGAGCAATCGAGCGCTGGGGCTCGACCGGAGCAAGGGCTATGAGCTGGCGAAGCGAGGCGCCTACCCGTGCAAGGTGCTGCGCCTGGGCAACGCCTACCGGGTGGTGACCGCGGACTTGTGGGAGCTGCTGGGTCTGGCGGCGTGAAGGGGCGGCAGTGTAGTAGGCAGTTCTGCGTTGAGCTGACACAGAATCGCTGGACTGTTGCAGGGGGCGGACGTACTGTCCGTGTTCCCTCGGGGAACCGAGGGAGTGTCCCGACTCGGGACACAGCGCGTGTTCAGTCTCTGAACGCAGCGAGCCTCCGGCGCGGCAACGCCGGAGGCTCGGGAATCCCCGTCGCCCGTCTCCAACGAACGATCCGCGCCGCTGGGCCTGCATGCCCGGCGGCGCAGAAGAGGACCCCCTGGTGCAACCTGAGAACCCTGCGCCCTATTCCACCCCCGTATCCCCTGCCACCGCATGGCCGTCGGTCGCGGTGCCGGGCAAGCCCGACCAGGGCGAACCCGAGCACGCTGCGTCGGTCGCGGCGGCCGAGACCCGGGCGCCGGATCCGGAGCCGACCGTCGGCTCGGCGCTGCTGGACGAACTGCGTGAGCAGATAGCGAAGTTCGTGATCCTGCCCTCGCCGGAGGCGCTGGATGCGGTGACGCTGTGGGTGGCGGCGACGCATCTGCAGCCGGCCTGGCAGCACGCGCCGCGTCTGGCGGTGGTGGGGCCGGCGAAGCGGTGCGGCAAGTCGCGGCTGCTGGACGTACTGACCGAGACGGTCCACGAGCCGATGCTCACCATCAACACCACACCGGCTGCGGTGTTCCGGTCGATCACCGAGGAGCCGCCCACGCTCCTGGTGGACGAGGCGGACACCATCTTCGGCACGCCGAAGATGGCGGAGAAGAACGAGGAGATGCGCGGCCTGCTCAACGCCGGCCACCAACGCAACCGCTACGTCACGCGGGTGGTCGGCAACGACCACACCCCGCACCGGTTCGCCACCTTTGCCATGGCGGCCCTCGCGGGGATCGGTGACCTGCCCGACACGATCATGGACCGGGCTGTGGTGATCCGTATGCGCCGCCGGGCGGAGGGCGAGCGCGTCAAGCCCTTCCGCTCCCGACGCGACATCCCCGCTCTGCACGACCTGCGCGACCGGATCGCTGCATGGGCAAGGCCGCTGCTGGATGAGGCAGCGGACCTGGAGCCGGACATGCCGGTGGAGGACCGGGCCGCCGACACCTGGGAGCCGTTGGTCATCATCGCGGACCTGGCCGCCGGATCCTGGCCCCGTCGCGCCCGAGAAGCGTGCGCACGGATGGTCGCCGCAGAGGTCGAGGCAGAGGAGGACCGGCCCGGGGGAGCCCGAATCCTCGCCGACATCCGCAGGGTGTTCGTAGCCCAGCGCGAGCCCGACAGCCTTACCACGGACGAACTACTCCACCAGCTCCGGCAGGATGCCGAGAGCCCCTGGGCGGAGTGGGGACGCAATGGGCTGAACGCCAAGGACCTGGCAGCGATGCTCCGGGAGTTCGATATCAGGCCCGGCAACGTTCGCCTCCCCGACGGAACCCAGCGCAAGGGCTACATGCGCAACAAGTTCCTCGACCCCTGGCGGCGCTACTGCCCCACGGTTCACTCAGTGAACGGCGAGCCTGCCGCCCGCGCCGCGGACTGAGCCCCACGCCCCCGGTGGCCGTCCCTGCCGTCCCTGCCGTGATTCCGCAGGTCAAACGGCGTGCAGGCAAGACGGCAACCGGGGACAAGACGGCAACACGATCATGCTGATCGCTGCCGTCGGGAGGACGCCGCCCGAAGCCGTCTTCTGCCGTCCCACGTGTCTTCGCCGTATCACCGCAGGTGAAAGCCCCACCGGTCAGGACGGCACAACGTGATAGTGCCGTCCAGACCGGCAGGGGACACGCCGAGACGCCGCCGGTCGGCCGCCCACCTTAGAAGACGCCCAACACCCCCGGTACGGCACATCAACGCCCCTGCCGTACCGGCCCTGACCTGCGCTTGCAACGGCCAAGACGGCAAGACGGATCACACCGCCAAACCCCAGGAGCACCCCGCTTGACCCTCACCACCCTTACACCGACATTCGCTCGTCGGGGGCACCGTCCCGACGAAGGACGGCTGCCGATGACGAAGAAGGACATCGAGCGGTACACGCTCGGTGCGGCCGGGGTCGTCATCGTCGCCCTCACCGTCAGCGGATTCTGGTTGTCGTACGCACACCTCGCCGAGGTCGCCGGCCAGCACGGGCTGCGCAGCTCTCCCACTCGCCGCTGGGCCTGGCCGGCGACCCTGGATGCGTTCATCGTCGCGGGCGAACTTCTCATGCTCCGCGCGGGCCTGCGCAGGGTGACCGACAGGTGGGCGATCGCCCTTACGGCCACCGGATCGGTCGGCTCCATCGCGCTCAACGTGGCCGGGGTCAACGGCACGCGCAGCGCGGGCACTGTGCCGCTGCTCGACTACGTGGTCGCCGCGGTCCCCCCGACCGCCGCGCTGCTGGCCTTCGGTGTCCTGATGCGGCAGATCCACCAGCTCGTCGACCAGCCCGCGGGCCATCCGGATCCCGCACTGGTCCAGGCGCCGGAACCACTGGTCACCACCCCCGCCACGCTCGCCGAGGCACCGGCCGAGCCCGCCCAGCCCGTGCCGCCGACCGCCGTGCCCGGCCAGCCGACGGAACCGCCTTCCGAGGTTGCGGAGAGCAGGCCGCGCGGTGGCCGTCCGCCCGGCGCCACGCTTGAGGAACTCGTGGAGATCGGCCGGATCACCCTCGCCGAACACGGCACGCTCACCCGGTCACTGCTCCGAAAGGCCGTCAAGGCCAAGGGCCTGACGATCAGCAGCGAGCGACAGACCGACGTGATGACCACCCTCCGGCCCGAGATTGAAGCCGCCGCCGAGACCGGTCCGGACAGCGGCTGACCGGAATCCCTACGGGGTGACCGGAACTCTTCCGGTCACCCCGGCCAGTCGGCCACCCGTCTCACTCGCCGCCCGCTTATCCACATCTGTGGACGACACGCGGTGACCGCCCCCACTCCGCCGCCCCCTCCTGCGGAACTGCCCGTCTTCCCCACCTCTCCTGGAGCATCGCCCGTGACGCACGACCCGCACCGCCCCAAAGACACTCACGACGTGCCGATACCGCTGACGAAGTCCCCTACGTTGATGAACCGTCTGCGGCGTGCGTTCGGACGGGTGGCCCCCGACGGAGCCAGTAGTACCCCGAGTCCGACTCAAGGCCGGTCGTCGGGGGTCTCCGCCCCGGGGGTGGCGGAGACGGCCCAGCGCCAGGGGGCGCAGGACCAGGAGGGCGGGGCCGAAGGCAGCCCCGACCCGGACACGCTCCATGCCGCCCAGCGCGAAGTCCTTCGCCCCGCCCGTGCCGCCGAGACCACAGTCGGCGAGCCCGCCGTGCAGAAAGTACAGCCCACGATCCGCCGCTTCACCGGCACCAAGCGCGTCCTCCGAGTCGGCCCCCTGCGCTTCACCGACGACGAACACACCCAGCTTCAGGAGGCAGCGACCCAGCACGGCTACAAGGGCGAGTCCGGTTTCGCCGCCGACGTCGTCCTCGCCTTCGTCACCGGACGGTTCACTGCCAATCTGCCCCTGTCCGAGGACCGCCGCCGCACCCACGTCTTCCGCGCTCAGGTCCTGCGCCAGCTCAACCGGATCGGCGTCAACGTCAACCAGATCGCCCGAGCCCTCAACAGCGATCAGACCCCGTCCGACATTCGCCAGCGCTTGACCGAGCTCCACGACCTGCTGGAGCTGATCGCCGAGGCCCTGCGCCAGCCCGCCGATCCGGAGACGGAGGCAGCTGCGTGATCGCCGCCATCAAACCGGCCGGGTCCAACACCCGCGGCCTGCTCGCCTACCTCTACGGCCCCGGCCGCCGCGACGAACACCTCGACCCGCACATCGTGGCCGGATTCGCCGTGCTCGGCATGCCCGACCCCGGCCGTGACGAGAACGCCACGCTCACCGAACTCGGCCGCCACCTCGACGCGCCCGTACGCCTGCGCAACAACGAGTTCGGCCAGAAGGTCACCGACCACGTCTGGCACTGCCCCGTCCGCGCCGCGCCCGAGGACCGCTACCTCTCCGACGCCGAGTGGGCCGAGATCGCCCAGCGCATCGTCCAAGCCGCCGGCATCGCCCCCGCCGGCGACGACCTGGCCTGCCGCTGGATCGCCGTACGCCACGCCGACGACCACATCCACATCCTCGCTACCACCGTCCGCGAAGACGGCCGCCGCCCCAAACTCCACGACAGCGGCCTGCGCGTCGGCGACGCCTGCCGCGAGATCGAGAAGGACTACGGGCTGCGCCGGCTGAAGAAGGGCGACCGCACCGGTGCCCGACGGCCCACCCAGGCCGAGATGCACAAGGCCGAACGCCTCGGCTGGGACCAGACCAGCCCCGAATGGCTCCAGGACCGCATACGCGCCGCCATCCCCCACGTGACAGGCGCCGCGGAATTCATCGCCTACCTCGAAGCCGACGGCATCGAGGTCAAGACCCGGCGCGGCCCGTCAGGAGACCTCCTCGGCTACGCCGTCGGCCGCCCCGGCGACATCAACGAGGACGGCGAGCAGGTCTTCCATCCTGGCGGAAAGATCGCCCCCGACCTCTCTCTGCCCAAGATCAAGACTCGCCTCGAATCCAGCCAACCCGAAGAGCACCCCACCGCCCGCCGCAACCGCCCCAGCACCCCCTGGCACCAGGCCACCGACGCGCTCGACACCCTGCACACCGGCCTCACAGAGGACACCCACGCCCAGGCCCACATCGCAGCCCTCGGCGAGCTGCTCGAAGCCACGGCCCAGAAGGCACCGGCCGACCTGCGCGCCGAACTTCACGCCGCATCCAAGGTGTTCGCCCGAGCGCAGCGCTCCCAGGTCCGGGCCGAAGACCGAGCCGCTCAGGCGCTGCGCAGCGCGGCCCGTGACATCGTCCACACCGCCACCGGCCCCGACGGCAGCGCACTGGCCGCACTCATCGCCGCCCTCGTCTGGGCTGCCATCCTCGCCGGACGCTGGCACGAAGCGAAGAACCACACCCACCAGGCCGACGCCGCCCGCAAGGCCGTCCAACACCTCCAGACGACCGCGGACCGAGCGCTCGCCCCAACGCTCGTAGAACTCGCAGCCCGCGCGCCCAGCGACCAAGCCCGCCGTGTTCTCGCGAAAGACGTGCGGGTGGCCGTCCCCGACCACTCCGAACGGATCCTCGCCGACCCGGCCTGGCCCGCGCTCGCCACCGTCCTCGGCGACGCCGAAGCCCGTGGTCACCAACCCCAGGAGCTCCTCAAGGAGGTCGCCGCTCAACGCGAGCTGACCACAGCCCGCCAGCCCGCCTGCGTCCTCATCACCCGCATCCAGCACACCGGCCGAAACCCGGCGCCCAACCGCCGTGCTGAAGCCGCCCGCCGACGCTCGACCATCGCGGGCTCAGTCCCCACCCAGCGGAGCCGGAACCTCCAGACCGGAGCAGTAGGGGCGACACCTGCTGAACAGCGGCATCGCAACCGCCGGTAGGCAGCAAGCGGGCCGCACGGCTGACCAGCGCTGTCAAGCCAGGCTGATGCCCTCGCTGCCTAGAAGACTCATGAAGATCTTGGTGGGGGGCTGTCCGGCCGGAGGCCGGGCAGCCTCTGTTCGCTATGCGGCGGCCGGGGCGAGTTGCCAGCTGCCGCCGGTGTGGGTGAGTCCGAGGTTGACCAGTCGGCGGAGGTTGAGGGCGGCGGCTCGGGTGTGGAGCCAGGTGTTGTTGGCGATGGCTCCGCGGTAGCGCAGGCGGCGGTTGCCGTGCTGGACGAGCCAGGCGACGGCGCGTTCGACCGGGGGTCGCCAGCGGCGGTAGTCGGCTTGCCATTCGGGGTCGGTGGCGGCTTGGTGGCGGGCTGCGGCCTGGAGGTCGTGGTGGGGGCGGATGGTCAGGATGCGGCCGGCTTTGGCCTTGGTGCACCGCTCACGAACAGGATGTATTGCATTGAATGCAACATCCGACCGGCCCGGCATCTCGCGCTTCCTGACCGAGCAAGAACAGCTCGACCAACTACGCCGCTGCCTGAACGACACCAGTCTGCCCCGGGAGGCCCGCACCATCGGCGCCTTCGTCCGGCTGTATGCGCAGCAGGTCAGCCGCATCGTGGAGTTCACCACCGACCGTTACACCAGACAGGACGACCGCGCGTACTTCACCTTCGCTCACAACCCCGTCCTGCTGCCCCCGACCCTGGCGACTTTGGTGGAGCAACAGATCGCCGCACCGCGGCTGAACGACATTCTGGCGCCAGCATCCGATCGCAAGTTCCTCTTCCCTGGTCGGCCTCCGAGCAGACCGCGCTCTGCGGCGTCCGTTCTGTCCCTGATGCGCGCCAACGGATTGCCCACCCTCAGCGCCCGGAACACGGCCATGATCGAGGCTGTTGGAGACCTGCCGCCGGTCGTCGTGAGCGACTTGTTCGGCGTTGCCGCGACCACCGCCCACCGTTGGGGGCAGCTAGCAGGTGAGAGCTGGGCCGGCTACCTCGCAGCCCGCCAAGCCGAATAGCGTGCTATCTGTTCAACTGCCCCGGGGCAGTGGACGGCGACCACGCCGACCGCGACAAGGCCACCGTCGCGCGGGAACTGCGCATGTCTCCGCCGCAGGCCCATTCGACTGAGCTAGCCGCGCTCGGGTTCGTCATGGATGCTCAATGCGCCGGCGAGGTCGAGGTCGGCGACGGTGCCGTGTGCCCCGGCGCGGACGAGCAGCACTGCGCCGAGCGCGGTGCTCCAGAACGTCCTGACCTCCACGCTGAGCGGTCGACGGGTCCTCCAGCCGCGACTGTCGATGAGCTGGCTCACGAAGCGCTCGGATTGCCGGAACAGCAACTGGAGGTGCCGGTCGACCACGGGGGCGAGTTCGGGCTTGGAGATCCCGGCGGCGAGTGCTCGCGCGACCGATGGGAGCGAGGGCATAGCCAGTACCGCGCGGGCGATGTTGCGTCGAAATGTCGCCGCATCGGGGGCTTGGCGACCGATGCGCTCAATCCGTCGGGCGTCGTGCAGCAAGCCGAGAAAGGCGGCGTGCACGAGCAGCGAGTCCTTGGAGCCGAAGTAGTAGGTGACCTGATTGGGGAAGACGCCTGCCGCGTTCGCGATCTCCGCGACGCTCACCTCAGCGCCGGGCCGCTCCTCGCAGAGCCGTGCAGTTGCCTCAATCAGCCGACGCCTCGTCGCGCGACCGCGGTCACGTGACCGAGCCGACGTTGATCGAGCTTCGGTTCGCTTCTTCTCCACACCCAAATTGTATGTGATACAACAAGGCGTACAGTTGTATGGCATACAAGAAAGGCCCAAAGAGATGCCCCGGACTGAAGTCGTCGTGACTGGACTCGGCGCGATCACACCACTCGGTGGAGACGTGGAGTCCACCTGGAAAGCCCTGCTTGCCGACGAGTCCGGCATCCGCGGCGGCGCCCTGGCGGGCCACGAGGACGTCGGCCTTCCCGACACCGTCGCGGGGACGATGGCGATCGACCCCGCCGAGTCGCTGCTGCCGGTGCAGGCCAGGCGGCTCGACCGCTCGCAGCAGGCAGCCTTCACCGCGGCGGCCGAAGCCTGGGCCGATGCCGGTGCCCCGGAGGTGGACCCGGACCGGCTCGCATCAGTGATCGGCACGGGAATCGGGGGCGTACGGACGCTGCTGAAGGAAGACGACGTACTGGAGGCGGCCGGGACGCGTCGCGTATCGCCGCGCACGGTCCCGATGCTCATGCCCAATGCGGCGGCGGCGCTGATCAGTATCGAATACGGTGCACGAGCCGGGGTCTATACGCCCGTCTCGGCGTGCTCTTCCGGTGCCGAGGCGATCGCCCTGGGGGCCAGGCTCATCCGTGCCGGTGAGGCGGACGTGGTGATCGCGGGCGGGACCGAGGCCGCGATCACCGCGATCACCGTTGCCGGCTTCGCCCAGGCGCAGGCACTGTCGCGGCATACCGCCGAACCCGCGTCTGCGTCCCGGCCGTTCGCCGCGGACCGCAGCGGATTCGTCCTCAGTGAAGGCGCCGCTGTCGTGGTGCTCGAAAGCGCCGAGCACGCCGGCGCCCGGAGCGCGCGCGTCCACGCGGTACTCGCGGGCGCCGGCATCGCCGCCGACGCTCACCACATCACGGCGCCTGCCGCCGACGGCTCCGGTCAGATCGCGGCCATGCGGAAAGCCCTCGCGCAAGCCGGCTTGGCTCCCGAGCAGATCAGCCACATCAACGCCCATGCCACCGGAACTGCGGTCGGCGACGCCGCCGAGGCACACGCGATCGGGGAGGTCTTCGGCCGCGCCACCGTGACAGCCCCCAAGGCGGCGCTCGGCCACCTCTTCGGCGCCGCCGGCGCAATCGAAGCGCTCATCGCCGTCCTCAGCGTGGAGCACGGCGTCATCCCGCCGACCCGCAACCTCACCACGGCGGGCGTCGATCCCGACATCGACCTCGATGTCGTCGCAGAACGACGAGACGTCCCCCAGAAGGCCGTGCTCAGCAACTCCTTCGGCTTCGGTGGACAGAACGTCTCACTCATCGTCACCGGCGCACGGCACCATGCGCCCCGCGCCTCGACCTGTCGGGCGTGACCATTCCCGGTCAGCGTGCCGCCGCGAGTGAGCGAGCCGAGGGACCCCGCCCCCCCCACTGAGCGGAATGATCACTCACCAAGGTGAGTAGACAGTGTCTATGATGCATGGTAGACACTGTCTATGACTGATGAGAGCTCCCTTCGGGAGCGATTGATCGATGTCGGGGTCGACCTTGTGCTGACCGAGGGCTCCGCGTCCGTGGGCCTGCGGGAAATAGCCCGCCGAGCGGGGGTGTCGCACGGGGCGCCGCGTCGGTACTTCCCCACGCACCACGCGCTGCTCTCGGCTATCGGGCGTCGCGGCTTCGAGGACCTCACAGCCATGTTCGAGGCCGCGGTCGCCGGCACGACCACACCGCGCGGCCAGCTGGAGGCCCTCGCGCGGGCGTACATCGGGTACGCACTGGAACGCCGCGGCATGTTCGAGCTCATGTGGCGGCACGACCTGCTCGACAGCGCGGCGCAGGCATCGGGCCAACCGAGGCTGCGCGAGTCGACCCTCCCGCTGTTCGGGCACTTCACCGGACTCGTCGCCCGATGCCTATCGGAGAGGGAGGCCGCGCGAAGCGCCGACGGGCCGAACGAGGCCGGACCGCCGCCTGCGGTGACTGCCGCCGCCCTGTGGTCGAACCTGCACGGCATGGCCCAGCTGTGGGCCTGGGGCAGCCTGCAACTCGCCCTCGGCACCCCGCCGCCGGACGGCGACCCCGGCGATGACCAACGTGACCGGCTCATCGCGGCAGTTCTGGACGCCCATCTCGGCCCGGTGACCTCATGACCGCCCCCGCACAGCGGCAGATTGCACTTCTGGTCAGTGTGGTCGGCGCGGTGATCGTCGCACTGGACGGAACCATCCTGCTCATGGCGCAGCCCGGCATGCAGCGTGATCTCGGCGCGAGCGTGGCGCAGATCCAGTGGACGAGCACCGGCTATCTGGTCGCCGTGGCCGCGTTACTCGTGATCGCCGGGCGCCTCGGGGATCGGTACGGTCACCCGCGCCTGCTGTTCGTCGGCGTCCTCGGTTTCGGGGCTGCGTCGGCCGGGATCGCGCTCGCGCCGGGCGTCGGCTGGGTGATCGTCCTGCGCGCGGTGCAGGGCGGGTTCGCCGCGTTCCTACAGCCTGCGACGCTCGCGCTGCTACGGCTGGCGTATCCCGCGGACCGGCTCGGCACGCCGATCGCCATTCGCACCGGTGCGATCGCGGTGGCGGCAGGGTCCGGTCCGCTCCTGGGCGGTGTTCTCGTGGCGCATCTGGGGTGGCGCGCCGTCTTCTGGGTTAATGTGCCCCTCGCGTTGGTCATCTCCGTTCTCGCCCTCGCCGTGCGGACGTCGGCACCTCAGCGTGCCAACTCTCCACGGCTCAACCTCACCAGCGCGGGCCTGCTGGCGGTCGCGCTCGCAATCCTGGTCCACGCCTTGGCCGACGTACCCGCGCGCGGGTGGACCGCCGCGCCGACGCTGCTCGAATTCCTCGCCGTCATCGGCGTCGCAACGGTGCTCGCCTGGCACGAACGCCGCACGACGCACGCGATCGTTCCACCAGCCGTAGCGGGGTCCGTACCAGTGACGGCCTCGATGGCGATCCTGCTGGTCACCACCGCCGGCCTGTTCGGCGCGCTGTTCAGCGCCACCTTCTACCTCCAGGACGTACTCCGGCTCGACCCACTCGCCAGCGGTCTGCGCGTCCTCCCGCTGACCGTGCTCATGGTCCTCGGCTCACCCGCGGCGGTCGCCGCACTGCGCCGGTACGGTGCGCGCCGCACCGCGATCGCCGGTACGGTCCTCGTCGTGGTCGGCATCGGGGGGCTGTCCCGGCTCGGTCCCGCCAGCACATGGATGGCCATGGCTGCTGCCTTTGCCGCCATCGGTGCCGGGTTCGCCACCGTGATGGTCACCGCCACCGGGACCGTCGTCGGTGACGCGCCGCCCGGGTACGCCGGGGTCGTCAGCGGGCTCAAGCAGACCGCCATGAACATCGGGCCGACCTTCGGCATCGCCGTCGCGGCCAGCGCAACCGGCACGGCTGCTTCAACCATGAGCTCCACTGCGCTGATCCTGGCCGCACTCGCCGCTCTCGGCCTGCTGCCCGCCTCGCGGCTGCCCCGGCGCCCGGCCCACCAGGAGGGAGACGACACGACCGCTGCGCCCCCGGCGCAACCACCAACACCACAGGCGGCACCCGCCCGACATGTAAACAGTTGAGCAACCGCCGAATACCCCCAGGCTGATCCCGGTCATGCACCAGACCGGCCGAGCTCCAGCGCGAACTGATCGAGGCGAACACCAACGACGGGCTCGCCTCCGCCCGCGCCCGGGCTCCCGACCGAAGCTCACCGAGGACCAGGCCGCGCTCGCCACTGCCGATGGTCGCCCGGGGCTCACCCGACCATCGGCAGATTCGGTAGAGGCGGAGCCCGGCAAAGTACCCCGAATAGGGACACATCCCGGGCCGCCAGAGACGTTACGGCGAGACCGGCACCCAGAAGCCAGGTCGCTGCGTGACTTGAGTGGCGGCGCCAGCTGACCCAACGACTGAATAGCGCAAGTTCGGAATACTGCCTCTCCCCCAGTGGCAGCGGGCATCCGGTGCACAGGTCCTTGAAGGCGGCCTTGCGCTGGTGGTGCTGTCCGCCGGGGTCCGACAGGGGACCGTGTGCCCGGCGGGGCAGGTCACGAGGGCGGCGGTGGTGTTGATGGTGAAGTCGTCCAGGGTGAAGCCGCCGGGGACGACGGGCCGTAGCGGGGCGGGCTTGAAGAACAGCCGGTGTCCCGCCTGGTGGAGGGCTTGGCGCGTGTCGCCGGCGGAGTAGGCGGTGTCGCCGAAGGCGTCCACCGGGCTCTCCTCGTCGGCCAGCAGGTCCAGGCCGACGGTGGCCTCGTGGTGCTCGGCTCCGGCGCCGGGCCGCAGAGCCACGGCGGTGTATAAGCCGGTCTCGGGCTCGATGGCCAGGTGGGCTTTGTATCCGTCCTGCTGGTGGGTGCGGGTCTTGTGGATGTGGCGGGCTTCGGGGTCGACGGTGGACACGACGCGACCTGGAGCGGTCCCCTGGCTGATGCGCCAGCGTCCGTCGCGGCCGTCGGAGTCCTCGGCCGGCTCGACATCCTGCCCGGCGACCAGGGCCAGCAGGCCGACCGCGTTGGCCGCTTTCTCGCCCAATTCCTGGTCGGGCAGGTGGCCCAGCAGCCTGAGTGCGTCGGTGACCAGAGCGTCGACGAGGGCGGCGCGGGCCTGTTCGTCGTTCCAGGCGATACGGGGCTTGCCGGGATCGGTGTAGTCGTGCGCGGTGCACTGCACCGCGGCCACCTCGCCGGCCCCGGGGACCTCGCGGATCACCGCGCGGACGGCGGCGATCGGCTGGGTGACGGTGTCCTGGGTGGCGACCGCGTCGTCCAGCACGGTGGAGTCCAGCGCCCGCCGGTGCTTGTCCTTCAGCACGCCGGTGGCCTTCACCACCTCCCGCACCGCCTCGAACACCCGGTTGGGCCGGGCCGAACGGGATAGCCGGCGCCGGAAGTAGGCCAGCAACGACGGATCGAACGCCATGTCATGCAAACCGAGCCCGCAGGCGGCCTTCCATCGCAGGTCACACCGCAGTTCCTGGACCGTCTCGAAGTCCGACAGCCCGTGCAGGGCCTGCAGCGTGATCGCCGCGGCCAGGATCTGCGGCGGCATGCTCGGACGCCCGTTCGCCGACGGGTACATGTCCGCGAACATCTCAGCCGGAAACAGCGCACCACGATGCTCGGCCAGAAACGCGAACACACTCCCCGCCGGGATCAACTCCCGGCAGGTCTCCCACACATCCGGCCCGACCGTCTCCCCGGCCCATTCCCCCATCACCACGAAACGAGTCTGGCCCCGCCGCTCACGCGGCGGGGCCAGAACCCCAAGATCTTCATGAGTCTTCTAGGGCCTGTCCGACGGGTCAGGCCCTGGTGTCTGTCCAACAGGGCTTCGGGCTTGCGCTTTCCGTTGCGGCAACTTCTACGGTCATGTGTGTGGCCGGAGAGACCGGCCCGGCGAGGGAGGCACCGGCATGGCCTGGTCGATCGCGGAGGTGGCGCGGATGTCCAAGGTGACATCGCGGACGCTGCGGCACTACGACGAGATCGGCCTGCTGCCGCCCGCATGGATCGGGAGCAACGGGCACCGCTACTACGAGGAGGCCGATCTGCTGCGGTTGCAGCAGATCCTGCTGATGCGGGAGCTGGACCTGGGGCTGCGCGAGATCCAGGCGGTCCTGGACAGCCAGCTCGACCAGGTGGCCGTGCTCCGCGAGCACCACCAACGGCTGCTCGCGGAACGGGACCGGCTGGAGACGCTGGCCCGTACGGTCGGCCGCACCATCGCCGAACTGGAAGAAGGTAGGGACAACGGGAAGATGACGAAGATCAACAAGCCGGAGAACCTGTTCGAGGGGTTCCAGGCCCCCTCCGAGGCCGAGGCCGAGGTACGGGAGCGGTGGCCGCAGGCGTGGGAGCAGTCCCGGCAGGCAGTCGAGGCGATGACCCCCGAGGACACGGAGCGCTGGCAGCGTGAGGTGACGGCGCAGATGATCCGTATGGCGGAGTTCATGGTGGCCGGAACGCCGGTCTCCGACCCCGCGGTACAGGCCGAGGTGGACGCCAACTACCAGCAGATCTGCCGGTTCTGGACCCCAACCGCGGCCGCGTACAAGGGAGTGGGCCAGACCTATGTCGACGACCCGCAGATGCGGGCCAACTTCGACAAGATCGCCGAAGGTCTCGCCGTCTACCAGCGCGATGCGATGACCGTGTACGCCGATACCCGGCTGAGCTGACCGCACGTGCCTCAGAGGTCATCTCAGTTGGCGAGTCAGCCGTCGCAGATAAGGGTGCTGGCGGCGAAGGCGGGAGTGGTCGGCCGTGTCGCGTGATCAGATATCGTGCGCGGCCATGGGTGAACTGATAGTGATCAGGCATGGCCAGACTGAATGGAGCCTGTCGGGCCAGCACGCTGGCCGTACCGACGTTCCGCTGACTGACGCGGGCGAGGCCGCGGCGAAGGGGCTCGCTCCGAGGCTGGCCCGACGCCATCTGGTGGCGGTTTTCAGCAGCCCGCTGAGCCGCGCTATGCGGACGGCCGAGCTGGCGGGCCTGGCCGGCGTCCGGCCCGATCCCGATCTGCTGGAGTGGGACTACGGCGGCTACGAGGGCCTGACCGCGGCACAGATCCAGGAGTTGAAGCCGGGTTGGGACCTGTGGCGGGACGGCGTCGTTCCCGGCGACGACGACCATCCTGGCGAGCAGCTCGAGCAGGTGGCAGCGCGCACGGACGCGGTGCTGGACCGGATCCGGCCGCTGCTGGAGGACGGCGATGTTGCCGTCGTCGCGCATGGTCATCTGGCCCGCGTGCTCACTGTGCGCTGGCTCGGCCTCGACGCCTCCGCCAGCCGACTGCTCGGCCATCCGCATCCGGGCACGCTCAGTTTCCTGGCCACCGAGGACGGGCAGCCGTTCATCGCCGCCTGGAACGTCCCGTAGCGGCGGTGCCGCTGCCTCACGCCTGCTGCGAGGGGCGCCGGAGGCACATGAGCGCCGCGGGGATCCCGGCGAAGGCCAGGAAGTGTTCCGCTTTGCGTTCATGGCGACGATGCAGGCGGCGACACCCGGACAGCCACGCAACTGTCCGCTCCACGGTCCAACGGTGGCGGCCCAGACGCTGGGAGGACTCGATGCCCTTGCGGGCGATGCGCGGAGTGATGTTTCGGGGCCGGAGCCATCGGCGCAGGTGGTCGTAGTCGTAGCCCTTGTCGGCGTGGAGCTTGGCGGGCCGTCGCCGACGGGGCCCACGGCGGGAGCGGATGGGCGGGATGCCACGCACCAAGGGCTCCAAGCCCTGGCTGTCATGGGTGTTGGCAGCGGAGACGCCGATGGAGAGGGGTAGACCGGACCGCTCCGTGATCAAGTGGATCTTTGAACCCTTCTTGCCGCGATCTACGGGATTCGGAGGTGCGTCGCCCCACTGACCTGGCGTGATCAGCACCGCCAGGGGCCGGCAGCCGCCGTCTCCGGCGAGATGAATTTTCGTGGTCAGACCTCCCCTGGACCGGCCGAGAGCCTCGTCGGGGCGATGCTGAGCGGGAGGGATCCGTTTCCTTGGAATTCGCGCCGGACGCCTTCGAGCCCCGGCGGCATGCTGATGCGCCCGGCAGGTCGTCGAGTCAATGCCGACCATGCTCCAGTCGATACGTTCCTCGGCGTCGGCGTCGGCGTCGGTCTGGACGGCACGCAGGACGTTCTCCCAGGTGCCGTCCGCCGCCCAGCGCCGATGCCGGTCGTGGCAGGTCTTCCACTTCCCGAAGCGCGTCGGCAGGTCGCGCCAGGGGATGCCGGTGCGCTGGCGGAAGAGAATGCCGTTGATCACCTTGCGATGACGCTTCCACCGCCCGCCCCGTCTCACGTTCTTCGGAAGGCGCGGCTCCAACCGAGCCCACTGCGCGTCAGAGAGATCGTCCCGCCCCACACCAGTCGGAACGCGGAAGGCGGTCATCGACGCACCGTAGGGCGCGACGACGCCGCCGGACTGGTCCGGCACGGACTGGCAGCCGTGCACGAGCCGACCACCGAGGGCGGCATGGGCCTTGATGGACTCGATGCGGCGGTGCTCGTTGAACCAGCCGCCGTGGTAGACCTCGTCCAGCATCCCGCCCATCTCGTCGTCCAGGTCGAAGACGACCGAGGTGGCGGCCGGGAAGAACCAGCACGGGCCGACGTTGGAGATGTGCCCGTCCAGCTCGACCTTGTTCAGTGCCATCAGCGTGGCCGCCTCGCGCAGCATCCGAAGGTGCTCGGCGGTGATCTGCGGCAGGCCGAGGCCGGCGAGGTGCTCGTCGCGGAACAGGTAGGCGTATACCTCGTAGGCGGTGGACAGTACGCGGGCGGCGTCCGAGGTGGACTCACTGTGAGCCTTGATGAAGTCCAGGGCGAGCTGCTCGACTGCACTCTCGGCGGTTTCCTCCACGTTCAGGAGCTGGGACTTGACCAGCTCCCAGTCGGCGACGAGCCAGGTGTTGGACTCGAAGCGGAAGAAGTAATCGGCCGGGTCGATGGTGATGCGCCGGCCGTCGACCTGGATGCCCGGCAGGCGGCTCCAGCGTTCGTCGAACGCCTGGGGCAGCTCGACCGTGATGGCCGTGGTGTCGATGGTGGTCACCGTGTCTCCGTCTCTGATCGGCCGGGTTCGGGCGCAGGCATGCCCGAACCCGGAGCGGTGTACGGAACTTCAGGGAGCCGCCCGGCGGAAGGGGGGAGCCTGGTCACGGTGTCGGACCGTGCCGGGCGGCTGATATTCAGTGAACACGCCGTCACGCACAGTGGGTACGGTGAGAGGCAGTCGAAGCGGTATACGCGGTTTACAGCTCCGGAGCGGAGGCGATCGTGGCAGCGCAGAGAGAAACCAACTCCCGCCTGCGCGAGACCATCGAGGCGACGGGCTGCACCTACGAGGCTCTGGCGAAGGACATCCGACGCATCGCTGCCGAGAACGGCGAGACCCTCCAGACCAACAAGTCGGCTGTCTCCCATTGGGTGAACGGCACCCGCCAGCCCACAGGCCGGACCGACCAGTACCTCGCCGAGGCGTTGTCACGTCGTGCAGGACGCACCATCACCCTGGCCGAGATTGGCCTTCGGGCGCCTGAGACTGCGGTATCCGAGGAGCCCGATCCCGTCCTTGCCGCGACCGACCTGGGCCGCGCTGATGTCGAACGCCGTCGGTTCCTCGCCGTAGCTGCCTTCACAGCAGCCGGCGTCGCCATGCCCCTTGCCTATGACCACGAAGCCACGGCCCGCATGCTCCGAGCCCGCACCGGTAGCTCCCTGGTCGGTTCGGAGGACGTGGACGTCGTACGTCAGATCACCGCAGCTTTCAGCGCGGCCGACGAGCGTCTCGGCGGCGGCCATGGACTCACTACCGTCACCGCGTATCTCGCCGACACTGCCGCCCCCATGCTCCGCGGACGGTTCCCGAACGAAGCCTTACGCCGGGCAGCCTTCGGGGCCGTTGCAGAACTCGCCTACCTCGCAGGGTGGAAGCACCACGACCTCGGCCAGGAAGGCGCCGCCCAGCGCTACTACCAGGTCGGCTACCAACTCGCCTGCGAAGCCGACCCGCACGGCCACGCCGCCTGGATGATGCGCGCCCTCGCCCACCAGGCTCTCAGTCTCAAGCAACCCCACCACTGCGTCGACCTCGTCGAGGGCGCACTGACCCGCGGCCTGGGCCGCGTCGACGGCCAGACCGAGGCGCTGCTCCACATCACCCATGCCCGCGCGTACGCCGCCGTGGGCGAGAAGCCCGCAGCCGCCCGCGCCCTGCTCTCCGCCGAAGACGCCCTCCTACGCGACGACGGCCCACAGCCGAGCTACTCCCGCGTCAGCGGCCCGGCCGCCGGCACCGTGGCCAGCCACACCGCCCGAACACTGACCGACCTAGCCGACCACGTTGGCACCGAGCAACAACACCGCGACGCCCTGGTCCGCTGGGACCCGGAGAAGTACAAGCGGGTCCACGCGCTCACCCACGCCGACCTCGGCGACAGCCTCGCCGCCCAAACCCGAGCCGACGAAGCCGTCGCCGCCTGGTCCCAGGCCCTGTCCCTCATGGAGGGCATGACCTCGGACCGCACCCGCAAGGCGATCACCTCACTCCGTTCCACCCTCGCCGTCTACCAGCGTCGCAGGGTGCCCGGGGCGGCCGAACTGGCCCGTCGCGCACGCGAAGCACTGGCCTAAGCTGCCCACCAACCGGCCGACGAAGGGACACCAACCGTGGCTCAGCCGAACACCGACGACCAGCCCAAAGCCCTCCCACCCGCCCTCGAATCCATGACCCTGCTGGTCGCCGCCGTCATCGTCCACGACAAGGCCACCAACCGCGTCGTACTCCTCCAGCGCAGCCAGAACGCCAAGTTCGCCCAGGGCCTGTGGGACCTGCCCGTCGGCAAGAGCGAGCCTGGCGAGCCCATCACCGAGACGGCGGTGCGTGAGCTTTACGAGGAGACCGGCCTGACCGTGAAGCCCGAGTCCCTCAAGGTCGCCCACATCATCCACGGCGCCTGGGGCGTCGAAGCTCCCAACGGTTTCCTCACTGTGGTCTTCACCGCGCACGACTGGACCGGCGAACCGGAGAACCGCGAACCGCGCAAGCACGCTCAGGTCTGCTGGGTCGATGCCGATGCCATCCCAGAGGAGTTCGTGGACACCACCGCGAGCGCCCTCCACCAGTATCTGAGTGGTGGCCCTCAGGTTTCACTTGACGGATGGAGGTAGTCGCCGACTGCTGGACGGACGTTGTCACCAAGGAGGACCGGAGCCGTCTGGCGCGCAACAGCCGTCCTAATCACCGGTGCGGGGCTCCTACAAGCTAGCCCTGGGGGCGGATGCCCATGCGCTCAGCGGCTCGGATGAGCCGCTGCTCCAGTTTCCTCACGGGTGGTAAGGATCAGCCCGTGCTGGGACATGGTGTAAGCCCAAGGGCCTGGGGTTCCTGTCAGCTCGCAAATGTCAGGCAGGAGGCCGTTGAAGATCCTCAACTGGTCGACGGTCCGGAGGTTGTTATTGGCGTACACGAGATACCGAGCACGGTGCTTGAGGACTGCGGCGATCTCTGTGGGGCGCGAGCTCGAAAGGATCTTCTTGTCCGCTCCGACGCAGATCCGCCCTTCTGCCGCTGTCTCTGCCAGCCATGTCTCGTCTCCGACATTCTCGGCGGCCCTAACGCCGTACCTCTCGCCGATGGACACCGTGTCCGGGCACAGGCGCTTCACTCCCTTGACGAAGTCGTCGCCGTTGGTGCTGCGGTCCAGGAACAGCCGCAGCGGTGGCAGACCTCTCATCCGGCGAGTCGGAGGTAGTAGTCGACCTCGGCGACCTGGTCCTCGGGCAGTCCTTGCGCCGCAGCCGCCTCTTCGCAGGGGACGCCCTCAGTGAGCGCATCCTCGATCAGGGACAGCGGGGTGCCGTTGTGGACGAAATAGGGTTGCCCGAAGTTGACGTCCGGTTTCACCGCGATGTCCGCGACCTCCCAACCAGGCAATAGGACTCGGTTGGCGTAGCCGGCCACTCCGTCGGAGTCGTAGCTGATCTGTTTCATGTACCGCTCGACAACCTCGCGGAACACGTACTGCCCGTTGCGGAGGACGATGACCTTGCGAGGCTCGATGCGTTCTTCGCCGTCGAGGTGGTCGCTGACTTCGTAGAGCAGTTCTGCCCCGTCTGTGTAGAGACGCCTGGATGCAAGTGCATGTTCGACACCCAGTTCTTCGCGGACCAGTTCCAGGGCTGGGCGGATCTTCTGCATGGGCACGTTGGCTGCCCTCAATGCGGAGAGGAACATGCCCTCAGCGAGCCCGATGAATGGAACGGACGCACCACTTCGTGGATTGCCTAGAGAAGTGATCAGGGGGTCCCCGATGACATCCGGGCGATCGGGGAAGTGGTTCCGATAGCCGCGCGCCCATGATCGGAACGTTGAGGAAGGAGTGCGCAGGTATCGGGCTGCTGCTTCCTGGATATACAGCGGCACCGTGAAGCGCGTGTCCGCGTCAAGGAATGCGCTGATCAGCAAGTCGATGTCCGCCATGATCCACCTCCTCTCCGGCTCCACCACTAGTCTGCCCGTTGAGAAGCGACCAGACAGCGTTGGCACACTAGCTGAGAAGGACACGTCCGGGGGAGGCCATAGATGCCCCCTGCAGTGTCCGCATCAGAACCTCGGTGAAAACGGGGCGGCAAGCAAGAAGAGGGGCTGGTCAGCGGATCCTCTTGCGTGAGCGATGCGTGAGCGGACTGCGCAGCATGGGCCGTTACGTCGTAGATCACGTGTCACCCAAACCCGCTTCTGACCAGGCAATTCCGGACGCCGAGGCAGCACCCGGAACCACCCGGCAAGCCTTGGCCAGGACTTTTAATCCATTGGTTGTGGGTTCGAGTCCCACAGGGCCTACCGGAGGTGGGCGGGGGCTATGCCCTCTGACCTGCCGCGCAGCGCCCGGGTCGGCTTCGGCCGGCTCGGGCGCCGCGTCGTTCTCCGGCTCTTGTGCGAGCGACGCGCGGTCGAACGCGGCCTTCGCCCGGCAACTGGTCATCACCGAGCGGCCGGTCTCCACGCGCACGGCCTGGATCCTCACCCGGCCCGGCCTGCAGCCCTCGGAAACAAAACGTACGGTCGATCGTACGTAGATGCTGGGTGTGGCACGATGGCGGCGATGGAGAGCGAACGACAGGACGCCGAGCGCGGCGTGGGCCGGGATGTCCTGGGCGCTGAGGGGCCGGAGGTGACGGATCTGCGGCTGGTGCGCGGTGCGCGTGCCCGGCAGCGGGTCGCCCGGCGCGCCGTCGACATCGCCTCGCTGGACGGGCTCGACGGGCTCAGCATCGGCCGTCTGGCCGCTGACCTGGGGTTGAGCAAGAGCGGTGTCCAGACGCTGTTCCGGACCAAGGAGAACCTGCAACTGGCCGCCGCCGAATGCGCGCGCCGCGAGTTCGAGCGGACCGTCGTGCGCCCCGCGCGGTCCGTCCCGGCGGGTTCCGCCCGGCTGCGGGAGCTGGCCGAGCGCTGGATCGCCTACGCGCAGACGCCCCTGTTCGCCGGCGGCTGCTTCTGGTCCGCCAACCTCCCCGCCTACGACAGCCGCCCCGGCGCGGTGCGCGACGCCCTGCTCGCCCACCGCGAGGCATGGCTGGAACTCCTCGCCGACCAGCTGCGGTCGGTCGCCGGTGCCGGGTCCGGTGACGTTCCGTCACCGGATCCGGAGCTGGCCGCCTTCCAGATCGACGCCATGTGCAACGCGGCCAACATCGCCATGCGGCTCGGCGACGACAGTGCCGCCGGGAAGGTGCGCCGGGTGGTGGAGGGGTTCCTCCGGTGAGCACGGTGATCCACGCCGAGCACCCCGCCCGACGTTCCCCCGCCCGACCCGCCCGTACCCCTCAGGCCTCCCGCCGCCCCTCCCCCGGCCCCCGGCCCATCCCGTAGGCCCGCAGGAACGCTGCCACGCCGCCCCTGATCAGGTGGTCCGTCTCCGTGGGGGGAAGGGGGAGGACGCCGTAGTGGGTGGACTGGACGAGGGTGTGGGTCGTCAGGGCCATGAAGTGGGCCGCGGCCATGGCCGGGTCGCCGTGCGCGTCGAGTAGCCCGGCGTCCGCGAGGCGCGTCATCGCCTCGGCGACGGCCCGGCGGACCGGCGCCGGGCCCGCCTCGTGCCAGGCCTTCAGGACCTCCGGCGGCACATGGTCGGCCTCGGCGTGGATGTGGCGGACGAGGGCGAAGTGGTTCGGGTAGTCCGTCATGAGCCCGGCGAACCCACGGGCCAGGGCGACCAGATCGCGCTCCAGGTCCTCGGGACGCGGCGGCAGCTCGGGGTCCAGCACCGCGCGCAGGCGGGCCAGTTGGGCGTCGCGGACCTCGTTGGACGTCCAGGTCACCACGGTCTGGAAGAGCTGTGCCTTGCCGCCGGGGAAGTGGTTGTAGAGCGTGCGCGTGGAGACGCCGGCCTCGGCGGCCAGTGCGTCGACCGAGGCCCGCGCGTACCCCTCGCGACCGAAGACCGTGCAGGACGCGCTCGCGATCGCCATCTGTTTCGCCAGCCTGCGCGGCGAGACCTCGCCTTGCGCCCGCGCCACCCGGGCCTCGTTCGTTTCGCCCACAGCTGCCTCCTCCGGCCTCCTCCGCCCGGTCACTCTAACCGACTTACAATCAGCGTTGTACTTTCTACAACGATCGTTGTACTTTGCTGTGCGGGAGGCCGCAACGGGCGGCCGGCCCGTCACGAGATGGGGGATTCCTGTGTCCGTTGCCAGCAACGAAGCACCTCTGCGCGTCGCCGTCGTCATCGGCAGCGTGCGGGAGGGCCGCCAGGGCCGGGCGGTCGCCGACTGGTTCCTCGGTACCGCAGCCGACGACACCGGCCTCGACCTCGACGTCATCGACCTCGGCGAGATCGACCTCCCGCTGGTGCTGCCCGGCTGGGGCGGCACCCCGAGCCCGGAGGCCGTCGCCGCGCTGCGGGACGTCTCGCCGCGGCTCGCCGCCGCCGACGCGTTCGTCGTCGTCACGCCCGAGTACAACCACAGCTTCCCGGCGTCCCTGAAGAACTTCATCGACTGGCACCACGCCCAGTGGCAGGCCAAGCCGGTCGGCTTCGTCTCGTACGGCGGCCTCGGCGGCGGCCTGCGCGCGGTCGAGCAACTCCGGCTGGTCTTCGCCGAACTGCACGCGACGAGCGTGCGCGACTCGGTCAGCCTGCACGGCCCCTGGTCCGGCCTCGGTGAGGACGGCACGCCGCGGGACGCGGCCGTGTGCGCCGGCGCCGCCAAGGGCATGCTCGGTCAACTCGCCTGGTGGGGCCGGGCGTTGCGGGCCGCGCGGGCCGAGCGTCCGTACGCCGGCTGAGCGCGGGGTGGGGGAGGTGCGTACGACGGCACCCGCCGCGGCGGCCCCGGCCCGCCCGGTACCGGACCCGGCACCGCGCTGAGCGTCAACTCCCAGTTGGGTGCGTCCGTCGGCACGGCCGTGCTGTCGGTGGTGCTCGGTACGGCGGGCATGCGCCCGGCCGGCTTCCGCACTGCGTGTGCCGTGGCGACGACTTTGCCGGCGCTGACGGCCGTACCGGCCCTCCTGCTCCCGGGTCCTCGGCAGGCGCGGTGACCGGCGGATCCGTTCCGTACCGGTCCCGGCCCGGCCGTTCAGCCCACGTTGAGTTCGGCCAGCGGCAGTGTGTGCCGGGTCTGGAGGACCTTCGCGCGCAGGTAGCGGACGTTGTGGGCCGTGGTGAAGACACCGGTCGGCACCCGGTCCCGCACGACCACGCCCAGTGCGCGCAGCTGCTCCGCCTTGTCGGGGTTGTTGGACAGCAGGTCCAGTTCCGCCATGCCGAGCGCGGCGAGCATCTGCGCGGCGGCCGTGTAGTCGCGGGCGTCCTCCGGCAGGCCGAGCGCGGCGTTCGCCTCGTAGGTGTCGAGGCCCTGGTCCTGCAGGGCGTAGGCGTCGAGCTTGTTGTAGAGGCCGATGCCGCGGCCCTCCTGGCGGAGGTAGAGCAGGACGCCACCGCGGTCGGCGATGCGTTCGACCGCCTCGCGCAGCTGCGGGCCGCAGTCGCAGCGGGCCGAGCCGAAGACGTCGCCGGTCAGGCACTCGGAGTGCAGGCGCACCAGCGGGACGGTGCCGGGGGCGGGGTCGCCGAGGACGACGGCGACGTGTTCCTGGCCGTCGGCCAGGCCGTGGAAGGTGACGAGTTCGGCGTCGACGCTGTAGCCGTCGTCGAAGCGCAGCGGTACCCGGACGCGGGCGCGCGGCGTGGCGGCGGGGGTGTCGGGCATGCGGGTCCCTCCGGGTGCGGGCATGTGCTTCAGATTTGAAGCAGCGATACGCAGGGGACCCTACCTCATGCTTCAAAGTTAAAGCAATCGGGATTCCGGGCGTCGTCCGAATCCGGAGCGATCACGAACAGGACGAACGGCGCCGCCAGGGCACGTCCTCCGCCCCGGGCTCGGCACCCTCGCCCTGCAGCCCGCGCGCGATCCCCGTGCAGATCTCCTCCAGCTGCCCCACCTGCTCCGGCGTGAGCCGGTCGAACAGGGTGGCGCGCACGGTCTCGACGTGCCCGGGCGCCGTACGCTCCAGTACGGCCATCCCCTCGTCCGTCAGCACGGCGATGCTGCTGCGCTTGTCCCAGCGGCAGTCCTCCCGGCGCACCAGCGCGTCCCGCTCCAGCCGGGTCACCGCGTACGTCAGCCGGCTGCGCGTGATCTTCAGCTTCTCGGCGAGATCGGTCATCCGCAGCCGCCGGTCGGGCGCCTCGGACAGGTTGGCCAGCACGGAGTAGAACAGGTGCGGCATGCCGGCGTCCTGCTGGAGCTGTCGGTCGATCGCGTCCTCCAGGAGGTGCGTCGCGGCCATGTAGGCGCGCCAGGCGCGCTGCTCCTCGGGGCTGAGCCAGCGGGTCGTCATGCCGCCAGTGTAAGTTTGTTTCAAACTTGAACCAAGACTCGCCTCCAGGGAGACCGCGCCGATGTCGTACCCGTACGTGCTGCTGTCCGCCGCCGTCTCTCTCGACGGCTGCCTGGACGACACCGGCCCCGACCGGCTCCTGCTGTCCAGCCCGGCCGACTTCGACCGGGTCGACGCGGTACGGGCCTCGGTCGACGCCATCCTGATCGGCGCCGGCACGATCCGCGCCGACAACCCGCGGCTGCTGGTCAACTCCGCCGAGCGCCGCGCGGCGCGGGTGCGGGAGGGCCGCCCGGAGTACCCGCTGAAGGTCACCGTCACCGCCACCGGCGACCTCGACCCCGACGCCAACTTCTGGCACACCGGCGGCGCGAAGCTCGTCTACACGACAGACGCGGGCGCCGAGCGCGCGGTCCGGCGCGTCGGTGACACTGCCGACGTCGTCCCGCTCGGCCCCGACCTCGACTGGCGGGCCCTGCTGACCCACCTGCACGAGGTGCGCGGCATCGGGCGGCTGATGGTCGAGGGCGGCGGCACGGTCCACACCCAGCTGCTGCAGCTGGGCCTCGCCGACGAGCTCCAGCTGGTCCTCGCGCCCCTGTTCGTCGGCGACCCCGGCGCGCCCCGCCTGTTCGGCCCCGGCGGCTACCAGGCCGGCCGGCTGCGCCTGACCGAGACCCGCCGCATCGAGGACGTGGTCCTCATGCGCTACGAGCCCACGGCCCCCGGCACGGGCGCGGTCGCCACCGCCGCCGACCGTCACTGGCTGCGGACCGCCTGCGAGCTCGCCGCCCAGTGCCCGCCGTCCACGACGGCGTTCAGCGTCGGCGCGGTGGTGGTCGGGGCCGACGGCACGGAGCTGGCCCGTGGCCACTCCCGGGAGGGCGGGGATCCAGTGGTCCACGCGGAGGAGGCCGCGCTGGCGAAGATCGACCCGGCGGATCCCCGGCTGGGCGGCGCCACCGTCTACAGCAGCCTGGAGCCCTGCGCCCGGCGGGCCTCGCGGCCCGCGCCCTGTGCCGAGCTGATTCTCCGGGCGGGGGTGCGCAGGGTGGTCACGGCGTGGCAGGAGCCGGACACGTTCGTGGCGGGGGCCGATGGGACGGGGGTCCTGGTCGAGGGAGGTGCCGAGGTGGTCGTACTGCCTGAGCTCGCGGGACTCGCCAAGGCGCCGAACAGGCACCTGCTGGGCTGAGGCCCGGCCGGGCCGGAAAACACTCAGGGCCTGGAATCCAGTGGATTCCAGGCCCTGAGCCTTCAGTAGCGGGGACAGGATTTGAACCTGCGACCTCTGGGTTATGAGCCCAGCGAGCTACCGAGCTGCTCCACCCCGCGTCGTTGTGACTCCAGAGTACCCCATGCTCAGGGCGGCATGCACACCGCTTTCCCCGGGTGGTTGATCGTCTTCACGGAGGGTGACCGGACGACCGCCCTCCGCATAACATCTGAGACACCATCAAAAACGCCGACGCTCATGAACCATGGCCAACTCGCCCGATTTGCAGTGCTCCTGCCCTATTGGTCCACGGTCGAAAAGGTTAATGATCAAGCCGAACGGCTTGGAAAGTGACTCTCAGGTCTATTAACGTTCGATAACGCAGCGCGGTCGTCCCAGCCGTCACAAGAGGCGGCTCCGTGCGCACGCGCCGAATCCCGCGAGGGAACCGGGGAACCACCACCTTTGGGGTGAATCGCGCGAATGCCACAGTTGGTATACGCGCGTAGGAGACCTTCCTGCTCCGAACCCGTCAGCTAACCCGGTAGGCGGCGGAAGGAAAGGAGTACGCCCGAGTGGCGTCCAACCGGCCCGCCCCAGAAGCCCCGTTCGTGCCCTCGCAAGCCCAGCCGGAGACCTTCGGCTACGGCGCCTACCGCGCCGAGGAGGGGCCCTGGGAGGAGTGGAACCCCACCGAGGACTCCGTCGCCGCGGCCCGTGGCCGGCACCGCGTCGCCAAGCAGCGCGGCGGCTTCGCGCGCAGCTCCACCGTCCTCGGCGTCGGCGTGATGGCCGCGGTCGGCGCGGGCGGCATGGCCAGCGCCAACACCGGCAAGCCGCCGGTCTCCATATCCCTGCCGGACCTGGACTCCGTCGAGCACATCTTCGGCGGCGGCTCCTCCGACGCGCACCAGGCCACCGCCACCGGCCTCAGCAAGGTCGGCGTGAGCACCGACAGCGCCGACAGCAGCAACGCCGGCGAGGCCCTGCGCAACCGGATCATGGCCCAGGCCGAGCAGCAGAAGGGCCAGGCGAACAGCAAGGTCACCGCCGCCGCGATCGCCGCGGCCGACCAGCAGACCGCCGACGCCGCCGCCAAGGCGGAGAAGGAGGCCGCCGCCAAGGCCGCCGACGCCAAGCAGCAGGCGGAGGCCGACGCCAAGAAGGCCGCCGAGGTCAAGCGGCTGGCCGAGGAGTACACGCTGCCGGTCGTCTCGTACACGATCACCGGCACCTTCGGGCAGCCCGGCGCCATGTGGTCCTCCGGCTACCACACCGGCCTCGACTTCGCCGCCCCGACCGGCACCCTCATCAAGGCCGTGCACAGCGGCACGGTCACCCAGGCCGGCTGGGCCGGCGCCTACGGCTACCGCACCGTCATCACCCTGGACGACGGCACCGAGCTCTGGTTCTGCCACCAGTCCTCGATCAACGTCTCCGTCGGCCAGAAGGTCTCCACCGGTCAGGTCATCGGCCGGGTCGGCGCCACCGGCAACGTCACCGGCCCGCACCTGCACCTGGAGGTCCACCCGAACGGCCAGGCCACGGCCATCGACCCGGCGCCCTGGCTGCGCGACAAGGGCCTCAACCCCTGAGCCCGACTGCTCCGTCCGCGGGATCCCGGCGCCGACGGTGGAATGCGATCATCCACCGTCGGCGTTGACTTGGAGCATGACTTCTCTGCGCACACTCGGTTCCTCCGACCTCGAGGTCTTCCCGCTCTGCCTCGGCGGCAACGTCTTCGGCTGGACCGCCGACGAGGAGACCTCCTTCGCCGTCCTCGACGCCTACACGGAGGCCGGCGGCAACTTCATCGACACCGCCGACTCCTACTCGGCGTGGATCCAGGGCCACAAGGGCGGCGAGTCCGAGACGATCATCGGCAAGTGGGTCAAGGCCCGCGGCAACCGTGACCGCGTCGTCATCGCCACCAAGGTCAGCCAGCACCCCGAGTTCCAGGGCCTGTCCGCCGCCAACATCAAGGCCGCCGCCGACGCCTCCCTGCGCCGCCTGGACACCGACCACATCGACCTCTACTACACCCACTTCGACAAGCCCGAGATCCCGGTCGAGGAGATCATCGGCGCGCTGGACGAGCTGGTGAGGGCGGGCAAGGTCCGCCAGATCGGCGCCTCCAACATCAGCCCCGAGCGCCTGCAGGCCTCCCTGGACTTCTCCGACCGCGAGGGACTGGCCCGCTATGTCGCCCTCCAGCCCCACTACAACCTCGTCTCGCGCGACACCTACGAGGGCCCGCTGCAGGACCTGGCCGCCAGGGAGGGGCTGTCCGCGGTGTCCTACTTCTCGCTGGCCTCGGGCTTCCTGACCGGCAAGTACCGCCCCGGCACCAAGGTCGACAGCGCCCGTGCGAGCCGGGCCCAGGAGTACGCGGAGTCCGAGCGCGGCCAGAAGGTCCTGGCGGCCCTGGACGAGGTCGCCGCCGCGCATGACGCCCCCGTCGCCCGGGTCGCCCTCGCGTGGCTCGCGGCCCAGCCGACGATCACGGCACCGATCGCCTCGGCCCGCACGGTGGACCAGCTCCCAGCCCTCCTGGACGTGGTGGGCCTGAAGCTGACGCCGGAGGAGGTGCAGAAGCTGACGGACGCCTCGGCCTAGGGCATCCTGTCCCGGATTCCGGCGGTGCCGGACTCTCCGCGACCCGGCCGGCTACGACCGATACGGGTTGTACGCGGAGTACGGCGCCGCCGGATACCCGTACGCCGGTCCGGACGCCGCAGGCATCTGCACCGCCGGATACCCGTGACCCGGCCCCGGCGCCGCGGGCGACGCCGCCCAGCGGACCGGGACCGGAAGCGACGCCCTGGCGGCATACTCCAAGGCCGGCCGGGCGAGCCCCCGCCGCTTCCACAGCTCGTCCAGCAGCTCCCGCTCCCGTACGACGAAGTCGGCGCCGGCCTTCCCCTTGCGCCCCCGGTGCCGCAGAAAGGCGAGCGAGGTGGCGTAGGCCTCGTACTGCGCCACCGCGCGCGCCGCCGGCCGGCCGCCGTGGTGCCGGGCGAAGTCACGGGCCGTCCGGCGCGCCCGCATCGACCCGAGCGCGAACGGCTCGGCCGGTCCCAGCCACCCGGCCAGCACATACGCCGGCAGCTCCTCCCGTACGGTCCGCAGTTCCCGCTGCCGCGTGAAGATCGCGAGCCAGGTCAGCAGCCCGAACACGGGCACCATGAAGCCACCGTAGACGGCGAAGAATCCGAACTCGCCGAAGGTGGAGGAGCCGTTCCAGAAGGCGTGCATGCTCATCGCGAGCAGCAGACCGCAGACCGGCAGCAGCGCCCGCCGGGCGCGCTGCCGCTCGGCGGAGAGCGCGGCGATGCCGAAGCCGAGGCCGGTGAGGGTGGTGAACAGAGGGTGCGCGAACGGGGACATCACGATGCGCACGAAGAAGGTGGCGGCGGTGACGGAGGCGATGCCGCGGCCGCCGCTCATCTGGTCGGCGCCGAAGGCCGTACCCAGGTAGAGGATGTTCTCGGTGAACGCGAACCCGGTGGCGGTGATGCCCGCTATCACCACCCCGTCGACGATCCCCGTGAAGTCACGTCTGCGGAAGAGGAAGACGAGCAGAACGGCGGCGGCCTTGGCGGACTCCTCCACGATGGGCGCTATCACCGTGGCGCCGAGGGTGTCGGCGCCGGCCGGATCGGCGGTGGCGGTGGCTATCCACTTGGTCGCGAAGCTGTTGGCGACGATGGCGATCAGCGCCGCCGCGCACGCTCCCCAGGCGAAGGCGAAGACCAGGTTCCGCCAGGGGCCGGGCTCCACCCGGTCCAGCCACCGGAACGCGGCTATCAGCCACGGCACGGGCAGCACGGCGAGGGCGAGCCCGACGAGAAACCCCTCGGTGCCGGTCTGCCTGCGCACCAGCGCGAGGATGACGAGCCCGGACAGCGCGAGCAGGGTGATCAGCGCTCCGTACCGCACCCACCTGCGCTGCCACCAGTGCGGATGGCGCAGCGGAAGCGGCCCGTGGGGGCCCGGGGGATACGTCGGGAACGGAGGACTGGTGGCCACGGCATCGACCCTAACGGTGGCGGGACGAGGGGCTGGAGCGGTTTATCGGTCCTGAAGCGGTTCGCGTGCTTGACCCGCTCGGTCTGCCCGCTCCTGGTGCGGTACGCGCCGGAAGAGCAGATCGTTCACCACATGTCCCTTGTCCAGTCCCTGGCCCTCGAAACGGGTCAGCGGCCGGAACGCGGGGCGCGTCGCGAAACCGCCGTCCGCCTGCGTGTTCTCGAAGTCGGGATGCGCGGTGAGCACCTCGAGCATCTGCTCGGCGTACGGTTCCCAGTCGGTCGCGCAGTGCACGAGCGCGCCGGGTCTCAGCCGGGTCGCGGCGAGCGTCAGGAACTCGGGCTGGATCAGCCGCCGCTTGTGGTGCCGCTTCTTGGGCCAGGGGTCCGGGAAGTACACCCGCAGCCCGTCGAGCGCGTCGGGGGTGAGCATCTCCCGGAGCAGGATGATCGCGTCCCCGTTGCCCACCCGGACGTTGGACAGACCGTCGCGGTCGGCGAGACCCAGCAGATTGCCCTGGCCCGGGGTGTGCACGTCGACGGCGAGGATGTTGGTGTCCGGGTCGGCGGCGGCCATCTGCGCGGTGGCCTCGCCCATCCCGAACCCGATCTCCAGCACGACCGGCCGGTCGTTCCCGAACAGCTCACGCAGGTCGATGACCCGCTGCCCGTCGATGTCCAGCCCCCACGTGGGCCACAGCCGCTGCAGCGCGTCCGCCTGTCCCGCGGTCACCCTGCTCCGCCGTGGCTGGAAACTCCGGATCCGCCGCTCGAAGTGCGACCCGGCGGGATCGGCCTTGGGCCCGTCCGGAAACCGCGGCTCCCCCTTGGCCCGGGTGTGCCGGACGGACACGCCGGGGGTGTGGGGGGCCGGCGAGGCGGTTTCGGGAACGTTCAGGAACTCAGACACAGTGCTTCCGATTTTACGGGGCCCTACGAGGTGGCCCTCCCGAGCATGTCCAGCACCCGGCGTCCGACCTCGCGCCCGATCGGCAGCGAAGCGGTGGCCGCGGGCGAGGGTGCGTTCAGCACATGCACGGTCCGCGCCCCTTCGCGGATGAGGAAGTCGTCCACCAGCGTCCCGTCCCGCAACACCGCCTGCGCCCGCACCCCGGCAGGGGCCCGCACCAGGTCGTCCGCCTCCGCCCCGGGCAGCAGCCTGCGCACCGCCTCCAGGAACGCCCCCTTCGACAGCGAGCGGTGCAGCTCCCCCGCGCCGTATCTCCAGTGCCGCCGGGCGATCGCCCACGAACCCGGCCACGTCACGGTCCCGGCCAGCTCCCGGGGTCGTACGACCCGCCAGCCGTACCCCTCCCGGGCGAGCGCCGGCACCGCGTTCGGTCCGATGTGCACGCCCCCGTCGATCCCGCGCGTCAGGTGCACCCCGAGGAACGGGAAGGCCGGGTCCGGCACCGGATACACCAGCCCGCGCACCAGCTCCGGCCGCGCCAGCTCGTAGTACTCCCCGCGGAACGGCACGATCCGCACCTCGGGCTCGT
Organism: Streptomyces sp. NPDC001852; assembly: GCF_042891825.1. Taxonomy (NCBI): domain Bacteria; kingdom Bacillati; phylum Actinomycetota; class Actinomycetes; order Kitasatosporales; family Streptomycetaceae; genus Streptomyces; species Streptomyces sp. NPDC001852. The sequence goes on from NZ_JBIATN010000029.1 coordinate 108,397, forward strand.
CGCCGGTCAGCCGCGCGATCTCGTCGCAGTACAGCCCGGCGCAGTTCACCAGCACGCGCGCGCGTACGACGTCGCCGCCCGAGGTGAGGACGGCCACGCCCCGCTCCGGCCGCCGGTCGACCCGGACGACCCGGGCGCCGTACCGGATCTCGGCGCCGGAGGCCTGCGCCAGCTGCCGGGCGACGCCGACGAAGTCGCACACGCCCGTCGTGCCGACGTGTATGGCGGCCAGCCCGCGTACCTCGGGTTCGTACTCACCGATCTGTGCGGAGCCCAGTTCCCGCACCGGTATGCCGTTCTCCCGGCCCCGCTGCACGAGCGCGTGCAGCCGGGGCAGCTCCTCCCGCTCGGTGGCGACGATCAGCTTTCCGGTGACGGCGTGCGCGATGCCGTACTCCGCGCAGAACTTGACCATCTCGGCGGCGCCCCGCACCGCGTACCGCGCCTTGAGGGAGCCCGGCCGGTAGTAGATCCCGCTGTGGATGACCCCGCTGTTGCGCCCCGTCTGGTGCCGGGCCGGCCCCGGCTCCTTCTCCAGCACGGTGACCGCCGTGCCCGGTGCGGCCCGCGTGATCGCATACGCCGTGGACAGCCCGACGATCCCCCCACCGACCACGAGCACATCACAGTCGTACGCCCCGACCGGCACCTGCACCACCTCCCACCTCGATAGTGCACTGCGCCACTGACAACGCCTTCAAACGCCCGTGTGACGGTTCTCAGGCCGGAGCCATCAGCAGCGGACGGGCCCGCTCCCGCAGCTCCACCACCCTCGGCTCGTCCCCGTACGGTTCCAGCCGGTGCAGCAGGTCCTTCACGTACTCGGTCGTGCGCGCCGACGAGATCCGCCCGGCCACCTCCACGGCCCGCACCCCCTGCTCGCAGGCGGCGTCGAGGTTGCCGGACTCCAGCTCGGCGACGGCCGAGACGACCAGCCGCAGCCCGTGCGACCGCACGAACTCCTCGGTCGGCTTCGACAGCGCCTGTTCCGTGAACCGCCGCACCTGCCGAGGCGCCTTCAGGTCCCGGTAGCACTCGGCCGCATCTGCAGCAAACCGGTCATACCCATAAAAACCAAGCCAAGAAGGATCGTTGTCGCCCTCCCGGGACCGCTCGAGCCATCCCTCGGCCGCCTTCAGCGCCGCACCCGCCGCCTGGGCGTCCCCGGCACGCGCGTGTGCCCGCGCCTCCACCAGCCGGAAGAAACTCATCGTCCGCGCGGTCGCCAGCCCCCGGTTCCGCTCCAGCGCGGCCTGCGCCAGGTCGACCCCCTCGTCGCCGAAGCCGCGGTACGTCGCCTGCAGCGACATGGAGGCCAGCACATAGCCGCCCAGCGGTACGTCCGCCGCCGCGCGCGCGAGGCGCAGCGCCTGGATGTAGTACCGCTGCGCCGCCTCCTGCTGGCCGGTGTCGAAGGCCATCCACCCGGCGAGCCGGGTGAGTTCGGCGGAGGCGCCGAAGAGCGCGCGGCCGACCTCGTCGGAGTAGGAGCCGAGCAGCAGCGGCGCCGCCTCCACCCGCAGGCACTCCGGGACCATCGACGAACGCCAGTCCCCGCCGCCGTACTTGGAGTCCCAGCGCCTGGCGTCCTCGGCGGCCTCCCGCAGCTTCTGCACGTCGCTGTGGCCGACTTTGATCGGTGCGCCGGAGCCCTCGGCGGAGCCCGCCTCCCGCGCGACCGAGCTGTCGGCGGGGGTTATCAGCCATCGTGAGGCGGGCGTTGCGTATGCGCTCACCGCGAACGATCCCGCGAGCGACTGCCAGATGCCGCCGGAGCCGGCCCGGCGCCCGGCGAGGTCGAGACGGTACAGCTCCGTCGCCGACCTCACCGCCTGTCCTACGTCTCTGGGGAAGGCGAGGCCCACTTCGGGCGCGGGATCCGCGTCCGCCAGGCCGATCTCGTGGAGCGGCACCGGGCGGCCGAGCTTCTGGCCGATGGCGGCCGCGATGAGGTGCGGTGCCGCGCCCTGCGGCACCATCCCCTTCGACACCCAGCGCGCCACCGAGGTCTTGTCGTAGCGAAGAGTCAACCCGCGCTGCGCCCCAAGGTCGTTGACGCGCCGTGCGAGTCCTGCGTTGCTGATTCCCGCGAGGGCGAGAACGGCGCCGAGCTTTTCGTTCGGCCCGCGTTGCTCCCTGGACATGCGCCACCCCTCGACACAGACGGCTGCCGCGCTGGCATAACCACGCGGCATTCGTAAACCCAGCGTAGTTCGCCGCATCCCAAGCGTTAAGGGGCATTGTTCCGGATGGCGGGATTGTGGTCCGTACGGAAGTACGGTCCTGTACGCACCGTGCACGGCCTGTCGCCGCGTGCCCCCGGCCGTGTGGCCGTGCGCCCGTCCGTGCGCTCTTCTCCGGCCATCTGGGGAGCGGTTCCATGGCTCTTGCGTGGGTCGGCCCGCTGTACTGGATCCAGTGGGCTGGGGGACACCGCCACCTTCATCCCCGCGGGTGGCGGACCGGTCCGGGAGGCGATGCCCGCCTCCCGGACTGTGCGCGTGTTCGCGCCGCCGCGCGCTCCGCAGGCCTGTACGGAGCGTGCTCAAGTCCGCCATCGCTCAGCGAATTTGGCCGAAAATCGCCCCCGCCTGTCGCGGTCGACATGTGCTCCGACCATGCAACTTGAGGGCGTGAAGGGTGCTTTGAGGGAGCGTACGGGGGGCGCATTCGAGTCGCACCGCCCGCATGCCCGCCGGGCATTTCCCTCGATCGAAGCCGGTGCCGTCGCCCTTCCACAACGCGCCTCTCGTGGCAGCATGGGGATCCGGTTCGTACGGTGCACTGTTGTCCACAGCCTGTGGAGGCGTCGATGCGGTGGTTGGTGGGTTGGAGCAGCACCGCCGCGGGCGCCGCCGGGATCGGCACCGCGGGTGCCACCGGTTACGACGGCGAGACCCTGCACCCGGTCGGCTCCCAGCTGCTGTGGGGCGACCCGGATCCGCTGTGGGCCGTCGGCGACTGGCGCCCGGACGAGGTGCGCCTGGTCAAGGCCGACGGGGACAACCGCCTCGCCGTCCTCGGCATCTGCGGCGCCTCCGACGAGGAGCTGCGGCGCGGCCTGTTCACCGCGCGCGGGGGCGCCCTGCGCCATCTGACCGCCTGGCCGGGCAGCTACACGGCCGTCGTCAAGGTCGGCCGCCGCATCACCGTCTGCGGCGATCTCGCGGGCGCCCGCCCGGTGTTCCACACCCCCTGGGCCGGTGGCACCGCCTACGCCACCGCCGCGCTGCCCCTCGCCGACCTCATCGAGGCCAACCTCGACTTCGCCCACCTCGCCGCACTGCTCGCCGCCCCGGACGTACCGGCCGCGCTGCGCGACACCACCCCGTACGAGGGCGTACGGCGCATTCCGCCGGGGCACGCGCTCGTGCTGCGTGCCGGGGCGCGCGAGATCGCCGGGTATGAGCCGGTCGCCTCCCTCGCCGTCGCCGCGCCCCCAGCCGAGCCCGACCGTGCCGTGGACGCCGTACGGGACGCCCTGGTGGAGGCGGTGCGCACCCGGCTGTCGGCGCCCCGGCACGTGCCCGACCTCGACCCCGGCCCGGTGCCCGGCATGGGACCGGCCGAGCGGCGGGCCCGGCGCGGGATGCCCGTGCCCGGCATCGGCGCCGACCTCTCCGGCGGCCCCGCCTCCGGCACCCTCGCGCTGCTGGCCGCCGGCCTGCCCGGCAGACCCGGCACGCTCCTCGGCCACGGCACGGGCGCGGGCGAACGGCTCCTCGCCGTCACCTTCAACGACCTGGCCGTCGGCGGCCGCGAGGCCGAACTGCAGCGCGCCGGCGCGCTCGCCGCCAACCCGCGCCTGCACCACGTCGTCGTGACCGGCGCCGAGGAGACCCTGCCGTACGCCGACCTCGACGGCCCCCTCACCGACGAACCCGGACCCTCGCTGGTGACCGCCGTCCGGCACCGCGCCCGGCTCGCCGCCGGCAGCGCCGACCACGTCACCGGCCACGGCGCCCGCCAGGTCCTGGACGCCCACCCCGCCCGCCTCGCCGACCTCCTCATGGACCGCAAACGGCGCCACCTGGTCCGTCCGGTCGCCGCACTCGCCAAGGCCGACGGCTCGGTGATGGTCCCCGCGCGCGTGTACGGCGCCGCCCGCCGGCTCGCCCGCACGCCCTACCGGACCGGCCTGGAGGCGCTGGCCGAGCGGCTGATGCGGCGCCGGTTCGACGAGCCCCAGGGAGCGGTCGGCGCGTCCCTCGCCGCGCTGACCTGGGCGAGACCCGGGCCGGCGGCCCGCTGGCTGACGGGGGAGGCGCTGGCCGAAGTATCGGTTCTGCTGCAGGCGGAGGCGGACCGCTCGGCAACCGGCGTCCAGCGTCCAGGCGAGTACCGCGCGCGTGCCGCCCTCACCCGCCACGCCGCCGACCTGCGCGTCCTGGAACAGGCCGCCGAGATCCGCTCCCAGCGCCTGCACGCGCCGTTCCTCGACAACCAGGTCGTGCGCGCCTGCCGCGCCCTCCCGGAGGCCCTGCGCGTCCAACCTGGCGCCCGCTCCTCGATTCTCCGCACGGTCCTGGAGGGCGCCGGCGTCACCGACCTCCCGCCCGGCTGGGGCGCCCCCTCCCACGCCTCCTCGGCGGCGGCCGCACGCGCGGGCCTGCGCGTGGCGGCCGAGCCCCTCCAGGACCTCTTCGCCACCCCGCTGCTGGCCGACGCCGGCCTGGTGGAGGCCCGCGTCGTCCGCAAGGCGCTCCGCGCGGCGGCCGCCGGCGAAGCCCTCCCCCTGGACGGCCTGGCCGACCTGATCTCCCTGGAACTCTGGCTCCACCGCCTCCTCGCCCGGCGAGGCACCTGCTGGACGGGAACACCGGCACGCGCGCGTGCGGTGCCCTCCGGGATCCAGCCGCGGAGGGACGCTTTGGCCTCCGGTGCGTGAGCAGGGGGTGAGGGGGTTTGGCGCCCATGTCGCCGTAGTTGTTGTCAGTCGGGCCGCTGGGGCGGGCTTGGGCGGGCGCAGCGGCACCTCTCAGCGAGCAGCGCCGTACTTGCCCAGCCGCAGTCCACGGCACCGATCGAGCACCGCTCGCTGAAACCCCGTCGCCCCACCTCGCACCCCCCGCGACAATGGCCGGGTGCGGTACGGAATCCTGGGCGTAGCCCGAGCAGCAGACGACCAGGGCACCCCCGTACCCCTCGGCGGGCCACGCCTCCGCACGCTCCTCACCGCCCTGGCCCTCCGCCCCTCCCGCCCCATCACCCCCGAAACCCTGATCGACGAGATCTGGGCGGACGACCCACCCCAGGACGCCCCCGCCGCCCTCCAGGCCCTGGTCGGCCGTCTCCGCCGCACCCTCGGCCGTCACACCGTCGCCTCCACCCCGGGCGGCTACCGCCTGGAGGCGACCGAGGACGACGTGGACCTGTACGTCTTCGAACGCCTCGTCGACACCGGCACCAAGGCCCTCATCACCGGCGATCCGGCCACGGCCCACCGCACCCTCACCGAGGCCCTCGCCCTCTGGCACGGCCCCGCCCTCGCCGACCTCCCCGACCGCACCGCCGCCACCCGCCCGGAGGCCCTGCGCCTGGAGGCCAACCGCGCCTGCGCCGCCGCCGCCCTCGACCTCGGCCGCGCCGCGGACGTCGTACCGGAGCTGACGGAACTCACCACGGCCCACCCGCTGGACGAGCCCCTGCACGCCCTGCTCATCCGCGCCCTGCGCGACACCGGCCGCCCCGCCGACGCCCTCGCCGCGTACGAGTCCGCCCGCCGCACCCTCGCCGACACCCTCGGCACCGATCCCGGCCCGGAACTCAGAGCCCTGCACGAGTCGTTGCTCAAGCAGCCGCAGCCGCAGCCGCAGCCGCAGCCGCAGCCGCCGAGCCCACCGATACCGCCGGCCCACGCTCAACTCCCCGAGCGCAGCGGAAATCTCCGGCCCCGCCTGACGTCCTTCGTCGGGCGGGAACCAGAACTCGAGGCCATTCGTTCCGACTTGCACAGGGCCCGCCTGGTCACGCTCACCGGACCGGGCGGCTCGGGAAAGACCCGCCTCGCCGAGGAGGCCGCCGCAGGGCTCCCCCAGGCATGGCTGGTCGAGCTGGCCCCGCTCGACCACCCGGAGGCGGTGCCCGGCGCCGTGGTCAGCGCCCTCGGTCTGCGCGAGACCGTGCTGCTGACCAACGAGCTGGCGACCCCGCAGGCCGACCCCGTCGCCCTGCTGGTCGAGTACTGCGCCCCGCGCAGCCAACTCCTGATCCTTGACAACTGCGAACACGTCATCGGCGCGGCCGCCGCCCTCGCCGAGACCCTCCTCACCCACTGCCCGGGGCTCACGGTCCTCGCAACGAGCCGTGAACCCCTGGGTGTCCCGGGTGAGTCGGTGCGCCCGGTCGAGCCCCTCGTCCCGGAGCAGGCGCACCGCCTGTTCGCCGAGCGCGCGAGGGCCGTCCGTCCCGACGCCGACGCGGTGCTCGCCGACACGGAAGCCGTGGCGGAGATCTGCCGCCGCCTGGACGGGCTGCCGCTCGCCATCGAGCTGGCCGCGGCCCGGCTCAGGCTGCTGACCCCGCGGCAGATCGCCGACCGGCTCGACGACCGCTTCCGCCTGCTCACCTCCGGAAGCCGCACGGTCCTGCCCCGCCAGCAGACCCTGCGCGCCGTCGTCGACTGGTCCTGGGACCTGCTGGACGAGCGCGAGCGTACGGTGCTGCGCGAGGTGTCGGTGTTCGCCGGCGGCTGGGACCTCGCGGCGGCCGAGGCCCTGTGCACCGGCCCGGCCGCCGACCTGATCGGCGCCCTCGTCGACAAGTCCCTCGTGGTCGCCGCCCCGGACGCCACGGGGGGCATGCGCTACCGCATGCTGGAGACCATCCACGAGTACGCCACCGAGCGCGCGGCCGAGCTCCCCGGGCTGCGCGCCGGGGCCGAGCGCCGGCATCGCGCGTGGGTGCGGGCGCTGGTCGAGGAGGCCGAGCCGCGCCTGCGGTCGGCTGACCAACTGCCTTGGATCTCACGCCTGGAGACCGAGCTGGACAACATCCGGGCGGCCCTGGACCGCTCCGTGCGCGCCGGTGACGAGCCGGAGGCCGGCGCGATCGTCCTGGCCATCGGCTGGTTCTGGTGGCTCCGCAACCACCGCCGGGAAGCGGTCACCTGGGTCCGCCTGGTCCTCCGCCTGGGCATCGCCCTGGACACCCTGGCGGCCTCCCACGCGCCGGCTACCTCTCGGACCCCGGCGATCTCGGATGCCGCAACGGCTCCGGGTCCCTCGGCGGCTCCGGGTCCCTCGGGGGTCTCGGATTCTCCGGCGGGGGTCCCGGATCCTTTGGCGGCTCGCGATCCCTCGGTGGCCCCGGATCCTTCGGCCACTGCGGACGGCCCGGCCGCCCCGGATGCCTCCGCACCTGCGGGGTCCTTGACCGACCCGCATGCCTCCACGGCCTGGGATCCCTCGGCGCCTCCGTCCCCCCATGCGCCCTCGGCTCCCCGGTCGCGCCCGGCTCCAGAGGCGCCCTCGCTCCCGCTCAACCCCTCCCCTCCCCCGCCCGCCCCGGCGGCTGCGGGCGCCCTCGGTGCCGGGGTCGAGCTGATGTCCCTGGTGGAGTCGGCCGACCCGGTGGGTGCCTTCCTTGCCGTGCCCGACGGTGAGGCGGGGCATCCGCTGCGGGAGCTGCGGATGGACCTGCGGATGCTCGACCTGTTCCTGACCTCCGAATCGGGCACCGAGCACCTCGCGGCCGACCCACGCGCCCCGGAGTACATCGCGCGGGTCCGCGCCGCCTACGAGTGCGGTGGTCCCCAGGCAGCCCGGCTCCCGGGCATCGTGTGGCCGCTGACCTCCTACTACCTGGGCGGCCCGGTGGACATCGGCCCGATCATGGCCGCGGCCGTGGCCAACTGCCGGGTGTACGGCGGCGACTGGGAGATCGGCGTCTCCCTGATGTACCGCACCCACGTGATCGTCGACTCCCCGGGCAACCTGCGGGGCGTGGACGAGGACCTGGCCGAGCTGCGGATGCTCTGCCGGCGCGTCGGGGACCGCTGGATGCGGGCCCAGGTGTGCAGCGCGGCAGGTGAGGCGGCCATGGCTCGCGGCAGGTTCGCCGAGGCGCGCGGTGAGTACGAGGAGGCACTGCGCCTGGCCTACGAGGTGGGCGCCTACGCCGAGTCGCCGTTCCTGATGGCCCGGCTCGCCGAGATCTCCTACCGCTCCGGCGACCCGAAGACCGCGCTGGCCGCCCTGGAGGAGGCGGGAGCGGCCGCCGACCGGTACGCGGTGCCGGAGTCACGTGCCTTCGTGTTCCTGCTGCGCGCCCATATCGCCCTGCACGACGGGCGGATCACCCACGCCCGCGAGCTGTACGAGGAGACCCGCGCGGCGGCCGGCGGCGGCACCCCGCCACCGCAGTTCGAGGCGGCCCTGCGCACCGTCGAGGCGCTCCTCACCGCCGACGAGTCGGGCCCCGCACACGGGCTGCCGATCGCCGCGGAGGCGCTGCGCGTGGCCGTGGCCCAGCGGTGCGCCGAGTCGATCACGGCGGGGCTGGTGGACATCGCGGCCGGTCTGCGGGCCCGGTGCGGCGATCTGGCCGGTGCGGTCCGGCTGTTCGCCGCCGCGGACCGCTGGCGCGACGGCAATCCGCGTCCCGAGCCGGAATGCAGCGAGGCCGCCCGGGTGCAGGCCGCCGCCCGCGCGGCCCTGTCGTCCGAGCGGTACGCGGCCGAGGTCGCCCGCGGCGCCTCCCTGGGCGTGCCCGACGTGCTGCGGGAACTCGGCGTCGCGGAGGCGACCGCCGACCGCGACCGCTGACGGCGGTCTGACCTGTCTGCCGTGTCTGCCTTCAGGCCTTCCGGCCCCGGCCTACCGGCAGGTGAACCGCGACTCCGCCCAGTCCGCGAGCGCCGCCTGGTCGAAGACGTTGCTGTGCGGCCGTACGACGAGCCGTACGGTCCGGCGCCCGGTGAGGTCCACATGGACCGGCACGGCCCGGTCGTGTCCCTTGACCATCCCGGACTGCCACAGCCGGACCCCGTCGGCCCAGACGGAGAAGGACACCTTGCCGAGGCCGAGCGTCATGTCGTCCACGCCGGCCAGTGCGTCGTAGGCGGTGCACTGCCGGTTGAGGGCGATGGTGACGGAGGACTCGCCGTGCACGGTCGCTCCGCGCGCGTACAGCTTGCCGCCGATCGACATGCCGTGGCGCTGCCACACCCAGCTGCTCTCGGCGATCTGGATCTCGGGCTCGGTGCCGTCGCCGTCGACGTCGTAGCTGAGGTCGCTCACCTCGTAGACGGTGGGGGCGGGCGGCGGCGTGGGGGTCGGGGTCGGCTCGGGTCTCGGTGTGGGGGTGGGCGTAGGGGTGGGTGTGGGAGCCGGCCTGGGCGTCGGTCTCGGCGTGGGCGTGGGCGTCGGGGTGGGGGCCGGCTCGGGCGCCAGCACCGCCGGCTCCGGGGAGGGTTTCCTCTTCGACGGGGTCGGCTGCGGCGCCGGGGGCCGCACGACCGGCGTGGACGGGGACGGCTTGGCGACCTCCTTCGCCGGCGGACGGCCGTCGTTCACCAGGGCGAGCGCCACCGCGGCCGCGGCCACCGCGACCACACCGGCCGCGATCCCCGCCTTCACCGGCGCCCCGAGCCCCTCCGAGGCCGCCGCACCGCCCGCACCGCCGGCCCCGCCGGACGACGACCCGGTGGCCGCCGCGGCGGCACCCGCCGCCCCCGCCCCGGCGCTGCCGGCGATGATGCCGAGCGCCTTGGCGTACCCGGCGGCCCCGAACCAGCCGATGACCGCGACCGGGACGACATCGGGGATCCCGCCGGCGACCTCTTCGATCTGCGTGGCCGCCAGCCGGCACCTGGCGCATTCCTCCAGGTGCTTGCGCAGGCCCCGTTCGGCGCGGACGCGCAGTTTGCGGCGGGCGTAGGTGCCGAGCTGGTCGGCGTAGCGGGCGCACTCCTCGTCACCGGCGAGGGAGGCGCTGACGTGGGCCTGGAGGTAGGCCTGCTTCAGCCCCTCGCGGGCGCGGCTAGCCAGCACACGCGTGCCGTTGGCGTCCAGCCCGAACAGCACGGCCACTTCGCTCGGGGACTCGTCCTCCACCTCCGTGTGCCACAACACGGCCTGCCAGCGTTCGGGCAGCGAGCGGAAGGCCCGCATCGCCATGGACTGCTCGGCCTCGTGCATCGCGCGCACATCGGCGCCGAGGTCCAGCCCCGCTCCGAAGGAGCCAAAGGACGCTGTGTCGTCGGACCCGTCGGAAGTGCGCGAGGCCTGCTGGGAGAAGACGGCGAAGTCGTCCACGAGCTGCTCGCGCCGGGCGGACCTGGTCCAGTGCGCGGCGACGCGCCGCACGGAGGTCAGCAGATAGGCCCGAACGGCGTGTTCGGGCCCCGATCCGCCGCGCACCGCCTGCAGCATCCGGGCGAAGACCTCCGCCGTCAGGTCGTCGGCGGTGTGCCCGTCCCGGCAGCAGGTGCGCGCATACCGCCGTACGGACTCCGCATGCCGCCGGTAGAGCTCCGCGTACGCGGAGTCGTCACCGCCGCGCATGCGCTCGATCAGCTCACCGTCGTCGGACGGCGGCTGCCGGCGCGGCGGCAGCGCGCTGCCCTCACGCTGGGCCGGCACACTCTTCTCGCTCCGCCCGCCGGCGGAAGCCGGACGCCCGCCCTGGTTCGGCACCTGGGGCGGGGTCGGGCCGGCGGCCTCCGCGCCGACGTCGTCGCCGCGTGACTCGTCCCACCCGTCAACGCTCATCGCGGAAAGCCCCCGAAACCGGCCCAGCCCAACCCGTCACCGGCTCAGGGTGCCACACCGACTTTCGGTCAGGGCCGGCGCGTTCACGGCATCCACTCATCCGAGGGTTCTTGTCAGTGCACGACACCGCCCACCCCTCGAACGAGGGGACGGCAGTTCCCCCAGGGCCGCGGGGCCGTGTCTCGTCCTCGGCGCCCACACACCCGCAGCCCGACGACTACACGCCCCACCCACCCCGGACCGGCCCGACGACCCCCTACGCCGGCCGGGACCGAAGCCCCTCCAGCAGAATGTCCAGCAGTCGCGCAGAAGCGGCCGCCTGCTGCGCGGCATCCGGCAGGGACGGCGCCGCCGTGGCGATCACCAGCAGCACGTCCCCCACGGACACATCCGCCCGCAGCTCACCGGCCGCCCGAGCCCGCTCGACCAGTTGCCCGACCACGTCGAGCAACGCCCCGACCCCGCTGTCATCGGCGCCCCCGGCGGACTCCCCGGCCACCAGCCGCAGCTCACCGGAGCCCGGCTGCACCCGCTGCTGGGGCACCCGAGCCTCTTCGACGGACTCGGCCGGACCGGCGGAGCCCTGCGCGGAGCCGACCCGCAGGACCTGCGGCGGCAGCAACCGCCCCGCGCCCGACGCCACGGACGTCCGCAGGAACCGGGACAGCGCCGACCACGGCTCGTCCTCCTGCCCGAGCGCGGCACGCGCCTGTTCGGTCAGCCGCGCGGTCTCCTCCTCGGCTATCCGCCGGACCAGTACGTCCTTGCTGGGAAAGCGCCGGTACACCGTGCCGACCCCGACCCGCGCGCGCCGCGCCACGTCCTCCATCGGCGCGCCGTACCCCGACTCGCCGAACACCTCACGCGCCGCGCGCAGCACGTGCTCCAGATTGCGCTGTGCGTCCACGCGCAGCGGGGTCGTACGCGCCCCGTCCGCGCGTCCGTTGCCCACCGCCGCGCTCATCGTCGCCCCGCCGACCGGTGCGATGGCGGCTGCGGATGACCAATGCGTGTCCTGAACATGCATGTTTTTCCCCCGGTTATGACGTCTCCCCCCGGAGACTCCCCGCCTGTGACCCGGAGTGCCTGGAACTGAGTCGGTCTCGACCGGGTCCGCCCGTCGCGGCACCCGTTCGACCACATTCCCTACACCCCGTCGACACACGAACATAGTTGAGAGGGGGTCAATTCAGAAGGGGCAGATTCCGCACAGTGCGCCCCCCGATCGGAGTACGGGTCTCGTACGTCCCGTTTCCACACCTTCGCGCACCCTCGGCCGACCCCGCTGACCTGCCCCCTTTCGTCCCCTCCCGGCACGGTGCCCGGCTGCGCGCACACCAGGCCGCCGGTCACACAAATTGCCGGGGCTGTGGACAAACAACAGCGCCGGGTGCGTCATGGGATGGTGAAGGAACGTGCGCGCATTCTGGTTGTCGGCGGCGGCTACGTCGGGATGTACACGGCACTGCGTCTGCAGCGGAAGCTGAAGGGCGAGCTCAGGAGGGGTGACGTCGACATCACCGTCGTCACTCCCGACCCCTACATGACGTACCAGCCGTTCCTTCCGGAGGCGGCCGCCGGTTCGATTTCCCCTCGTCATGTCGTCGTACCGCTGCGTCGCGTCCTGGACCGGTGCCATGTGGTCGTCGGCGAGGTCACCTCCGTCGACCACGCGGTGCGCACCGCCGCCGTCCACACGCTCGCCACCGCCGAGGAGGGAAATCCGGCCGAACTGCTCGGCTACGACGAACTCGTCCTCGCCCCCGGCTCGGTCTCCCGCACACTGCCCATCCCCGGCCTCGCCGAGTACGGCATCGGCTTCAAGACCGTCGAAGAGGCCATCGGACTGCGCAACCACGTCATCGAGCAGATGGACATCGCCTCCTCCACCCGCGACCCCGCGATCCGCGACGCCGCCCTCACCTTCGTCTTCGTCGGCGGCGGCTACGCGGGCGTGGAGGCGCTCGCCGAACTGGAGGACATGGCCCGCTACGCCGCGCGCTACTACCACAACGTCCGCCCCGAGGACATGAAGTGGATCCTCGTGGAGGCCTCCGACCGCATCCTCCCCGAGGTCGGCGCGGAGATGGGCCGCTACACCGTCACCCAGCTGCGCCGCCGCAACATCCAGGTCCTGCTCGAAACACGCCTGGAGTCCTGCGCCGACCGCGTCGCCGTGCTCAGCGACGGCCAGCGCTTCCCGACCCGTACGGTCGTGTGGACGGCCGGCGTCAAGCCCAGCCCGCTGCTCGCCGCCACCGACCTGCCGCTCACCGAGCGCGGGCGGCTGAAATGCACCGCCCAGCTGACCGTCGACGGCACGGAACACGCCTGGGCGGCCGGAGACGCGGCGGCCGTACCCGACGTCACCGCCGCCGAACCCGGCACCGAGACCGCCCCCAACGCCCAGCACGCCGTCCGCCAGGCCAAGGTCCTCGGCGACAACATCGCCCACGCGCTGCGCGGCGAGCCCCTGGAGACGTACGCCCACACGTACGTCGGCTCGGTCGCCTCCCTCGGCCTGCACAAGGGCGTCGCCCAGGTCTACGGACGCAGGCTGAAGGGCTACCCTGCCTGGTTCATGCACCGCGTCTACCACCTCAGCAGGGTGCCCACCTTCAACCGAAAAGCCCGGGTCCTGGCGGAATGGACCCTCGCCGGGCTCTTCAAGAGGGAGATCGTCTCGCTCGGTTCGCTCGAACATCCGCGAGCGGAGTTCGAACTCGCTGCCGGTGGAAAGCCTCCTCACAGCCCCTCGGACGACCCGAAGGGGTCGTCCTGACCGGACCCAGGAACTCACCGGCCCGCCCAGGCGTCTGACGGATGTCCCCGCGGCGCCGCCAGCTGCCAGACCGCCCCACGTCCTCGGACGGGCCACCGGCCCGCCCTTAAGCACCCACGAGGCTTCTTCCCAAGTGAACTTCACGCGCTGGAGCGCCCGGCTCCCCGGAACGCAGCGCCGCGCCGCCGCGCGGACCGAGACCCCGGTCTCCCCGGACCGGCGGGGGGAAGGCTCCGTGCCCGCGGCCCGCGCGGAACAGCAGGCCGACGGCACACCCCCCGTGCCCGCCGTCGACGAACTGCCCGCGCGCGACGTCCTCGACCGCGTCCCGGCCCTGGTCGCCCTGGTACACGGCCCCGACCACCGCATCGCGTACGTCAACGACGCCTATGCGGCGGCCTTCGGCGCACGGCCCATGGGCACGCCCGCCCGCGAGGCACTGCCCGAACTCTCCGAACTGGGCCTGCTCCCGCTCCTCGACCAGGTGCTGCGCAGCGGCAAGTCCCGCACTCTGAAGTCCCGCAAGGCCGTCGACGGCCGCTCCTACACCTTCACCTGCACCCCGGTCGACGAGGGCGGCGACCGCGACGGCGGCGTGCTCGTCTTCGCCACCGACGTCACCGACCACGCCGAGGCCGCCGAACGGCTGCGCGCCAGCGAGCGCCGCCAGCGCGAGACGGCGGTGACCCTTCAGCGCTCCCTGCTCCCGCAGGAACTGGAACAGCCCGACGACCTGCGGATCGCCGCCACCTACCACCCCGGCGGCACCGAAGCCGCCGTCGGCGGCGACTGGTACGACGTGATCACCCTGGGCGGCGGCCGCACGGCGCTCGTGATCGGCGACGTGATGGGCCGTGGTGTGCGCGCGGCGGCGGTCATGGGCCAGCTCCGTACGGCCGTGCGGGCCTACGCCCGCCTGGACCTGCCCCCGCACGAGGTGCTCCAGCTCCTCGACGGCCTCGCCACCGAGATCGACGCCAACCAGATCGCCACCTGCGTCTACGCCATCCACGACCCCAACGAGGGCCGCCTGGTGTACGCCTCGGCCGGCCATCTCCCCATTCTGGTCCGCGACGAGAACGGCACCGTCTCCCGCGCCGACGAACCCACCGGCCCGCCGCTCGGCACCGGCGGCTGGATGCACGCGTCGGGCTCCATCGCCCTCGGCCCGGGCTCCACGGCGGTCCTCTACACGGACGGCCTGGTCGAACGCCGCGACGAGGACCTGGACGAGGGCATCGCGGCCCTCGAAGGAGCCCTGGCGGGCGCTACGGGCACTCCCCAGGTGATCTGCGACCGCCTGGTCCGCTCGGCCGGCGTCACCGCCGACCACGACGACGACGTCGCCGTCCTCGTCCTCCAGCACCCCTCCCGTACGGGCCCCGACGGCGACCTCTTCCGCAACGCGGCCCTGGAACTCCTCGGCGGCGTCGAAGCGGCCCCCCGCGCCCGCGCGTTCGCCTCCGGCGTGCTGACGAGCTGGCGTTTCCCGGTCGAGCTGCACGATCTCGGCGTGCTCGCCGCGAGCGAGCTGGTCGCCAACTCCCTCCAGCACGGCACGCCCCCCATGCGCCTGCGCCTCCGCCGCACCGACCGCCGTCTGATCATCGAGGTGACGGACGGCGACGACCACCTCCCGCGCCGCCGCCGCGCGGAACCGGCGGACGAGTCTGGCCGCGGCATCGCCATCGTGGCGACGATCGCGTCCAACTGGGGCTGCCGCAGAACACCTGGCGGCGGCAAGGCGGTGTGGTGCGAGTTCGTACTGCCGAAGGGGTAGCGCCGTGGGGGCCTATGGCCTTCGCCGGGTGCGGGTGCGGGTGCGCGGTGGGTTGCTCGCGCAGTTCCCCGCGCCCCTAGGGGTTGCAGTCGCCCACGCTCGAAGGCGGCACCTCCCAGCGAGCAGCGCCCGTCCCGTGTCCAGCCCCAGCACCGGGTGCCTTACGACTACGCGGCCAGGGACTCCGCAGGCGCCCCACCCCGGGCGACCACCCGGGTCCCGCGGGCCAGCCAAGGCCGGTCCTGCACGGGGGTGAGCCGCCTACCCAGCCGCAGGGCCAGCACGCTGATCCCCAACGAGAACGCCAGGAAGGTCACCACGTACGGTCCGTGCAGCTCGGCGCCGAGTGGCCCGCCCACGGCCGGCCCAACGGCCAGCGCCAGCTGCTTGACCAGCGCGAACGCCGAGTTGTACTGCCCGGCCATACCCTCCGGCGCCAGATCGGCGACCAGCGGAGCGACCGTCGGCGACAGCATCGCCTCACCCAGCCCGAACAGCGCGTACGTCGACACGAACGCAGCCGTGGCCATCTCCTGGCTCCCGTGCCCCAGCCCCGCGTACCCGGCAGCCAGCCAGGCCACGGCCCAGATCAGACCGACACCGGCGATGACCCGCGACCGCCGGCGGCGCTCCACGAACCTCAGCACGGCGAACTGGGCGACCACGATCATCAGCGTGTTCGCGGCCAGGGCCGTCCCCAGTGCGGAGGTGGATATCCCGGCGGCCTCGACGCCGTACGCACTCAGCCCGGACTCGAACTGGCCGTAGCAGGCGAAGAACAGCACGAAGCCCAGCACACACAGCTGCACCATCGCCCGGTTCCCGAGCAGCCGCTTCCAGCTGCCCTTCGCCGACCCTGCCGGAGCGTCCTCGATCCGCGGCGAGTGCGGCATCCGCACGGTCGCCATCACACCGACCAGCAGCAGGAACATCGCCGCCTCGATCGCGAACAGCAGCGTGAACGAGGACACGCGGGTGGTGTCGACGAGATGGCCGCCGATGAGGCCGCCTATACCGAGCCCCAGGTTCTGCAGGAAGAACTGCATCGCGAACGCCCGCGACCGCGTGTCGGCCGTGGAGCAGTCCACGATCATCGTCGCCAGCGCCGGCTGCATCACGGCCTGCCCGGCACCGAGCGCCGCGGCCGACAGCAGTACGGCGGCGGCGTTGCCCGCGAGACCGAGGCTCAGCGCACCGACGGCGGCCATGACCAGGGCGGCGAGCAGGACCGGCAGCGGGCCGCGCCGCACGATCGCCCGGCCGGCGAACGGCAGCACGATCAGCGCGGCCACAGCGAAGACGGCGAGTACGAGACCCGCCGTCATGGCTCCCAGCCCCCGCACCTGCGCCACGTAGACGTACAGGTAGGGGACGGTGAAGCCGAGCCCGAACGCGCTGAGTGCGTTACCCACGTGGATCCGGCGCATCGCTGCGCCCATCGCCCTGGTCACGTTCACCTCTCTCACTAGTTAGACCTGAAGACTTCAAAGCTAAAGTTCGAAGCTAAAGACTACACACCGAAGGACTTCAACGCAAAGGCTCTACGTGCGATACTGCGGCCATGGCAGACACAGCCCCCGACCTCACAGAGCCGACGCTCGAGGAGCAGATCGCCGCCTACCAGCGCGAGTTCCGGGACCTGGACCCGCAGGTCGAGAAGATCGTGTCGGCGCTGTCCCGGCTCAACCGGCGCATGAACGTCGCCTACGGCCGCCAGACCGCCGACCTCGGCATCAGCAACGCCGAGTGGGAGGTGCTCAAGGCGCTGGTCCTCTCCGGCGCCCCCTACCGCATGGGCCCCAGCGACCTCGCCAAGCGCCTCGGACTCACCCCGGCCGCGATGACCCACCGGATCGACCGCATGGTCTCCGAAGGACTGGTCACCCGTGAGCGGGACGAGTCCAACCGCGTGCGGGTCATCGTCGAGCTGACCCCGGAGGGGAGGGAGAAGTGGCTGGAGGCGATGCGTCTGGCGACCGTCTTCGAGGAGGACCTGCTGCAGGACCTCACCCCGGCGGAGCGCGCGGTGCTCGGCGAGGTCCTGACCAGGCTCCTGCGTCGGGTGGAGCACGCCCAGCCGGACGCCGGCGGCCGGCTCAGCGACCTCGACTGAGGCGGCCCGAGACCGGCATAAAAGATCTTGACAGAGGGGTGTTGACACGCCCCTGGCGGTTCCGTAAAGTTCCTCGGGTTGCCACGGAGCCGTAACGGTTCTTCGGCAGCACCTCAGCCGCCCCGAGCGGCACCCCTCACATCATCAGCACGATCTCCCGGACGGGTTGATTTCGGCGTGCCCGAATTCAATTCGAATGGAAGCCCGGCGGTCCGATTGGGAATCGCCGAGCGGATCCGCTAAGGTTTGAGACGTCGGAACGGCCCAAGGGCCGGGAGGACAAGCCCCCCTGACTGGGAGTCAGAGCCGAAAGGATCTGATAGAGTCGGAACCGCCGGAAAGGGAAACGCGAGAGCGGGAACCTGGAAAGCACCGAGGAAATCGGATCGAGAAAAGATCTGATAGAGTCGGAAACACC
>NZ_JBIATN010000030.1:0-123335 GCF_042891825.1 Streptomyces sp. NPDC001852
GACACCACCCTGCGCGCGGCAGCGGTGGACTCCGGCTACATCAGTGCCAAGGACTTCGACCGCATCGTCAAACCCGCCACCATGGTCGGCCGGACATAGCGCAGCCGCCAGAGCCCCCGACGGAGGCCGGAGCCGGACCACGGCGTCGGCCATCTCGCCGGCCTGAGCGATCCGTCCATTGCCGTACCTGGCCGGCCCCGGCTGTTACGCGACGGCCCATCCGGGTACGCGTCTGCGCACTGAACGGATAAGTGCGCGGACAGGCACTCACGAGAGCGCGGGAAAGGGTTCAGTCCCCAGGTCACGGACTCGGCAACTGAACTCTTTCGGTCCTCCGACACTGTGGAGGTTGACATGCAGCGAGGCAGTGACCGGCTGAGCGTCCACCGGGACGACGAGATGAAGCACGAGCTAAGGGGCCTGCTGAGGTCCGGACACCCGACGCGCGTGGAGGAGTGGCACGATCCGGAGCCGGCTGCGGACGACGACCCGGAGGTGTGGAGCGGACCCGTCGGCGGCCTGGGCTCACCGGCGTCGCTGGAGCGGATGCGGTCCGAGCTGGCCCGCACCCTGAGCCGCGGCTCGTTCCCGGCGACCGCCCGTGACCTGGCCCGGACGCTGCGTCGGCACAGCGCGCCGACCCCACTGGTCGACGCGGTGGCCACCCTGCCGCACTCGGCGCGCTACGAGAACGTGCAGCAGTTGGCCGAGGCGCTGGCGGGAGGGGCATGAGGCGGGGCCGGGCAGCCGATGTCGCGCGGGGGGCCGGCGCGGCTGCGACAGCGCCGGCGCCCGCCGTCGCCCGACTGTCCGGCCGGGATCGGCCTCGCGATCGGCTGTGCGAGGTGCTGCCGTACGGCGAGGAGCCGATGCGCTGCCGGCGGGCGGCCCGGGAACGGAAAGGAGATCGAGGATCATGCGGATCGCGTTTTTGGTGGCACCGCAGGGCGCCGAGCAGGTCGAGCTGACCGAGCCCTGGAAGGCGGCCTCCGACGCCGGGCACGAGCCGGTGCTGGTGTCCACGAAGCCGGGAGAGGTCCAGGCGTTCGACCACCTCGACAAGGGCGACACGTTCGACGTGGACGAGGTGGTGGGAGAGGCGTCGGTGAACTCGTTCGGCGCCCTGGTGCTGCCGGGCGGGGTGGCCAACCCGGACTTCCTGCGGATGGACGACAAGGCCGTGGCGTTCGTGAAGGACTTCTTCGAACGGGGCAAGCCGGTCGCGGCGATCTGCCACGCGCCCTGGACGCTGGTGGAAGCGGACGTCGTACGGGGCCGGGTGCTGACCTCGTGGCCCAGCCTCAGGACGGACATCCGCAACGCGGGCGGCACCTGGGTGGACGAGCAGGTGAAGATCTGCGACCACGGCTCCAACCAGCTGGTGACCAGCCGCAAGCCGGACGATCTCAAGGCGTTCTGCGACGCGTTCCTGCACGTGTTCGCCGGCGAGCCCGGCTGAGCCCGCCCGTTCCCGTGGACGGCCGGCCCGCGCGGGCCGGCCGTTCCGTGTGCCCGCCCGGCGGCTCAGGTGCCGGACGTCTCCGGAGTAGCCGCCTCGCCGCACCGCCGTTCCCGGGCGCCCTCTCGGGTGCGGCCCGCGCTGACCAGGCGGCGCGGGTGGCGGCGCAGATACTCGCCCTCCAGCTGCGCCATGCGCTCGTTGTGGGTCCGCAGCGCGTCGTTCGAGCCGTACAGGAGGGTGTCGTGGCGCGTGCGGTGGATCGTCTCCAGCTCCTTCATGAGCTGCTGGTCGTCCAGTCCGCTGGGGTCGACTCCGGTCATGTGGTGCCCCGCTCGTCGTGTCCGTGTCCTCGGGTCCCGGCCCGGGTACCCGCCCCGCAGGCACTGCCCGAGGGGTTTCCGGGAGGAATACATGCTGCTCGCGTTCCTGAATCCACTGTACGAACATCCGGGGTCCTGGGCCTCCGCATACGCCGACACCTCGCTGCACACGGAGGACCAGGGAAGCTCTGCAGGACCGTGCGGTGGAGACGTCGCGCGGCAAGGACAGCAAGCTGCTGCCGCAGGAAGTGGAGGAGATACGCGCCGAGCACGTACGGCAGCGGATCCTGGCGGAGGTGGACCGGTTCCGGGCGGCGCGGACGGCCGGACGAGGAGCGCCGGGCGGCGGCCGTCGATGGGCTGCCGCAGCTGATCGAGGCGGCCCGTGAGCACCGCCTGGCCGAGCTGCTGATCCGCCCGGACGCGCCCGACACGCGCCGCGAGGTGTGGATCGGCGAGGACCCGGACCAGCTGGCGGCCCGCCGTGACGAGCTGCGGGCCCTCGGCGAGCAGCAGGCGTGGCCGGCCCGGGCCGACGACGCGCTGGTGCGGGCGGCCGTGGTGACGGACGCACCGGTGGTGTCGCTGGCTCCGGTGCTCCAGGACACGGGCGCGGAGGTCGCGCCGGGCGGTATGGGGGCACTGCTTCGCTGGCGGTGACCGACTCAGTACGGCCCGCACCCCCACGGCGAGACGCGCTCCGGCCGAGCCCGCCCGGCAGGGCCTAGCGGACCCGCTCCACCCGGCGCTCGTCCCAGACCGGTTCCGGCGTCTCTCGGACGCGGCCGTCGGCGCCGAAGACCAGGTAGCGGTCGAAGGAGCGGGCGAACCAGCGGTCGTGGGTGACCGCGAGGACCGTGCCCTCGAAGGCCTCCAGGCCCTCCTGCAGGGCCTCGGCCGACTCCAGGTCGAGGTTGTCGGTCGGCTCGTCCAGCAGCAGCGCGGTGGCGCCCGCCAGCTCCAGCAGCAGGATCTGGAAGCGGGCCTGCTGGCCGCCGGAGAGCCGGTCGAAGGTCTGCTCGGCCTGCAGGGTCAGCTCGTATCGGCGCAGCCGGGACATGGCGGCGCCGCGGTCCTGGGAGTGCTCCTTCCACAGGATGTCGAGCAGGGTGCGGCCGTGGAGTCCGGGGTGCGCGTGGGTCTGCGCGAAGTGCCCGGGTACGACACGTGCGCCGAGCTTCCACTCCCCCGTGTGCGCGACGTCCTCGCCGGCCAGCAGGCGCAGGAAGTGCGACTTGCCGGAGCCGTTGGAGCCGAGGACGGCGACCCGTTCGCCGTAGAAGACCTCCAGGTCGAACGGCCGCATGAGGCCGGACAGTTCGAGTCCCTTGCAGGTGACGGCCCGCACGCCGGTGCGGCCGCCCTTCAGGCGCATGGTGATGTCCTGCTCGCGCGGCGGCTCCGGCGGCGGGCCGGCCTCCTCGAACTTGCGCAGGCGGGTCTGGGCGGCGGCGTACCGGGAGGCCATCTCGTGGCTGACGGCGGCGGCCTGCCGGAGGTTCAGGACGAGCTTCTTCAGCTGGGCGTGCTTCTCGTCCCAGCGGCGGCGCAACTCCTCGAAGCGGGCGAAGCGTTCGCGCCGGGCCTCGTGGTACGTGGCGAAGCCGCCGCCGTGCACCCAGGCGTCGGCGCCGGCCGGACCGGGCTCCACGGAGACGATCTTCTCGGCGGCACGGGCGAGGAGTTCACGGTCGTGGGAGACGAACAGGACCGTCTTGCGGGTCTCCCGCAGCTGTTCCTCCAGCCACCGTTTGCCGGGCACGTCGAGGTAGTTGTCCGGCTCGTCCAGCAGCAGCACCTCGTCGGTG
Organism: Streptomyces sp. NPDC001852; assembly: GCF_042891825.1. Taxonomy (NCBI): domain Bacteria; kingdom Bacillati; phylum Actinomycetota; class Actinomycetes; order Kitasatosporales; family Streptomycetaceae; genus Streptomyces; species Streptomyces sp. NPDC001852. Next base: position 3,591 of record NZ_JBIATN010000030.1, read on the forward strand.
CCGCGCAGCAGCGCCTCCAGCACGAGGCGTTTCTGCTCGCCGCCGGAGAGGGTGCGCACCTGGCGCCACTGGGCGCGCTCGTAGGGCATGCCGAGGGCCGCGGTGGTGCACATGTCCCACAGGGTCTCGGCCTCGTACCCGCGTGCCTCGGCCCAGTCGGCGAGGGCCTGCGCGTAGGCCAGCTGGGCGGCCTCGTCGTCGACGGTCATGATGGCGTGCTCGGCCTCGTCGACCGCCTTTGCCGCCGCGCGGATGCGGGGCGGGGCGACGGACACGAGCAGGTCCCGTACGGTCGTCTCGTCCCGTACGGAGCCCACGAACTGGCGCATCACGCCTAGGCCGCCGCTGACGGTGACGGTGCCGCCGTGCGGCTTCAGCTCGCCGGAGACCAGCCGGAGCAGGGTGGTCTTGCCGGCGCCGTTCGGGCCGACCAGGGCGACGGCGGCGCCTTCCCCGACCCGGAAGGACACGTCCCCGAGCAGGGTCCTCCCGTCGGGGAGGTGGTACTCGAGGTGCGCGGCTTCCAGATGTCCCATGGGAAGGCATTCTCCGGGGCGGCCCGGGTGACGGGCAAACGGTTATGACCGCCCCGCCGTGTCCACCGGCTCCCCCGTCGGCCCCGCCTCTCCCGTCGGCTCCACCGAAGTGCCCTCCCAGGACAGCGCCTTCCAGCCGTCGGAGGGGGAGCCCTCGAGGACGACCACGCCGGTGTTGCCGAGGGGGCGGGCGGCGGCGAAGGGGACGTCGACGTTGTGGGCGCGGGCGGCGGTCCACAGGCGGATCGCGGCGCCGTGGCTGACCATGGCGACCGTGCCGGCGCCGCTCGCGGCGGCCTCGGCGATCACGGCGTCGTACCGGGCCAGGGCCTGGTCGCCGCTCTCCCCGCCGGGGATGCACGGCGCGGTGTCGCCGGCCGCCCAGGCGAAGATCGTTCGCATGTACGCACGGCCCTCCGTGGACTCGCCGGGCAGCATCTCCAGATCGCCGGCGGACACCTCGCGGATGCCGTCGCGGACGATCACCTCAAGACCCCGGGCGGCGGCCAGCGGGGCGGCGGTGAGCTGGGTGCGCAGCAGCGTGGAGGCGTACAGGGCCTCGATGTCCTCGTCGGCGAGCGCCTCGGGCAGGGCGGCGGCCTGCGCCTCGCCCAGCGGGGTCAGCGCGGGGCCCGGCACGCCGGTGTCCAGCAGGTGGCGCACGTTGGACGGGGTCTCGCTGTGGCGGACGAGAAGGAGGCGCATCCGGGGGAATCTCCTCACGGGCCGGCGGGCGTCCGGCGCAGACCGGCACAAGAAACGGGCACTTCAGGGTAACCGGACCTCATGAACCCGGACCCGGACCTGGACCTGACCGACCTGAGCCCGACCGACCTGAGCCCGACCGGCCCGGACCCGACCGCCCGCTCGGTCGGCCGGAGCGTGCTGTGCCGGCTGCTGAACCTGGACGGCCGGCTGTTCGAGGCGGCCGCCGCCCGGCACTGGCCGGGCGCCGAGCAGGTGCTGCCCCGTCTCAGCCGCGGCGCGAACCACGGGGTGCTGTGGTTCGCGACGGCCGCCGCGATGGCCGCGAGCCGCACCCCGAGGGCCCGCCGGGCGGCCGTCCGGGGCCTGGCCTCCCTCAGCGTGGCCTCGCTGGCCATCAACACGATCGGCAAGCGCTCGGTGCGCCGGGCCCGGCCGGTGCTGGACCCGGTGCCGCTGGTGCGGCAGCTGAAGCGGCAGCCGATCACCACGTCCTTCCCGTCCGGGCACGCCGCGTCGGCCGCCGCGTTCGCGACCGGGGTCGCGCTGGAGTCCCCGGCGTGGGGCGCGGCGGTGGCGCCGGTGGCGTTCTCGGTGGCCGCCTCCCGGGTGTACACGGGTGTGCACTTCCCGAGCGACGTGCTGGCCGGGGCGGCCCTCGGCGCGGGTGCGGCCTTCCTGACACGGCGGCTGGTGCCGACCCGTGCCCAGGTGCGGCGCCGGTCCCGGGCGCGTGCCGAGGCACCCGCGCTGCCGGAGGGGGACGGTCTGGTGATGGTCGCCAACCGGGCCTCGGGGACGGCGGACCGGGTGCGCGCGCTGCACAACGCCCTGCCGCGGGCGGAGATCGTCCAGTGCGCGCCGGAGGAGGTCGGCGAGGAGCTGGCGAAGGCGGCGACCCGCGCCCGCGTCCTCGGCGTGTGCGGCGGCGACGGCACGGTGAACACTGCCGCCGGGATCGCCCTGCGGCACGGTCTGCCACTCGCGGTGCTGCCCGGCGGCACCCTCAACCACTTCGCCCTCGACCTGGGCGTGGAGGACGAGCGGGATCTGGCCCGTGCGGTCCGGCACGGCGAGGCGGTGCGGGTGGACGCGGCCCGGTATGTCACCGGTGAGCGCGAGGGCCTGTTCCTGAACACCCTGAGCCTGGGCGTCTATCCGGAGCTGGTGCGCGTGCGCGACCGCTGGTCGCACCGGATCGGTGGCTGGCCGGCCGGGCTGCTGGGCGCGCTGCGGGTGCTGCGCGCCGACGGGCATCCGCTGGAGGTGGAGCTGGGTGGTGCACGGCGGCCACTGTGGCTGCTGTTCGTCGGCAACGGCGTCTACCACCGCATGGGGCTCGCACCCGGCCGCCGTACCGATCTCGCGGACGGGCTGCTGGACGTGCGGGTGGTGCACGGCAGCCGCCGGCCCGCGTTGCGGCTGCTGGCCGCGGCCGCCGCCGGCCCGCTGACCCGTTCCCCGGCGCACGCGGCGGTGCAGGTGAACCGGCTCCGGCTGACCGGTGTCACGCCGGGCACCCCGCTGGCGTACGACGGCGAGGTGACGGCCGCGTCGGGCGAGGTGACGCTGGAGAAGCTGCCCGGCGCGCTGACGGTCTACCGCCCGCTGCGCTCCGCACATTGACGGCCGGCCAGGACCGGACCCGTCGTAGCGTCAGTCCACATTTCGAAACACCGGTCTCATTATTCGGCATACGCGCGTACGGTGATCCGTAACAGCGGCGACGAAGCTGAAGGGGAACAGCCATGCCGAAAGCGCAGGAGACCGCCGTCTACACGCACGGGCACCACGAGTCGGTGCTGCGGTCGCACACCTGGCGGACCGCCGAGAACTCCGCGGCCTATCTGCTCGGCTCCCTGAAGCCGCACATGAGGATCCTGGACATCGGCTGCGGGCCGGGCACCATCACGGCCGATCTGGCGGAACGGGTTCCGGACGGCCGGGTCACCGGTGTCGACCACGCGCCGGGCATCCTGGAGCGGGCCCGGGCCACCGCGGCCGGGCGCGGTCTGACCAACGTGGACTTCGCGGTCGCCGACGTGCACGCCCTGGACTACCCGGACGACACCTTCTGCGTGGTGCACGCCCATCAGGTGCTGCAGCACGTCGGGGACCCGGTGAGGGCGCTGCGCGAGATGCGCCGGGTGACGAAGCCGGGCGGGTTCATCGCGGTACGTGACGCGGACTACGCGGCCATGACCTGGTACCCGGCGGTGGAAGGCCTGGAGGACTGGCTGGACCTGTACGAGCGGGTGGCCCGCGCCAACGGCGGCGAGCCCGACGCCGGACGCCGGCTGAAGGCGTGGGCGCTGGCCGCCGGGCTGACCGACATCACCGCCACCTCCAGCACCTGGACCTTCGCCACGCCCGAGGAGCGGGCCTGGTGGAGCGGTCTGTGGGCGGACCGCACCCTGGCGTCCACCTATGCGGAACGGGCGGTGCGGAGCGGTCACGCGACGGAGGAGGAACTGCGGGCCGTGTCCGGGGCGTGGCGGGAGTGGGGGCGGCGGGAGGCCGGCTGGTTCGCCGTCCTCCACGGCGAGATTCTGTGCCGCAAGGAAGCCTGATCCGGGAAATTCGGGAAACCCGGATTGCAGGAGGTGGAATTATGGTTCCCATTCTGCTGGTACTGCTTCTGGCGCTGATTCTTTTCGGGGCCGGTTTCGCAGTGAAGGTTCTATGGTGGATTGCACTGGCGGTGCTGGTCGTCTGGCTGCTGGGATTCCTGGTCCGCAGCACCACCGCCGCCGGCGGCAGGGGCCGTTGGTACCGATGGTGACGTGAGCTAGTGCCCCGGCAGGCAACGTTTGCCCGTCAAGGAGCGGCGTCCGGTGCGTGCTCTCGGCGTGCCGGGTGCAAGTCCTCGTACTGGACGTACTTGGGCTTGTGCCCGGTGCGGCGAGAGTGCGTGCCGGGCGTCGCGACGGGGCGAACGTTGCCTGTTGGGGCACTACTCGCGGGGAAGCAGCGGTCCGAGCGGCCCGAGGTCCAGATTGAGGTCCTCGGGCCGCAGTCCGTAGCGCTCGCGCAGTTCGGCCATCCGCTCCTCCAGGAGCATCAGGGTGAGCCCGATCCGCTCCTCCTGCTCCTCGGTCAGGCCGCCCGTGTCGAAGCGGCGCACGGCCTGCCGTTCCATGAGCTGCCGCAGCAGTTCCACCACCGTGAGCACCAGTTTCACCAGGTCGCGCTCGACCGTGTCGGGCTCCAGGTCGAGCCGGTTGCGCGGGGTCACCTGTCCTCCTCCGTCACGCCCTTCGCGAAGGGGCCGGGAAGCACCTCGAAGGGAGAGGGCACCGCCTCGTTCACCGAGCTGATCAGCGCGTTGAGATCGATGCGGACCAGGTCGACGTCCGCGATCCGCAGGGTGATGTCGCCGGTGATGACGACGCCGCCGGCCAGTAGCCGGTCCAGCAGGTCGACGAGTGCGACCTCGCGCCGTTCGACGACGGTCACGGCGCCGCCTCCCCGACGAACGAATAGGCGGCCCAGGGGCCGGTGAGTTCCACTCGGATTCCGGGTGCCTCGTCCTTTGTGCGGTCCACCATTTCCACGAATTCCTCGGAATGCGCGCGCGGTACCAGATAAGCCGCATTGAGAAGGTTTCGGCCGGATTCCGTGGAAAGCGCGGAATTCTGGGGGGCGTGCAGCCGGGAATCCTCGGCGTGCCGGGAGAGCCGCTCGTGCAGAGACCGGGCGAACGCCTCGGCCTGTTGCCACTGTTCCTCGTGCGCGTGGGTGCTCTCGCGGCGGCGGCGCAGATAGTCCCGGCCGCTCGCGGGCTTCTCGGCGACCGCGGGCACCGGCTCGGCGGGCTCGGACTCCAGGTACAGCTTCACGCCCCACTCCACCCGGCCCTCCAGCCGGTCGAGGGTGCGCCGGAAGTCGTCCTCGCGGGCCTCGATCATGGTGCGCACCCCGCTGCAGTCCCGGAAGACGGTCCCGAGGCGGAGCGGCAGCGGCGTGGTGACCGTGGTGAGCGCGTCGATCACGCCTTGGTGCGCGCGGGCGGTGGCGGACAGCCAGTCCAGATTCTCCAGGTGCGCCTTGAGGGCCTGCTCGCTGAAGTCCCCCTCCGGTACCTGGCTGACGACCGCGACCAGACCATGGTGGTGCAGCAGGGCCGGCGGCGCGCCGCCGACCCCTGTGAGCTGGGACTGCAGGGGCGTGTCGAAGGGGCGGCAGACGGCGTACACGTACCGCAGTCCGGTCATGGTGCCTCCTTCGGCGCGCGGCCCGGCTCCAGCTCCTCCAGCCGGGCCAGCCGCTCTCTCAGCTCGGCGTTCTCGCGGGTCAGCTCGTCCCGGCGGGCCCGGGAGGACAGAGCCGGGTCACTCTCCCACCAGTCGATACCCATCTCCTTGGCCTTGTCGACCGAGGCGACGATCAGCCTCAGTTTGACGGTCAGCAGTTCGATGTCGAGCAGATTGATCCGGATGTCACCCGCGATCACCACACCCTTGTCGAGCACGCGCTCCAGGATGTCGGCGAGGTTGGCTCCACCGCCCTGACCGTACGGCTCGGGGAACCGGCTGGGCGTCGTCATCGACGACTCCCGCGTTCGGCGTACTCGGGCTCCTCTTCCTCGTCCTCGTACTCCTCATCCCCCTCGGCCTCGTCCTCGTACCGGCCCTGCTCCTCGTCCTCGTCCTCCTCGGGCTCCTCCTCTTCGCCTTCTTCCTCCTCCTCGGCCTCGTACTCCTCCGGTTCCTCCTCGTCCTCGTAGGGCTCCTCGCCCTCGTCCTCGCCGCGGGGCTCCTCGGACTCCTCCTCGGACTCCTCCTCGGCCACCGCGTCCTCGTGGCTGCGGACGACCTCGCCGTCGGAGATCTCGCCGCGCCAGCCGTCCTCGGCCTCTCCCTTCAGGGTGATGAACCGGGCGTAGTGCTTCAGATCCAGCCTGACCCGCCGGCCCTGGGCGCGCCACAGATTGCCGGTCTTCTCGAACAGGCCGCTCGGGTAGTACTCCATGACCAGCAGCACCCGGGTGAGGTTCTCGCCGAGCGGGTGGAAGGTGACGACGCCCTTGGTGCTGCCCTTCGCGCCCTCCGACGTCCACTGGATGCGGTAGTCGGGTATCTGCTCGGTTGTGTGCGCCTTCCAGCTCCGGCTGGACCAGAAGATCTTGGCCTGCCAGTCGGAGTCGGTGTCGGTGGCGCGACTGGCGCTCTTGACCCCCTTGGCGAAGGTGGAGAAGTCCTGGTACTGGGTCCACTGGTCATACGCGGTGCGCAGCGGCACGCCGACGTCCACCGACTCCATGATGACGGTCGGCTTGTTACCGGCCCTGCCCTTCTTCTTGCCCTTGCCGCCTCCGAGGTTCTTGACCGCCTCCGTGACGTTGTCCTTGACTTTCGAAGCCCCCAGTTCCAGCGCGGAGCGCAGCGGCCCCTTGCCCTCGGCGAACTTGCGGCCCGCGTCGAGCGCCAGCTTGGCGAAGCCGGGGCTGTTGCCCTCGGCGATGTCGTTGAGCTTGACGGTGGTCTCGCCGAGCTTGTGGCCCAGGCCCGAGAGCAGCCGCTCGGCCTGGGCGGCCAGGTACTCCTGGGCCTCGGCCTTCAGCCGGTCGGCGGCCTCGCTGTGCGCGAGGTCGGTGAGGGGGTTGTCCTGCGCGGCTTTCCCGGCCCGGCCCGCCGACGAGGTCGCGGATTCAAGGATGTCGGTCATCGGTCATCGCCGCCCTTCGATGAGCCCGCCCCACGGCTGCCGGCCGTCTTCTTCCCGGCCGAGCCGGTCTTCCGGGCCGCCGCCTTCTTCGCGGGGGCCGTCTTCTTCACCGCGGTCTTCCGGGCGGCGGAGGCCTTCGTCGGGGCCTTGCCGGTCGCCTTCTTGCCGGAGGACTGCCGCCGGCGGGCCTGGCGGTCGTGTTCCTCCCGCTCGTTGCCGCCGCCTTCCCCCCGCGTCTCGCGGTCCGGCTCGTCGTCCTCCGGCTCCTCATCGGAGCCGGCCTCGGGCAGTGCCCCGGACAGGCCGTCGCGGACCTGGGCGGTACGGTCGTGCAACCGGTCGGCAAGCGCACCCATCTGCCGCTCGACCATGGCCCCGGACGCGGCCTTGCCGACGCCCCGGAGGTCCTCGCGCAGCTGGTCGCCGATCTCCTTGAACTGCGGATTGTCCCTCAGCTGCTGCCGGGCCATCGTGGCGAGCGCCCCGGGGCCCAGGTTCAGCTTCTTGCCCGCGACCAGGGAGCCGACCGCGAGCGCCATTTTCAGCTTCTTCGTACGTCCCAGGAGGTATCCGGCCCCTATGGCGAGGCCCAGTGCGGTTCGGTTCATCTTCACGTCTCCTCGCCAGTGGTACGCCCGGAGCGCATGCCTGACTCCAGCCGGTCGAGCAGTTCGTCCTCGCGCCGGTCGAACTCCTCCTCGGTGATCTCTCCCGCCTGAAGCTGCTCTTCGAGACGGGCGAGTTCGGCCCGGACGGTGGCGGGGTCGTAGTAGATCCGCTCCGCCTCGCGGAGCACCTGCCGGATCGCCCACGCGCTGCCGCGCACCGGTGCGAACGGCAGCAGCAGTACTTCACCGATCAGTCCCATGGGCTCCTCCTTCCATCCGGGCCCGCCAGGTCACCGCGCTCCGCTGTCCGCGGCGGAGGGGCCGGTCGCCGGCTCGGCGGGGCCGGGCTCGACGAAGCTGTACGGGGGCAGCGGGCCGTTGACCCGCAGTTCCAGGTGCGGACGGTCGACGCGGACCTGCTCGACCGCGGCCAGGAAGCCCTCGGCCTCGTCCCGGGGAACCAGGAACGAGACGTTGAGCAGCCAGCCCGTGGACTGCGGCCCGGCGCTGACCGCGGCGGCAACGGGCTCCAGCCGGGCCTGGACCTCGGCGGCGTCCTCGGCCTCCTTGGCCTTCACGGCCGCCGCGACCATCTCGCCGAGGCGCAGCTTGTCGTCGTAGCTGCCGCCACCCGCCCGCCGGTTGTCCTCAACCAGGGTGCGGAGCTCGGTGTTCTCGGCCATCACGCGGTGCAGGACGGCCTCCTCGACGTGGTTGACCTTGACGTTGTACTCGACCTTGCCGTCCAGCGCCTTCAGTCGCTCCAGGTAGTGGTCCGCGCGCTCACCGAGCACCTGCGTGACGGTGTCGTCGTCGGTGGCCACGTTCCCGAACCGCATGGGCAGCACGCACCCGGCCGCGCCGGTCTCGGCGAGCACGTTCTGGTGCGCGAGCAGGTCACGCCGCTTGGGCCGCAGCCCCTCGGGAGCGTCGCTGACCACGGCGGCCAGCTCTCCGGCGGTGAGGACCCGCACCGGGTGCGGTGGCTCGCCCACGCCGGTCATGCCCTCGGGGAGGGCGGGATGCGAGCGGGCGGTGATCCCGTAGACGTAGGTGCTCACTCCTGCTCCTCCTTCCTCCGGACCGGGGCCTTACGGGCGCGGGACCGGCCCTCACCCTCCTCGCGGGCCTGCTTGAAGGCGTCGGAGATGGTCTCCGCCGCGCCGGTCAGCGCACCCTTGGACTTGCCGCGGGCACCGGACTCGGTGACCTCGCCGACGAGGTCGGGCAGGCCGGGGCTCTTGTGAGGTCCGGCCTCCAGGTCGAGACGGTTGCACGCCTCGGCGAAGCGCAGATACGTGTCGACGCTGGCCACGACGACGCGGACGTCGATCTTCAGGATCTCGATGCCCACCAGGGAGACGCGCACGAACGCGTCGATCACGAGTCCCCTGTCCAGGACCAGCTCGAGTACGTCGTAGAGGCCGCTGGTGCCGCCTCCGCCTCCGGCTTGCTGTGCCGGGACAACAGTCATACCGGCCGTTCCTCCTCCTGAGTGGTTCGGTGTCACGGTGGGCGGGGCAGGCGGTGGGGCGGCCTAGCGGCCGCCTGGCCGGCGCGCGTCGGACCGACCGCGTTCATATCGGTGAACGCGCCGGTAGCCGGTGAGCCGGCCCTCCTGGTCGAGTTCGACCTGGTAGCTCGCCATCAGGCTCATGGTGTCCGGGACCCTCGCGAGTTCGAGGACCTCCACCTCGAGCACCCAACCGTCCTCGGTCTGCTCGAAAGAGGTCACCGATTCGGGGGCGAGCCCGGTGAGTTCGGTGAGCTGGGCGCGCGCCTGGCGCAGCACCTCCACGGGTGCCGGCCGTTGCTCCTCCGCCTTGCTGTGCGTGTCGTCGCCGCGTGACTCCTGTGAGTTATGTGTTTTCTGTGAGTTTTGAGACTTTGGTGTGTGGTTTGTGTTCGACATGGCCACCTCTTTCTGCGGGTGGCCCCTCATCCCGTGGCCAAACCTTCAGGGGGAAATGTCCGCGAGATGCCGCCCGGCCGGGCCGAGGGCGCGACCCCGCCCCGGCAGGCCGGACCAGGGGTCGGTACGCGCCTGGTCGAGGGCGTCGGCGATCGTCCAGCGGCGGGCGTCGAGCCCGGGGTCGTCCAGCTGCTCCCAGGCCAGGGGAACGGCGACGGGCGCGCCGGGGCGGGCGCGGACGGTGTAGGGGGCGACGGCGGTCTGCGCGTAGGCGTTGCGCTGGACGTCGAGGTAGAGACGGTCGCCGCGGTCCTCCTTCCGGGCCGCGGTGGTGAGCCGGTCCGGGTGCCGGGACGCCAGCAACTCGGCCACGGCGCGGGCGAATCGGCGTACCTCGTCGAAGTCGCTGCGGCCGTCGAGACGGACGACGAGGTGGAGTCCGCGCGAACCGGTGGTCATCGGTGCGGCGGGCAGCTCGAGTTCGTCCAGCAGCTCCTTCAACCAGACGGCCGCCGCGCGCACTTGAGCGAAGTCGTCGCCCGGAGGATCGAGGTCGAAGACCAGCTGGTCGGGGTGGTCGGCGCCGCCGGCCCGGTCGGTGCGCGACAGCCAGCGGTGCAGGGTGATGCACGCCTGGTCGGCGAGGTAGAGGAGGGTGGCGGTGTCGTCGCACACGGCGTGCGTGACCGTGCCGCCCTCCTTGGCGACCTCGGCGCGGGTGATCCAGTCCGGATAGTGCTCCGGGATGTTCTTCTGCATGAACCGCTGTGCGTCGAGACCGTCCGGATAGCGCTCCAGCATCAGCGGACGCCCCCGCAGATGCGGCAGCATGTGGGGGGCCACGGACCGGTAGTAGTCGGCGAGATCGCCCTTGGTGTACTCCTTGGCGCCCCCGCCGCCGGGAAAGAGGACCTTCCCCGGCCGCTGGATCTCCACCGCGCGGCGGCCGGCCCGTATGGACCGCGGCTCGCCGCTCATCGCACGACCGCCTCCTCGATCAGCAGCTTGGCCGCGGCCGCGATGCCCACGGCGTCGATGCCGGCCGCGTGCAGCTGCTCGTCGGGCGCGGCCGAGCCCGGCATGGTGCGCACCGCGAGCCGGACCAGCCGGGGCACGGGCCGGCCGTCGCCGAAGGCCTCCGCGACGGCGTCGCCGAGGCCGCCCTCGGCGCGGTGGTCCTCCACCGTGAGCAGACAGCCGGTCTCCTCGGCGGCCCGGTGCAGGGTCGCCACGTCGACGGGCTTGACGGAGTACAGGTCGATCACCCGCACCGCGATGCCGTCCTCGGCGAGCCGGTCCGCGGCGGCGAGCGCCTCGGGCACGGTGACCCCGGCCGCGACGACGGTCAGCCGGTCGTCCTCACCGGCCACGAGCGTCTTGCTGCCGCCCACCGGGAACTCCTCCTCGGGGCCGTAGATCACCGGTGTCTTGCCGCGCGAGGTGCGCAGATAGCGGATCCCGTCGAGGCCGGCCATGGCCGCGACCAGCCGGGCGGTCTGGTTGGCGTCGCACGGGTACAGCACGGTCGAGCCGTACAGGGCACGGAACATCGCCAGGTCCTCCAGGCCCATCTGGGAGGGCCCGTCCTGGCCGATCGCGACACCGGCGTGCGAGCCGACCAGGTTGATGCCGGAGCCGCTGATGGAGGCCATCCGCACGAAGTCGTGGGCGCGGGTGAGGAACGCGGCGAACGTCGAGGCGTACGGCAGCCAGCCCCGCGCGGCCATCCCGACGGCCGCCGCGACCAGTTGCTGCTCGGCGATGTAACACTCGAAGAACCGGTCGGGGTGGGCCTTGGCGAACTCCTCGGTGCGGGTGGAGTCGCCGACCTCGCCGTCCAGGGCGACGACATCGCCGCGTGCGCTGCCGAGCGCGGCGAGGGCCGCGCCGAAGGCGTCCCGGGTCGCGACCTCGTCGCCCTCGTCGTAGCGCGGGAGCTGCAGCACCTCGGTGGTCAGGTCGCGCAGCGCGGCGGCGGCCGGCGGCTCGTTGACCCGGACGTGCAGCCGGCGTGGTCCGCCGAGCTCGGCGACGGCCTCCTCGGCGTCCGCGAGCGGCTTCCCGTGGTGGCCCTCCAGGTCCTCCACGGCGGCGACACCCTTGCCCTTGAGGGTGCGGGCGAGGATCGCCACGGGCTGCCCGGCCGTGGACAGCGCCTCGCCGTAGGCCCGGTCGACCGCGTCGACGTCGTGGCCGTCGATCTCGATGGTGTGCCAGCCGAAGGCCTGGAAGCGGCGGGCGTAGGCGTCGAGGTCGTGGCCGTGCCGGGTGGGGCCGCGCTGGCCGAGCCGGTTGACGTCCACGATCGCGATCAGGTTGTCCAGGTGTTCGTGCCCGGCGTGTTCGGCGGCCTCCCACACCGAGCCCTCCGCCAGCTCGCTGTCTCCGCACAGCACCCACACCCGGTAACCGGTGCGCTCCAGGCGCTTGCCGGCGAGGGCGATGCCGACCCCGACCGGCAGGCCCTGACCGAGGGATCCGGTGGCCGTCTCCACCCAGGGCAGCCGCCGGGGCGTCGGATGTCCCTCGAGCCGGCTGCCGAGCCTGCGGAAGGTGAGCAGCTCGCCGTCCTCGATGGCACCGGCCGCCTTGTACGCGGCGTACAGCAGGGGCGAGGCATGCCCCTTGGACAGCACGAAACGGTCGTTGGCGGGGTGCTCGGGGCGTTCGAAGTCGTAGCGCAGGTGGTGGGCGAGCAGCACGGCCATCAGATCGGCCGCGGACATCGAGGAGGTGGGGTGCCCGGATCCCGCGGCGGCGGACGCCCGCACGCTGTCCACGCGCAACTGCTGTCCCAGCTCGGCGAGTTCGGCGGTGTTCATGATTCTCCTTGCAGTCGTTCGAGGGGGTGCGGCCGGGGGCTCACTCGGCGGCGGGGTCACTCGGCGGCGGGGTCACTCGGCGGCGGGGTCCGGAGGGTCGGTGCGCCTGACCGGGCCGGGGGCGGGGTGGTCACCGGGCTGATGCGCGCGGGGTTCTCCCGCGCGTTCCGGTACTTCCGCTTCCTCCGCCTTGCGCGGCTGGTCCGGCGGTGCCGGTCCGTCCGCGCGGCCCGGTCCGCCCGGTACGCGTGCCAGCTCCGGGGAGGCCGTGTCCAGGGGGACCGACCAGGACCGTACGAGGCCCAACTGCACGCCCTGGCGCGGCAGTACGGCGTCCAGCAGCCAGTCGGCGGCCACCCGGACGCGGTTGCCGGGCAGCGCGGCCAGGTGGTAGGCGCGGGTGACCGCACCGGCCGCCGGTCCGGACAGCGGGATGCCGAACGGATTCGCGGCGGCCCGGATCCCGCCGAGGTCGACGGCGAAACCCAGGTCGCGATGACGGTAGACCCGCCGGCGCCGGCCGAGGGCGAGCGAGGCGGCCACGTTCTCCCCGGCCACCCGGCCCTGCCGCCACGCGTGCTGGGCCGTCATCGGCGTGAAGGACCCCGGCCGCTCCAGGTCCGGTACGGCGGCCGCGTCCCCGCAGCCGAACACGTCCGGCCGACCCGGCACCTGCAGATACGGGTCGACGATCAGCCGTCCCCGCTCCAGCGGCTGCTCGAGCGCCTCCACCAGCGGATCGGGCCGTACCCCGACACACCACACCAGCGTCCGGGACGCGACGAACTCCCCGTCGGTGAGCAGCACCCCGTCATGGGTGGCCTCCTTCACCGACGTCCCCATCCGCACGTCGACACCCCGCGACCGCAGCACCCGGTCCGCCGTACGGGACAGCCGCTCGGCCAGCTCCGGCAGCACCCGCGGCGCCACGTCGAGCAGGATCCAGCGCGGCCGGACCCCGGCGGGCAGCGGATGCCGGCGGGCCAGCCGGTCGGTGAGCAACTCCATCTGCGCGACCACCTCGGTGCCGGTGTAGCCGGCGCCGACCACGACGAAGGTGCAGCGGGCGGCGCAGGCCTTCGGGTCGTCCTCCGTGGCCGCCAGTTCCACCTGCCGGGTCACGTGGTCGCGCAGGTACAGCGCCTCGGGCAGCCCGCGGAAGCCGTGCGCGTGCTCGGCGACCCCGGGGATGGGCAGCAGCTTGCTGACGCTGCCGACGCTCAGCACCAGCCGGTCGTAGGTGAGGGTGCCGATACCGCCCTCGGGGTCGGAGTAGTGGACCGTACGGCCGTCGAGGTCGACGTGGTCCGCCTCGCCGAGCACTATGCGCACCCCGTGCAGGGTGCCCGGCAGCGACACGGTGACCCTGCGGGCCTCCAGGATGCCGGCGGCGACCTGGGGCAGCAGCGGCAGGTACAGGAAGTAGTCGGTCGGGTTCAGCAGGGTGATATCGGCCCGGTTCCGGGTCAGCCGGGCCAGCGTGCGGGCAGCCCGGTACCCGGCGAAACCGGCGCCGACGATCACGACGTGAGGTCGGCTCACGGTGCGCCTCCGGCGGTGTGGCTCGTCCGAGGTGTTCCGCGTAACCGGAGCCGGGGCACCCAAACGCCGGGCGGGTCACCCGTACGCCGGTCGGAGCACCCGAACGCCTCGCCGGGCCCAAGGCGTTTCGCCCGCCGGGCACCGGTTACCCGGCGCGGGACCGGATGACACGGCGACGGCGTCGCCTGCGCGGAGGTTCCCCATGCCCGAGTACGGCTATTTCCTGGCGAGCGAGGAGCACGACCCCGCCGCGCTCGTGGAGCAGGCCCGGATGGCCGAGCAGGCCGGCTTCCGGGCGCTGTGGATCTCCGACCACTTCCACCCGTGGAACGACGCGCAGGGGCAGAGCGCGTTCGTGTGGTCGGTGATCGGGGCCCTGTCGGAGGCGGTGTCGCTGCCCGTCGAGACGGCGGTGGCCTGTCCGACCGTGCGGCTGCACCCGGCGGTGACGGCGCAGGCCGCGGCGACGAGCGCGGTGATGGCCGAGGGCCGTTTCCGGCTGGGCGTCGGCACGGGTGAGGCGCTGAACGAGCACATCCTCGGCGACCGCTGGCCCCCGCTGCACGTCCGCCTGGAGATGCTGGAGGAGGCCATCCAGGTGATGCGCCGACTGTTCACCGACGAGGAGGTCAACCACCACGGGACGCACTACACCGTGGAGAACGCCCGCCTCTACACCGTGCCCGAGGAGCCCGTCCCGATCGACATCTCCGGCTTTGGACCCAAGGCGACGTCGCTCGCCGCCCGGGTGGGCGACGGGTACATCACGATGGCGCCGGAGGAGGAGATGGTCACGCAGTTCCGCAAGGGCGGCGGGACCAAGCCGGTCAGCGGCGGCACGAAGGTCTGTTACGGCACCGATCGCGAGGAGTGCGTCCGTACGGTGCGCTCGCTCTGGTACAACGAGCTGCTGCCCGGCGAGATGGGGCAGGTGCTGCCGTCGCCGCGGCACTTCGAGCAGTTGCGGGAGCTGGTCACCGAGGACATGGTGCGCGAGAAGGTCGTGTGCGGGGACGATGCCGACCAGCACGTGTCCACACTGCGGGCGTTCGCCGACGCCGGCTTCGACCGGGTGTACGTGAACCAGATCGGGGCCGATCAGAAGGGGTTCTTCGACTTCTACCGGACCAGGGTGCTGCCGCGGCTCGGGTGACCTCAGGCCCTGTGGTCCGGGGTCTCGGGGGGCTCCGTCGGCATCGGCGGGTAGGGCAGGCCCAGGCCGCTCGGCGGGCCTGCCGGGGCGGAGCCGCCGATGACGCGGGCCGGCGGGGAGGGGTGGGCGTGCTTCGGGTGGGCGGCCCCCCGCAGCACGTAGGCCACTGCGGCCATGATCGCCGCCGTGATCAGTGCGGCGCCCCAGCCGGGCAGGCCGGTCGCCAGGGCCAGGCCGACGGCGAGGGCGAGCGCGGCCCCCGCGTACAGGGCGGCGGCGCCGGACGCGGCGTAGAGCAGGGCGGCGTGGCGCTGCTTGCGGGTCTGTTCGCGCAGCTCGTCACGTACCGTCTCGCGTGCCACCTGTGCCAGCTCTTCGACCAGGTGCCTGTCGAGATGTTCCAGGTGATCCAGGTGTTCCGAACGGTCCATACCCTGCGGGTACCCGGCGGACGCGGCGGGTAACGCGGGCGCCCTGCACGGCCCGGGCCGCCCCAACTAGGCTCGGGCGCATGGAGATTCTGGGCGCCTCGCTGCGCATCTGCGTCGATGACCTCGAGACCGCGATCCCCTTCTACGAGCGTCTGGCCGGCGGCAGAGCCCTGCGCTTCGGGCGCGGCGGGGTCCAGGTCGCCGCGATCGGCTCCTTTCTGCTGATGAGCGGCCCGGAGGAGGAACTGGAGGTGCTGCGCAGGGTGGCGGCGACCATCGCCGTCAAGGACGTGGACGAGGCGCACCGGCTGCTGACCGAGCTCGGCGCCAGGATCATCGCGGGGCCGGTGCCGACGCCGGTGGGCCGGAACCTGATCGCGATGCATCCGGACGGCTCGGTGTTCGAGTACGTCGACCAGCGGGGCTGAGCCGGTCAGGCGAGGTCGGGCCGCATCCGGAAGTCGTGCCGGGCGGGGAGGGGTTCGTCGGTGAGCCGGGCCCACAGGCGGCCGAGCGTCTCCTCCCCCTCCCGCAGGTCGGCGACCTCGAAGCCCGCGTCGAAGACGGCCCGTGCGTCGGCGGGCCGGCCCTCGGCGAGCAGCAGTTCCGCCTCCAGGAGGCGGAACCGGCCGCGGCGGCGGACGGCGGGCAGCAACCGGTCCCAGAGCGCCCGGGCGTCCGCCGTCCGCCGCACCCGGAGCAGTGCCTCGAGGGTTTCCCGGCCGAGCGCGGCCACCGCCGCGGTCCAGGTCTCGCCGTCGTCACGGCGTTCGCGGCACAGGTCGTCGAAGGCGTCGGCGTACCGGTCGGCGGCCCGTTCGTGGTGGCCGGACTCCTGGTCGGCGACGGCGAGGCAGCGCAGCGACGGCCAGAGCGACGGGGCGAGTTCGAGGGCGCGTTCCCAGCTGCGGACGGCCTGGGCGCGGTCGCCGGCGTGCCACTGGGCGACGCCGAGGTGGTACTCGGTGTGCGGGGTGGCGGGCGCGGTCTCCAGCATGTCCCGCCAGTGCGGGGCGACGAGGGTCTCACCGGGCGGCCGTACCCGGCGCGGCTCGGGCAGGGAGCCGGTGCGCAGCAGTTCCCGCCAGGGCGCCTGGGCCTCGCCGAGGGTGGACTCGGGGAACGGGGTGCCGGGCAGTTTCCAGTCGGCACGCAGCACTTCGAGGGCGCCCCAGCCGGATCCGACGGCCAGGGTCTCACCGGGTTCGGTGTCGGCGCACGGCAGCCAGGCCGCGTACGCCTCCTCCACCCGGGCGCGCGGCAGTACGGACTCCAGCCGTTCCTCGGCGTCCTGGACGGCCCGGGTCCACTCCCCCTCGGGCGGTGCGTCGAGCGGGCCGTACGCCTCCAGCCAGGACACCTCGCTCTCGGCCTCCAGCCGGACGTGCTCCAGCTGGGTGCGGGCCAGTCCGGCCTGGATCTCGCAGTAGCCGCCGGTGCCGGGTTCGGTCAGCCACTCCTGCCAGCGCCGGCCGCCGGACCGGTTGCCCCACACGAAGAGCTTGCGGCCGCGCAGCACGTCGGTGGAGGTCTGCACCAGCCCGTGGCCGCCGGTGTCCAGCGCGGCGATCCAGCGGCGGCGGCCGTCCGGCACCTCGTAGAAGTAGTCGGCGGCGTACGGGCTGTTGAGCGGGTGGGTGCGGTCGATGCCGTCGTACGACGGCACGGGGACGCGGCGCAGCCGGCGCTCGTACCCGAAGTGCCAGGCCTCCTCGGCGGGCGCGAGGACCCGGCGCTCCTCCGGTACCGCGATGTTGGACCACCAGTACGTCGGCACCGGACGCTCGTGCGGGTTGCGGACGCGGACGCCCACATGGAGGAAGTCGGAGCCGTCGGGCAGCCACAGGTCGACCTGGAAGGGCAGGTCGCGCAGCCGCTCCCACTCCCACAGGCGGAGCATCTCGCCGCCGTCGGGGGCGGGGACGCGGGCGGCGTGCAGGGGCGAGCAGGAGAGGGTGGTGTGGCCGGTGGCGCCGATGTTCCATTCGATGCCGCCGGAGTACCAGGCGCCGTTGAGGGCGAAGTCGGCGGGCTGGAACACCGGGTTGCGGTAGAGGAGTTCGCGTCCGGTGGGCAGGTGGAGCAGGGAGGCGATGCGACCGCCGAGGCCGGGCAGGACGGTGGCGCGCAGCCGGTCGTTCTCGATCACCAGGGCGTCGAGGGCGCGGGGTTCGCGGGTTCTGTCGTACCCGTCGCGGACGCGGACCGGCAGCAGGCTGCGCAGCGGCTCGTACCCGAGCTGGCGGGCCATGTCCCGGGGCAGGCCGTCCCGGTCGCGGTCGTCGATGCGGTGAACCTCGTCGAGGGGGCGCAGCGGGGGCAGGGGGTTGTCGGGGCCCAACTGCGCGGCGGGCAGCGTCAGTACCTCACGTCGGATCCTCGTCACGATCACCATCGAACCCGGCGTGGGCCCGGTCGGCCAGGGGATGTGCCGGTCAGGATTGCGCAAAGCCGCGGGAATCGGGTCCTGTTGCCGGCCGGTTTCAGTCGCGCATCTCGGCGGTGAGCGCCCAGCGTTCGTGGTCGCGCCAGGCGCCGTCGATGTGGAGCATGGCCGGGGAGAACCCCTCAAGCCGGAAGCCGGCGCCGCGCGCCATGGCGACCGAGGCGGTGTTCTCGGGCTGCACGTTGATCTCCAGCCGGTGCAGCCCGAGCGGCCCGAAGGCGTACCCGATGACCAGGTCGAGGCCCTCGCGCATGAGGCCGCGCCCTGCGGCGTGCGCGAAGGCCCCGTAGCCGAGGGCACCGCACTGGAAGCCGCCGCGCACGATGTTGTTGATGTTGATGAACCCGGCGATGTCCCCGCTGTCCTTCTCGCACACCAGGAAGCCGGCCTTCGTCGGGTCCTCGATCAGCGAGCGCGCGTAGGCGGTGTAGGCCTCGTCGTTGTCCGGCGGGAAGAGCCAGGGCCGGTGCAGGTCCTTGCTCTCGCGGGTCCGCGCGGTGAACTCGGGACCGTCTTCGAGGGTGAAGTGACGGATGGCCACGCGGGGGCCCTCGGCGAGGTAGTGGGGTGCGGTGTGCGGCATCCAGCCAGCGTACGGCGTCCCCGCCCGCGCCGCCCGCAGCCGATCCACCCGCACCGGTTCCGGCCATCCGCCGCACACCGCCTGCGGGAGGCCGCGCCCGGGCAGGCTCCCGGAGCCGACCCCAGAAGCCAGGGCGCCCGGCCCGACCCCAGGAATCCGCGCACCCGAGCCGACCCCAGAGGCCAGCGCGCCCGAGCCGACCCCAGAAGCCCGCGCACGTGCCGGGTCCTGAAGCCTCCCGTGCCGCGGCTCCTGGGTTCCGCCCGGGGCCTCAGCCGCCGACGACCGGGAGTCGCAGCACCCCGGTGTCCCCGGGCGCGCTGACCACGGTCACCGGCTTGATCCCCCGGTTGCCGAAGTAGGCGTCGTCGCTCGCCGCGATCACGAACCGCAGCCGGTGCCCGGCCGCGTACCGGTGCACGATGCCCGGCAGGGTCACGGTGAAGCTCCTGGTCACGTCCGGCACCCTGACCGGCGCGACCAGCCGGTGGACGAGCGTCCGGGTGCCGTCGGGCGCGACGTCGTACAGCTTGGCGAACAGCACCAGTCTGTCGGCGGCGTCGCCGGAGCCCTGGGTGCGCTCGGCCTTCGGGGAGACGACCCTGAGGGTGACCTGCGGGGCGCCGACGACGTCGAGGTTCCCGGTGAGAGGCGCACCGGTCCAGGCGAGGTAGGTGCCCTTGGTGTCGTACGGCGCCGGGTCGGGCACGCCGACGGCACCGGCCAGGGAGCTCTCCGAATGGCTCGTCGGAACCAGCCAGTTGGTGTAGCCGCGGCTGCCGCGGACGACCTTCGCCCTGGTGTCGACGAGTGTGCCGTCCCCGGAGAGGTAGAGGGTGCGGCTCAGGGCCGGCACCCGGTCGGCGGTGGCGTAGGTGCGGTCGGGATCGGTGATCCAGTCCCGGTAGTAGGCGAAGGCGGGGCCCGTGCGTGTGCTCCTGTCCTTGTTCAGATAGCGGTGGAACCAGGCGAGGATGCGCCGGCCGACGTAGCTGCTCTCCAAGTTGCCCTGGGTGAGGTTGAGTTCACCGGCGGCCGGGTCGGTGAGGCCGCCGCTGTGGCCCCAGGACTGCCAGATCAGCGCGGCTGGGGTGCCCTGGGCCCGGAGCGTGCGGTAACTGGCCGTCGCCTCGTTGAGGTTGAACAGCGTGTCCGCCTGGCCCTGGACGAGCAGGGTGGGTGCCTGGACGCGGGAGAGGTAGCTCGCCGGGGAGACACTGCGGGCGTAGGCGAGCAGCCGGCCGGTGCGGCCGGCCGGGTAGCTGCCGGAATCGAGGGTGTGCACGGTGTCGCAGGCGTCGCGGACGAAGTGCAGACAGGCCAGCGAGTTGATCCGCGACGGGTCGAGGCTCGGGGTGGTCAGCGGCTGGCTCTCGCCGACCAGGTAGAAGCCGTTGGTCCACTGCCACTTGAAGGCTCCCGGCACGTCCCGGGCGCCGACGGCGTTGTTCGGGTCCAGGGAGTAGACGAGGTCGTTCCAGGTGATGAGCGGGACGAGGGCGTCCACCCGGTGGTCGACGGATGCCGTGGCGAGCTGAATGGCGCCGCCGTAGGAGCCGCCGATCATGCCGACGCGCGGGTCGCCGGGGGCGTCGAGGGTGACGAAGTCGGCGCGGGTGCCGTCGTCGGCGGGGCGTGTCCCGCCGAGGAAGTCGACCAGCCGGGAGGCGGCCTCGCCGTCGATGCCGGGGTCGTCGAGGGAGATCAGGCAGCCGCTGTGGCCGAAACCGAGGCCGGAGTAGACGAGGGAGACGTAACCGCGCTCGGCGAAGGCCTTGCCGATGGCGTCGGTGGAGCCGTCGGACTTGCTGCCGCCGAAGCCGTTGGTGGTGAGCACGGCGGGCGCGGGGTGGGCGTGGTCCACCCCGGCGGGCCGGTACAGGTCGGCGTCGACGGCGCAGCTGCGGTCGCCGGCCCGCACGGTGAACGTCAGCGGGGTGACGGTGTACCGGCCGCCCGCGTGAGCCGGGCCTGCGGTGAGCGTGAGGGGCGCGGTGAGAGCCGCGCCGAGGAGGGCGGCGAGGGCGGTACGGGAACGGGACACACGTCGGGACAGGCGCCGGGGCGCACGTCGGGGCGCACGTCGGAGCACGGGGACCTCCACACTGAGGCACGCGAGTACCGACCAGTAGGTCTGGCCGAAGAGAATGCTGTGACACGTGTCAGGCAGGGGTCAATCCCCTGCGCGTGTGGTTTATTGACGGCAATTCAGTAGAGGTGGTCAGCGCAGCGCGGGTTGCTCCAGCGTCAACGTGGCCGCCTCCGCGTCGAGTTCGGCCGACACGCCGAACGGTATGGTCAGCGCGCCCGCACAGTGCCCGAAGCCGAACTCCTCCACCACGGGCACCCCGAGGCCGCCGAGGCGGTCGGCGAACAGGCGCCGCACCCCGGCCTGGTCCGGGCACCCCTCCCACGAGCCGAGCAGCACGCCGCGCACTCCCTCCAGCCAGCCCGCACGCAGGAGTTGGGTGAGGTAGCGGTCCAGCCGGTAGGTCTCCTCGCCCACGTCCTCCAGGCACAGCAGCCCGCCGGCCGCCGAGGTGCGGGCGTGCGGGGTGCCGAGCTCCGCGGCGAGCAGGCACAGACAGCCGCCGAGGGTGACCCCTCGGGCCCGGCCGGGCACCATGGCCCGGCCGCCGGAGACGATGGTCCGGACCCTTTCCGGGGCGAACAGCGTGTCCCGCAGATGTTCCTGTGCCCGGGCGTTCTTGATGAAGTCGACACCGGCCGCCATCGGCCCGTGGAGGGTGGCGAGCCCGAGACGGGTGGCGAAGGCCTCGTGCAGGGCGGTGATGTCGCTGAACCCCACGAAGACCTTCGGCCCCGCCGCCCGCATGGCGTCCCAGTCCAGCAGGTCGATCACGCGCTGCGCCCCGTAGCCCCCGCGGGCACACAGCACCGCCGCCACGGACGGGTCGCACCAGGCGTTCTGCAAGTCGGCGGCGCGGTCGGCGTCCCGGCCGGCCAGGTAGTCGAACTCGCCGTGCCGGTCGAGCACATGCGGCGCCACGACCGGATCCAGGTCCCAGCCGCGCAGCACGTCCAGCCCCGCCTGGAGCCGTTCCTCCGGCACCGGCCCGCTGGGGGCGACGACGGCCACCCGGGCGCCCGGGGCCAGTCGCTCCGGGCGCGTCAGTTCTCTCATGTGTGCAGCTCCAGCCTCGGCACATCGGGCACGTCCAGTGCGAACACCTGGGCGTACAGGGAGAGTTCGGCCTGCAGGGCGCACACCAGGGTCTCCGCCCGCCGGAACCCGTGCCCCTCTCCTTCGAAGGTGAGGTAGGCGTGCGGCATGTTCCGGCCCGCGATCCGGGCGAGGAAGCGTTCGCACTGGGCGGGCGGGCAGATCACGTCGTCCAGGCCCTGGAGGAGCAGGAACGGCGCGGTCAGCCGGTCGGCGTGGGTGCTCGGCGAGCGCTCGGTGTACCGGGCGGGCACCTCGGCGAACGGGCCGATCAGCGACTCCAGGTAGCGGGACTCGAAGTCGTGGGTCTCCTCCGGCCCCCAGGTGGCCAGGTCCAGCACGGGGTAGAGGATGGTGCCGCAGGCGTAGACGTCGGTCGTGGTCAGGGAGGCGGCGGTGGTCCAGCCCCCGGCGCTGCCGCCCCGGATCGCGAGCCGTGCGGGGTCGGCGGTGCCCTCGTCGGCGAGGGCACGGGCGACGGCCGCGCAGTCCTCGACGTCGACCACGCCCCACTGCTCGCGCAGCCGCTCGCGGTAGGCCCGGCCGTATCCGGTGGAGCCGCCGTAGTTCACCTGCGCGACGCCGATGCCGCGCGAGGTGAAGTAGGCGATCTCCAGGTCCAGCACGAGCGGCACCCGGCTGGTGGGGCCGCCGTGCGCCCAGATGACGTAGGGCGGCAACTCACCGTCGGGTGCGGTGCGTTCGGGGTGGTGGGGCGGGTGGACGTGGGCGTGCACCTCGCGGCCGTCCGGTCCGGTGAAGACGCGGATCCGCGGCTCGGGGTAGTACGCCGGGTCGACGGCGTCCCGGTGCCGGGCGCCGATCGCGCGGGCCCGCCCGGTGGCGGTGTCCAGCTCGACCACTTCGTACGCCGTGCGCGGGCCGGCGCCGACCCCGACCACCCGTGTGCCGTGGGCCGCGAGGCCGGCGCTGAACTCGGTCCACGGTCCGGCGGCGTCGACGATCTCCCCGGATTCCGGATCCAGTATCCCGAGTACGGTCGACCCTCGGCCGTGGACGACCGCGATCAGCCCGTTGTCGAGCGGCGCGAACCAGCGCAGCCCGAGCTGCCACAGGGGCCCGCCGAACTCCTCCTCGCGCGGGCACAGCGGGGTGCCGTCGCGGTAGAGGTTCCACCAGCCGCTGCGGTCGCTCGTATACAGAATGCCGCCGTCCGCGGACCACTCGGCCTGCGCGACGGCCTCGTCCGGTCCACCGGCGACCGTATGCACGTCCCGCAGCGTGCCGTCGCCGCCGACGTCGGCGACGAGCAGTTCCGTGCCGTCCCACGGCATGCGGGGATGGTCCCAGGCGAGCCAGGCCGCGCGCCGGCCGTCGGGGGCGAGGCGCGCCCCGGTGACGAACCGGTGCCGGCCGTCGGTGAGTTCTCTGACGGCGCCGCGGTCCTCGGCGGCCGAGCCGTCCAGCGGTACGGCGGCGAGCACGCGCCGCACGTCACCGGGGCCGTCGCCGGTGAACTCCTCCAGCACGCACCACACTTCCCCGCGCTCCGGGTCCACGCGCGGTTCGGCCCAGCGCAGCCCGCCGCCCACGGCGGACACCGGGGTCAGCGGACGCGGCTCGCCGCCGGGTTCGTACTGGTAGAGCCGCTGGTCGGCGAAGTGCACGAAGACGACGAGGGGTTGACCGTCCAGAAGCACCCCGGCCCAGGGCCGGCCACCGTACTCGATGACCCGGCTGCGCACGTTCCAGGGCGCGGGCAGGACCGACTCCTCGCTGCCGTCGGCCCGGCGTCGTACCAGGGCCCGGCGGCCGCCCTCGGCCGGCCGGGGTTCGGTCCACCAGGTCTCGTCCCCGACGAAGCCCGTCCGCTCCGGCCGGCCGTCGTGCGCGGCGGCGAGGGCCGCGTGGACCGGCGACGGCCAGGATCCGTACGGCGTCTTGAGCACCTTGTCCCCCATCCCCTAGGCCGTCCGCAGGAAGCGGTCCAGCACCCGGACGCCGAAGTGCAACGCCTCGGCCGGCACACGCTCGTCCACGCCGTGGAACAGCGCCTGGTAGTCCAGACCCTCGGGCAGCTTCAGCGGGGCGAAACCGTATCCGGTGATGCCGAGCCGGGAGAACTGCTTGGCGTCCGTGCCGCCCGACATGCAGTACGGCACCACGTGCCCGTCGGGAGCGAACGCCTCGACGGCGGCCCGCATCTTCGCGTACGTCGGCGAGTCCACCGGCGCCTCGAGGGCCACCTCCCGGTGCGCGAACTCCCAGCTCACGTCCGGGCCGGTCAGCATGTCGAGGGTGGCGGTGAACTCCTCCTCGGCGCCCGGCAGACAGCGCCCGTCCACGTAGGCGACCGCCTCGCCGGGAACCACGTTCAGCTTGTAACCGGCGTCCAGCATGGTCGGGTTGGCACTGTTGCGGACGGTCGCCTCGACCAGCGCGGCCGCGGGGCCGAGCTTCTCCAGCAGCCGGTCCACGTCCGTGAAGTCGGGCTCGATGCCGTACACGGCGGCCAGTTCGGTGAGCGAGGCCCGTACGGTCGGGGTGAGTCTCGGGCGCCACTCGTGCTGGCCGATGCGGGCGACGGCGGCGGCGAGCCGGGTCACCGCGTTCTCCCTGTTCACCTTGGAGCCGTGCCCGGCCCGGCCGCGCGCGGTGAGCTTCAGCCAGCAGGTGCCCCGCTCCCCCGCCGCGATGGGGTAGAACTGCCGGCCGGCGCCGTCGTGGAAGGTGAAGGCGCCGGACTCGCTGATGCCCTCGGTGCAGCCCTCGAACAGCTCCGGATGCCGGTCGGCGAGGAACCCGGAGCCGTCCTCGGCGCTGGCCTCCTCGTCGGCGGTGAACGCGATGACGAGGTCCCGGCGGGGCCGTACGCCCTGCCGGGCCCAGGACCGGACGACCGCGAGGATCATCGCGTCCATGTTCTTCATGTCGACGGCGCCCCGCCCCCACACCACCCCGTCCCGGATCTCCCCCGAGAACGGGTGCACACTCCAGTCGGCGGCCTCCGCGGGCACCACGTCGAGGTGACCGTGCACCAGCAGCGCGTCGGCGGACGGGTCGGTGCCCTCGATCCGCGCGACGACGTTGGTGCGTCCCGGTGTCCGCTCCAGCAGCACCGGTTCCAGTCCGGCCCCGGCCAGCCGCTCGGCCGCGTACTCCGCGGCGGGCCGCTCCCGGCAGTCCCCGCCGCCCCGGTTGGTGGTGTCGATGCGGATGAGCCCGGAGGTGAACTCCACGACCTCGGCCAGGGCCGTCTCGTCGGCCTGCTGGTCAGCCATACTGCTCCTCCACGGCGGCGGAGACGATCGTCGTGACCGCCTTGAACGTCCGGATCCCCTCGTACATCGTGGCGCTGGTGTACGCCACCTTCCGCTCCCCGATCCGCGCGACCCCGGGCACGACGGTCGCGGCCATCGCCAGGTGCTCGGCGTCGAACTCGACGGCGACGGTGAACGGCCCGGCCTCAACGGGTGCATGACGCACCGCGAGCCGGGCGGCCTCCTTGGCGGCGGCGCGGATGTCGGCGGCGGTGCGCGCAGGTGTCCGGCACACGGCCGCATACCGGGACACATGGTCCTTCACCGCGACCTTCAGGGCCTCCGGCGCGTACCCGAGCGCGTCCTCGCAGGCCACGTCGTCCCCGGTGACGAGGACGACGGGGACGCCGTACTCGGCGACGACATGCGCGTTGAGCAGCCCCTCGCTGGCGCGGACGTCGTTCAGCCACACCCCGGTGATCTGGTTGGCGAGGTAGGTGTGGGCGAGGACGCCCTCCATGCCGGCGCCCGCGTGGTAGCCGACGAACGCGATGCCGTCGACGTCGCCGTGCTGCACGCCCTCCACCATCGACAGCGTCTTGTGCCGCCCGGTGAGCATCTCGGTCCGCTCGTCGAGCCGCTCCAGCAGCAGGTTGCGCATGGTCCAGTGGGCCTCGTTGACGAGCACCTGGTCGGCGCCGCCGTCGAAGAAGCCCTCCACGGCGGCGTTCACGTCCGAGGTGAACATCGACCGGCACCGCTCCCACTGCGGCGTCCCCGGCAGCACGTCGGCCGGCCAGGTGACGCCGGTGGCCCCCTCCATGTCGGCACTGATGAGGATCTTCATGCCGTGTCACGTTACGCGCCGAGCGCGAACCGGGCTACGGTCCGCGCCGCCGCGTGGTGTTCCCGGCTCCACCCGCTCGGAGACAACGCTCTACTCGTCGAGGAACTGATACGCCTCGCTCGCGGCCCGGATCACCACGGTGCCGTCGCGGACCTGCCACTCGCTCATGCCGACGGACCGAGCGCGCATCCGAGCCCCGGTACGTCCGGTCGGGATCGTCCCGCTCGACGATCTCCCTGACCTGGGCGAGCTGCCGGTCATCGCACTCCAGCCGACGACCATGAGAACGGAAGCCGACGCGACGGGGGCTCCCGATGCGCACCCGAGTGAGCTCAGGAATCCTCGGCAATCCACCCTTCGGTGCGCCGGTGACGTCGGCGCCTACGAGAGGTTGTGCCAGGCGTGGCTACAAGTTCCTCGGCACTCCGTTTCTCTTCGTCGCGTATCAGCCACCACGAACGTGGACATGAGGACACGGAACGCCTTCAAGTATTCCTGCTGCGGCAACCTTTCAATCTTCCCTATTTGTTCGAGGATCGGCTCCCGAACAATGAGAACCGCGGGAGTCATGGTCGCCTTCACCCCTGATTTCTCGAGGCCCTTACGCCCGTCTTCCACAGTGACATGCGCCTGCATCAGGTAGAGGGCGATCTCATGCAGAACGGACTTCTGCTCTTCTGGAGCGAGCGCGGAGAACCACGCCACGCCTTCCTCCAGACTGTGCAACCCCTGGGCCACCTCGTTGATCATCCGTTCTGAGGCCCGCAATTCGGTCACGTCACCTACCCCCTGGGCTCGAAGACCACGTAAGGCCTATCCCTGTCCAATTCCGTGTACCGCTTGGCGTTTGGATTGTAGCTCTGGTAGAAGTCCCGGCCACGCCCACTTCCGCCCTCTCCATCACCCATCCCCTGAGGCAGGGAGTTCTTGACGACTTCCTACCACAATGATCGTCTGAGCTGTCTTGTCGGCAGCATTCTGGATTCGCCTCGCATGCTGCGTGCGTGAGGTTGGTGGAGTGGGCTTTGGCCGGTGTCCTGCGCGGGTTGGGGTCCGGCATGGTCAGGGAGCCGTACGCTGGCCCGGCAACTCGGGCAGGCCGTGTTCCTGCCCGGAATGTGAACGAGTGGCTGGCCAACTCCCTGCCGTCGCCTCGCCGTCGGCCTGGCGATCGTCGGGCGGACGCGTCCTGCCTTCTCCGCGCCTCCGGTGATCCGCAGGAAGCCCCACCGGAATTCTCATCCGGTGGGGCCTCCTGGCTACTCACTCAAGGGAGTGATGGAAGAATTTCCTCCCACGCTTTCAAACGCGGATCAAATTCTTCTCCAGAGACCAGACTAGAGATCGCCAGGCCGGGCGATACGAGATTCTTGACGCCTCGCAGAAGTCTGATCTGCGAAATGTCGAGACTGCGCCAATCGACCGATAGGGTCCGCGCTTCTTCGGCCGACATCGGAACCTCCCGAAGCAAAAGGTCGATCAGGTAGGCCGGATTTAGAAAATCAAATTCGATGTTCGGCGGAACCTTCTGAAGCAGGGTTAGTGAAAGATTCAGGCGGCGGATCACGCTCTCGCGGTAATCGATTGCACCCGAGGCGACGGCGGTATCGAGGGCGTACCCGAATGCCTCCGAGCACGTACCCCAGAGCTCCGTCGGCAGGTCGCCGAAACCGTCAGTCAGGCGCATCGTCAGCAGCTCGACAACACCTAGCCACTGGCCGGACACCAGCTCAGCCTGGGTGGGAGCGTGCGAGGCCAGGACCTCAGCGAGAGATCGCAGGTCGAGCGACGTCAGATCATCGAAGCTGTTCATCCGAAGTCAACCCCCGCTGCCGCAAACGCTTCCTTGCCGATTTCCAGGCTCTCACTCGACGGCAGGAAGTGACCACTGTGGTTGTTGATATCCAGTCCAAAGTAGCCGTCCCCCGCCGATCCTGCGATATCGGCCTCACCAGCCGCCCGCACCGGAGCCCCTCGGGTCAGAACCGAGTGCGAGATCTCTTGGCCATTGACAAACTTCGGCATGATCACGAGGCTCCCGTCCTCTCGGACTGCCCACTTAATGGCCCCAGAACTGATTGCGGAATCAAACCCAGCAGTTCCAGGGCTGGCGGGTGTCACGCCCAGCCTGTCCGCCAGAGCCAGTTCTCTGTCGAGAGCTCCCGGCATCGTATTGGGGAAAAGCTCGCAGCCATTGTTATGTACCAGAACTGGCGTGTGTCCAGCCAGTACATAGCACGTGTGCTACGCGGCACCCCTCTACCTGCTTCTTCGCAGGTCAGCACGTGATTTGCGTTCCACTGGTGTCCGTGGTTGTGCGTGGAAATCAGTGAGTGTTGCCGTCGCTACTGCCGTCAGGAGCGACGGCCACGCGGTCGCCTGCCGCTGGCCCGGTGTCAGTGCAGCGGGGACTCTACTGCCACGCGCCAGGCTCGGCACGGACGAGAGCGCGGACGGTCTGCTCTTAGAGCTGGTGGCGGCTCTGGGCGCAGGGTCCGGCGATCCAACGGGTCAGCTCGTTTGAGGTGTGCAGCGTGCCTGACGTGGCACCACAGTTGTGCTCTTCGCCGGTGACGCAGACCGCCTCGAACGTTGGCAGCGCCAGGGGGGCAGGGACGGTGGTCATGTGGTATTCGCGGAAGCGGTAGCGCCCCCAGGAGGAGTTGCGTACTGGCGCGCCGGCGTTCGAAGAGTCAGGCATCCTCGGCCGCCCCTTTTCGGCGGGGCCTCTCCTTGCCACGAGCAAGGGCCTTCTTGCGAAAGGTGCTCAGGAACAGGATTCCCTGTGCCGCAGTTACTCGACTCGCTTGAGGGACATTTCATGGTCGCCGTTAGCAACCATTTCACGCACAGCTGCGAACATTTCACGAACCCCTGGACGGCGAGTCAACACCAAATCAGGGCAGGCGAAATACGATCCGCTAAGGCATTCGCCAGTCGCCTGCCATCTATCCAGGATTCGACCCAGTTCTAGGTAGGTCAAGAAGGTCACAGACCATCTTTCCCCACCGGGGAGCAGGATCCAACCATCTGCATTCTCGATCTCATCTGGCGCATCCTCACCCAGCTCCACCTGGAGGGTCAGGCCTTCTTCGCTGATCTCGTACATACCTAGTTTCCGTACATCTCCGTTAGGCGACTAATGACCTTGGACTCATTCGACTTATCTGCCTTACCGACGATCTGCATTCCATCGTCGGTATTCCGGAAGAAGACGCGACCGCCGTTGCGGCCTCGCAGATAGGAAACGTCCGTGCCCGCAAGGGACTTATTTCCGAGACCAGGGTTCGTGTTACCACCCCGGAACTGCATGACCAGATCGTCCATTTCCTTCTGGATTCGCTGATTCTTTCCGGCCGCCTCTGCCGCCTTCACGAGATACGGGTCATCGTGGATAGCTGAGGTTACTCCACAAAGCCCGTTTGAGTTATGGACGAGAACCGGCGTGGCCCCAGCGAGTACATAGTACGTGTGCAGTTGCTGGACCGTGAGGTTCCAGCGGTTGGCGGTGCCCGGTGTGTGGCGGGTGGCGACGACATATACGTGGCCGTTGGCGGCTGTGTTGAGAGCATCTCCGCGGTGAAGGTTGCCGGCCTGGACCCACTTGTGGGTGGTGTCGTTCCAGAAGGGGTGGTTGGCGGTGGTGTGGAGGGTGGCGGTGTGGCCGTCCTTGGCTCGGATGGTGAGGTCGAGCAGGTCGTCATCGTGGTTGATCCACACGTGCTGGACGGTGCGCGTACCCTTGTGTTTGCCGGTTTCGGGATCTGCGGCTTCGACCTTGTCACCGGATTTGATCTTTCCGATGGGTTTGGTCTTTCCCTCCTCCATGAGGACGGGGGTGTCGGGACTGAAACTGCACCCCTCCTCGAGGCCGGCCACGGACAGAACCAACGGCGCCATGTCGCAGAGCGTGCCCGCCGCGCAGGGGTTCTCAGGTATGTCGTGGACATCCGCCCAGGTGTGGTAGAAGTGCGAGAGTTCCAGGCACCCGCCCTGGGTCATGTCCTGACTGCACCTCCCGCGGAAGTAGAGCTCGACATTGACCGCATAGGTGTACAGCGGGTTGTAGTCGCCCTGGTCCGCCATCTGCGCCACGCTCGGGTACTTCGGCTGGAACATCTGGACGGTTTTCAGCGGCGGGATCGGAACAGGGGCCGGACCGAGGCCGTGGCATCCGTCGCAGTAGTGCGTGTTGTTGACGTCAGGGTTGCACCAGTGCGTGTCGCAGTAGTGGCTGGAGCCCTTGTAGTTGCCGGATTCCGGGTCGTTCTCGGAGTGGTAGTCGCCGTACGTGCCGTTGCTGCCGGAGCAGTAGCTGGACGGGTAGCACGATTCGAGGCCGGTGGGGTCGCTGCCGGTGACGGGGTTGTCGGCGGCGTAGGTGTAACCGCCCAGTTGCTGGGGGCTGGCGGCTTCGAGTACGGGATCGACGCTGATGAAGCTGCCCAGGGCGGGGTCGTACTTGCGGGCGCCGATGTCGGTGTAGCCGGTGGAGGTGTCCTGTGGCCTGCCCAGGTAGGAGTGGGTGGGGTCGGGCCAGCCGGCGGTGTTGGCGCTGGAACGGGGCTGGCCGTAGGGGGTGTACTGCTGTCGGGCGACCTGCTGGGTGGTGGTGTCCATCGCCAGGGAAGCGGTGCCGTGCGGGTCGTTGAAGAGATACTTCGTGCCCCCGCCCGTGAGGCTGGAGTGGAGTGCCACCGGGGTACCCGAGCCGCCGTGGCTGTAGGTGCGGACGGCGCCGAGCAGAACGTTGGGGGTCACGCTGGTGTTGACGACGATCTCGGTGTCCCCGGCGAAGAGTGTGGTCTGGCCGGGGTCGCGGCGGATGAGCTGGCTGCCGTCGGCGTCGTAGAGGTACTTGGTGGTGGTGGGGCTGGTGCCGCCGGTGTCGACCTCGGTCAGATGGTCTTCGTCGTCCCAGTTCAGGGTCTGGCCCGGTCCGGTGCTGGGGGTGCGGGTGTGCAGGTTGCCGTCTTCGTCGTAGCCGAACCTCGTCGGGTTGGTGCCGCCCGTGGTGGCGGTGAGGGTGTGCGGCTGGGCGCCGGTGGAGTTGCAGCCGGTGGTGCAGCCGTCGGTGTAGGTCGTGGTGCTGGTGGTGCCCGATCCGCCGATGGCGTGGTCGACGCTCTGCTTGCGGTTGCCGATGGCGTCGTAGCTGAAGGACTGCCAGTACGAGCCGGCCGTGGTGGACAGGGTGCTGCTCGTCGGCGGGTTGGCCGCGCAGTTGTCCTTGGCGGTCCAGGCGTCGGTCAGCCGGTCGAGCGTGTCGTAGCCGTAGCACTGCTGGTCGGTGACGGTGTTGCCGGTCTCCGACTGCTGGTCGGTGGTGGAGGTGGGGTTGCCGACGGCGTCGTAGGTGTACGTGGTGTCGTCCACCGTCGGGCCGGGGGCCTGGGTCCGCTCCACGAGACGGTCGGTCGGTCGCCGGGTCTGGTCGTCATAGCTGTAGGTCGCCCAGGCGGGGTTCGTCGACGGGCCGAAGGTGACCCGGGAGAGTTCACCGTAGTCGGTGTAGACGGTCGCGCCGACGTAGGTGCCGATGCTGCTGGCCGTGGTCGTCGGGTTGCCCAGTGCGTCCCGGCCGTAGGTGATGGTCTCGCTGTTCAGGCCCTGGGTGCGCGGGTCCGTCTGGGTCTTCGGCAGCTGGTCGTTGGTGGTGTACGTGTAGGTCGTGGTGTACGTCGAGGGCAGCGGGGCCTCCGACGCCGGCAGCGTGATCTTGGTGCCGGTCGGTTTGCCGAGCGTGGTGTAGCCGGTGGCGGCCACCGTGTACCCGCCGGTCGTGCCCTGGACGTAGCGGGTCGACGAGGTCGGCAGGCCGATCCGGAGGGTGTCGTAGGTCCAGGAGGCGAACTCGAAGTCCGACTTGGACTTGTCGGTGGCCGTCAGCTTGCGGCCCAGCAGGTCGTAGGTGTAGTCGAGCTCGACCTGCTTGGCGTCCGTGGTGGACGTCAGGTTGCCCGCGTCGTCGTAGCCGTAGCTGCTGCCGCCCGCGTCCGGGTCGCTCTGGGACTTCTTGTGGCCCAGCAGGTCGTAGCCGAAGGTCCACACGGCCTTGTCGGGACCGGTGACCCGGGTCTGCTGTCCGGCGCCGTTGTAGCCGTACGTGGTGGCTGAGGGGCTGCCGCCGGTGGCGGTGAAGCCCGCCGCCGCGGACCCGCTCAGGGTGGGTGCGGCGGTGTACTGGTCGAGCTCGGTGGTCTGACCGCGCGCGTTGACGACCGTGGTGGTGGCGACCCCGCCCTTGGGCGGCAGGACGGTGGTCCTGTCCCCGGTGTAGGCGGTGGCCGTCGTCCAGGTCTTGACCCCGTCGTGTTCCTCGGTCACCAGGTCGGCCCGGCCCTGTCCGTCGTAGTCCGTGACGGTGGTGTCGGGGATGGAGACCTGCGAGACCGATATCAGGCTGTTGCCGGGGCTGCCGGCCACGTTGTAGGCGTTGTTGGTGGCGACCGTCCAGCCGTGCGAGTCGTATTCGGTGTCGGAGACCGTCGTGGTGGAGTTCTCCGCGGTCGCCTGTACCTGCAGCGGGCGCAGCATCGCGTCGTACAGGGCCGTGCTGGTCCCGTAACCCCCGTTGTCCAGCAATGCGTTGGTGGAGACCACCGAGGGGGCCGACTGAGACAGGGCGTAGGTGTAGGTCGTGTTCGCCGGGGCGCCGTTGGCCTTGATCTCGTTGGGCAGCCATACACCGGTCATCCGGCCGAGCGCGTCGTAGGTGAGCGAGGTGAGCAGGCCTGCTGCGTCCGTCTTGGCCGTGGGCAGCCCCCGTGCCGGGTCCAGGGTGTTGCTCGCGAGCTGGCAGTCCTTGGACGACACGGTCACCGTGGAGCAGTCCACACCGGGTGTGACCTGGGTGATGGTGGTGCTGCTTGTGGGGAGCGCGCCGGTGGCGGGGGTGTAGGAGGTGAAGACGGTCTGGGCGAGGCTCTTGCCGTCGGGGGACACCGAGTGGGGGGTACGGGTGGCCTTGGTGGTGCGACCGTAGGAGTCGTAGGTGGTGGCGGCCTGGTCCACGAACGCGGTGGCGGTGGCACCGCTGGCGGCCGACGCCTGCTGGTCCAGCGTGGCGTCGCCGA
This sequence comes from Streptomyces sp. NPDC001852, assembly GCF_042891825.1. NCBI lineage: Bacteria > Bacillati > Actinomycetota > Actinomycetes > Kitasatosporales > Streptomycetaceae > Streptomyces > Streptomyces sp. NPDC001852. Next base: position 36,324 of record NZ_JBIATN010000030.1, read on the forward strand.
TCTTGGGAAGTGCCGGGTTCTGCTGGCCGTCGCCGTCGTAGGTGAAGGCGTTGTGGTCGTAGGAGGTACGGACGTCGGAGAGCAGGGTGCCGCTCGGGGTGGCGCCGGCACCGGAGCAGTCCTGAGAGGTGGAGATGACCTCCGCGGGCAGAACCAGGGTGCTGGGGCTGCCGGTGAGGTAGCGGGTGTAGGTGCACTTCGAGACGTTGGCGCTGTCGGTGGTCTCGCCCCGGTCGTCGACCTGCACCGGCATGCCGGTGGTCGATTTGCCCAGCGTCCGGTCGTAGAAGGTGTCGCTCTCGGTCCTGCGCCAGCCGTACGACACGGCCTCGCGGGTCAGCGTCTTGGTGGGACGCACCATTTGGGCCGTCAGGTCCGGCAGACCGCTGCGGTTGCGGCCGGCCGTGGGACCGATGATGGTGGGCACGTTCACGACGGCCTTGCTCAGGCTGCCGCCGGAGGCGGAGTAGGTGTCGGTCTCGAAGGTCTGTCCGGCCAGCGCGTCGTCGTCCGCGACCGAGGTCGCACCGTCCTGGCTGGTCAGATCCGGCACCGAACGGGTCTTGCCGCCGGGCAGCGTGTCGCCGTTCATGCCCAGGAAGTAGTACGTCTTCGCGAGCGTCTTCTGGTCGTGGACCTTGGCGCCGTCGGTGTAGTGGAAGACGTTCGGGTCTCCGGTGGTGACGTCCACCTCCGGGTAGCCGCGGAACTGACCCCAGGTGCGGTTCTTGGCCTTGACGACCTCGTTGTCGTCGTAGTGCCAGCCGGGGTTGCCCTTGTATGCGTAGTCGGTCTCCAGCTCCGGCTGGGTGCCGTCCTGGTAGGAGTTGTGCGGGTCGGTGGTGACGACCGACGCGACCTTGTACTTGTAGAACCAGTCCATCCACGGCGCCGGCTGCCCGTCGGGGGTCCAGTACACCGGGAAGCAGGACAGGGTGTTGGTGGAGGCGAAGGTCCGGGCCGCCGCGTCGGTGGGGTCGTTCGGGTCGCTGGCCGGGGCGCCGGCGCAGTCGGGCCGGTCGTAGGTGACCGTCGTCTCGGCGCCCGTCTCGGTGGTGACCGTCTGGATCCGGTCGTGGTACATCAGCGGCATCTGCGGGATCGTGCCGACCCGGTTGGGCAGCTGCAGCGGCGGGTCGAAACTCACCGCCGGTGTCGAAGCGCTGCCCGACGCACCGCCCTGGGTGTCCAGGCCGGTGTGCTGGACCGAGTCCAGCCAGAGTGTGGGGGCGTGGTCGCCGCCGTCGGGGAAGGACTGGGTGAAGGTGTACTTGTCGACCTGCCTGGTGACCCCGCCGGTCTGGATCTGCGTGGTGATGGCGGTCAGGCGCCTACGGGACCAGAAGCTGGGACTGTGGTTGGTGCAGCTGGAGCCCGATGTGCAGTTCAGATCGATCGGCACGTCCGGCCAGTAGGCGGCGTCGGCCGCGTCGAACTGGCTGTCCGCGCACGTGTTGCCCGAAGGGGTGCCCGGGATGCAGCGCTCGGCGGTGTCGAAGAGGATCTGCTCCGGTGCGGTGCCGGAGTAGATCGTCGAGGACGTCATGCCGTAGTCGATCCGGGACAGGGTGCCGCCGCGCGTGTAGGCGACGGCGGTGTCCTTCGTGTCGGCGCCGTAGTAGCCGGTCTCCGGGCTGTAGTACCAGGCGGTGGCGTTGCCGTGCGCGTCCACCACGTAGTCCAGGTTGAACCGGTAGCCCAGCGTGCAGGCCGTGTCCGCGAAGGTCGTGGTGTCCGGACACGCCGACACCCCGCTGTGCGCGTGGTAGACGGGCTCGGTCCACGCGGACTTGGTCTCGTCCTTGCCGCTGGACCACCCCGGCAGCCGGTTCAGGCCGAAGAAGTACTGCGTCCCGGCCTCGGTGACCTTGAAGTACTCCTTGTTGTCGGTGCCGTTCGTGGCACCGGTCAGGTCCTCGATCTTGGTGGTGGAGTCGTCTTCGGCGGGGTGGAGGGTCTTGGTGGCGTCGTCGTAGACGATGTCGGTGGACTTGCCATTGAGCGAGAGGGTGAGGATCTGTCCCGCCCAGCACTCGTCGCCGTCGTTGTCCGGGGCTCCGGAGGAGGAGTCGTCCTTGCAGGGCTTGTAGGTGCGCTCGATGTAGTTCTCGGTGGTGCTCCAGCCGTCTCCCAGCCAGGAGGACTGGTTGTTGGTGCCCTCGGTGCGCGCGTCCTGGGTGGAGGAGCTGTAGGACAGACCGACGTTCGGTGCCGCGCCGCCGATCGCGGGGGGCACCGAGATGGGGTAGCTGTAGGTGAAGGCACCGGTGTTCCCCGAGGTCGACCAGGAGCCACCCGGCGACAGGCTGGTCGCCGAGTAGTCGCCGGAGGAGCCCGACGTGCCGGAGGTCGCCGCCATGACCACCATGCCGGTGGACGACGCCGTCGCCGAGCGGGCGGGGACGCCGGCTCCCGGACCGGCGGGCGCTGCCGCGGGCACGGAGACCTGCGCGGAGAGCGGCGTTCCGGGTGCGGTCCGCACCGCGGTCCCGGCCTGGCACTTGGCCAGCTTTGGCGTGGTCAGCGCGCACGCGGGCAGCTGGACCAGGTGCAGGCGCGCGGCGAAGTCACCGCCGAAGGCGTAACGGAACGAGGAGTCGTCCACCCGCAACGAGACGTTCCCGCTGCCGGGGCCGGTGCGCCGCAGGGTGAAGAGCAGGCCGTGGACGCCGGCGGCACGTGCGGTCTTCTGGTCCAGCACGGTCACCCGCACGCGCTGTGCTCCGGTGACGGCGGTCGCCTGCGGCCGCACGCCCACGCCGGCGCCCAGCAGGACGGGCGTCCTTCCGGCCCGCACCCGGGTCGCCTCGGCGGTCAGTCGTGTGGTGGCGGCCGCGACGGGCAGGGTGACCACTGCGCTGCCCGGTGCGGGCAACTCGGCGTGTGCGGTGGGGTCGTAGTGCTTGAAGCCCTTGTGCGGGGGCACCTGCTTGGGCGTCCTGCGGGTGAAGGGGATCCGCTTGTCGTGGGGCACAGCGGGAGCCGACACGTGGTGCTGTGCCGGGGTGGCCGCCGTGGCCACACCTGTGGGCAGCAACGCCGCGAGAAGAGCACCGGCCGCGGCCAGTGTCGTACGACGAAACCCCGTTCTTCGCACCATGGTGTGCGTTCCCCTCCCCGAACCATGGACACTCAATTTGCCTGAGAGCAAAGGCAATTGAGGGCACGTCAAAGGGGAGGCGCAGCCGTCCGAATCCCCCGTGGAAGCTTCACGCTAGGGCCTGAGATCGACACAACCTGCAAAGGGTCTCCACACGAACGGCAAAGGAATCACCTAGGCGGGAACCCAACTTGACGCGCATCCGTCAAAAACGGACCTCGATGCGGCACCAGACGATCGACCCCGCCTCGGTAGGTGCCGAGAATGCACAGCGGCGCGGACCCACGGGGGGACCGCCTGAGACATGCGAAGGATTCCCAACGCCGATGTCCGCCTTCCGCACACCTCCGCGCGCGTCCAGACGGCCCGCGTCCAGACCCATCGCCTTCACCGTGGTCGCGGCTCTGGCCGCGGGTTCCCTGACCGCCACTGTGACGGCCCACGCGGCAACCGCCGCCCCCGCCCACGCGTCCCAGTCGAAGTCGCACGGGCCGCGCTCCGGCTCCCCGAGGCGCCTCAACCCCACGGAGGCCGCGTCCGCCCGGGCGAAGGCGACCGGCAAGCCGGTGACGGTCGATCAACTGACCGACGTCGGGACACTGGTGGTGGCCAACCCCAACGGCACCTTCACGCTGACCGACTCCTCGATGCCCGAGCGCACGCGACAGCACGGGAAGTGGGTGCCGATCGACACCACACTGGTGCGGCAGGCGGACGGAAGCTGGGCGCCCAAGGCCGCCGTGACCGACGTGGCCTTCTCCGGCGGCGGCTCCGGTGCGCTGGTCACGATGCACAGCGGCAAGGACAGGCTGGGATTCTCCTGGCCGGACGCACTGCCGAAGCCGGTGGTCTCCGGTGACACCGCCACCTACCCGGACGTGCTGCCCCAGGTCGACCTGCAGCTGACCGCGGACGCCTCCGGATACTCCTCGATCCTCGTGATCAAGTCGCCGAAGGCGGCGGCCGATCCGCGCCTGCGGAGCCTCGCGCTCAACACCACCTCCGCCAACCTCACGCTGACCGGCACCCGCGACGGCGGTGCCCAGGCCACGGACAAGCGCACGGGCAGGACGGTCTTCCACAGCGACACCGCGCTCATGTGGGACAGCGCCGGCCACAAGGCCCCTGGCAAGCCCTTGGCCCCCACCACGAACGCCTCCGCCGCCCAGGTCGAGCACCAGGCGGCGGCGAAGGTCGGCGAGCACCGCTCCCAGGTCCGCGTGACCCTACGGCAAGGCAGACAACTCCTGGGCCTGGACAAGGAGTTGCTCACCGCCAAGAGCACCGCCTACCCCGTGTACGTGGACCCGGAGTGGAGCGGCAGACCGTCCCAGCTGGACTGGGCGCGGATCTCCGACAACGGCTGGAACGTCTACAACTCGACGTCCACGTCGGGTTCCACCAACGCCCGCGAAGGATGGGACAACTCCTACCCCGGCAACGGCGAACGAGCCCGCACCTACTACCAGATGAATACCAGCGGTATCAAGGGCGCGGTCGTCACCCAGGCGTCGTTGTACGTGAAGCAGCTCTCCGCAGCCTCCTGTGACGACACCCCGGCCACCGTCTACGGCACCGACCGCCCCGCCGGGTGGAGCTCCTCGTCACTGTACTGGGGCCACGAGCCCGGAGGCCGTACCGGCTCGCTCGGCACCGATCCCAAGAGCCACGAAGCCGGCACCTGCCCGGTCACCGATGGTTCCAATTCCTGGGTCAGCCCGCCGTCGCTCGAGTTCGACGTGACGTCACGGGCGAAGAGCGCGGCGGCCGGCGGCTGGAAGAGCATGACGCTGATGGTCCAATCCCCCGACATGAACGACCCGCACCAGTGGAAGCAGCTCGCCTACGGCGGCGGCGCGACCATGTCGGTCACCTACACCTACCGGCCCAAGCTCAAGAACGGCACCGGCACCCCGGCCCTCAAGCCGTCCACGGTGAGCATGGGCAAGACGATGACCACCACCCACACCCCCACCCTGTCCGCACGTGCGGTCGACCCCGACCTGGCCGGCGGCAGTGAGCTGGTGCACATCCTGTACGACGTCTACAACTCCTCCGGCACCCTGGTCGGTACGGGCTACGGTCCCGGCACGGACTCCAAGAAGCGTCCCCGGTACAACACCAACGGCAGCGACTGGACCACCCCGAGCCTGCCGGACGGCACCTACACGTGGAAGGCCACCGCGCAGAACGCGGCCGGCTACTGGACGAACAGCGGCTCCGGCGTCTGGACCAAGACCCAGACCTTCACCGTGGACACCAGCGCACCGCCCGCGCCGACGGTGACCTCCAGTCAGTTCCCGGCCAATCAGATCGGCGCCGCGTTCGGTGACACGGGCACGTTCACGCTCAGCAACAACCACACGAACAACATCACCGGTTACCTGTTCTCGCTGGACGCGACGCTCGGCAACACGGTGTACACCAGCACCAATGTCACACACGTGACGTCGAGCACGAAGATCACAGCGGGCCATGTGTACTACGTGACCTCCGACAACGCCGCCGGTACCGGCACCTCGGTCGTCAACGGCAGCGCCTCCCCCAAAGTCGCCCCGGGCACGGCAGGACCGCACACCCTGTACGCCAAGGCCGTCGACCAGGCCGGCTCGACGTCCGTCACCCAGACCGCCTACGCCTTCTACGCCGGCACCAGCACACCGACGTACGCCTACGGCGACAAGATGGTCAACGGCTGGACGGCGACCAACAGCGACGGCACGACCACCGTCGTGCCCAGGGCGACCACCGCCACCAAGGGCGGTCAGCTGATCACCCAGGCCGCCGGCAGCGGCTACGAGTTCGCCGACGGCTACCAGGCCATGCTGGCCAACAAGAGCAGCACCTCGAAGGTGATCAGCGGCGACAGCGCCACCTTCGGCTTCGACGTCCCCAAGGACGGCCCCTGGAGCTTCGGGGCCAACCTGACCAAGGCCAAGGACTACGGCGTCTACAGCCTGGTCCTGGACGCGGGCAAGTCCACCCAGGCCACCCTGATCAGCGACTTCGACGCATACAGCTCCTACGTCACCACGCGGTACATGGACCTGGGCATCCCCAGGGACTCGAGTGGTCAGCTGCTCACCCTCAAGCAGGGGGTGCACACCCTGACGCTCAGCCTGAGCGGCAAGAACACCGCGTCCACCGGCTACCAGGCGGGCATCGACGTACTGCGGCTCGCGCCGGCACTGTCCTGCGCGATCAACTCGACCGGCAGCTGCCAGAACAACACGGCCACCAGCACCTTCACCACCACGACCGGCCCGGCCGACGCGGACGGTTACGGCAACAGCATCAACTCGGCCGATCTGACGGGCACATCGGGCTGGCAGAGCGGGAAGACGGTCACCGTCGACGGGGCCGCCATCACGCTGCCGAAGTTCGGCACCGGTACCTACGACAACATGCTCGCCTCCGGACAGACGCTCACGGTGCCGGGCAGCGGTGTGGTGAACACCGGTGACGCCGTGGTCTTCCTCGCCTTCGCCACCGGCGGCGCGGCCAAGGGTGCCACGGGCACCATCACCTATGGCAAGAACAACTGCCTGGATCCCGACGGCAACCCCGCCGACCAGTCCTACCAGCTGGACACCGTGCCCGACTGGATCAGCGGACCGGCCTCCGCGGCCACGCTGACCCTCGTCCACGAGAACCACAAGGACAACACCCAGACCAGCCCCAGCAGCGGCCCGAAGATCTACGCGATCAGCGTTCCGCTGGCCTGCCCCGGCTCGGTCGTCAGCAGCATCTCCCTGCCGCTGTTCACCAACGGCGTCCAGTCCGGACAGCCCAGCCTGCACATTCTCGGGATGGGCGTGCGGCCGCTGAGCGTCGCCGGCGACAAGCACTGGGTCGGCACCTGGTCCTCCGTACCGGACACCGCCAAGGTGCAGCAGTCCGGCGGCACCACCGCCACCGTCAACGGGCAGACGCTCCGCATACCGGCCCATGTCAGTATCGGCACCGACGCGGGGGACGGTGTGCGCATCCACCTGTCCAACGCCACGGGCACCAGCCCGGTGACCTTCGACGCGGTCTCCGTCGCCCTGCAGGACGGCACCGCGGGCGGCGCCACGGCGGCCGCGGCACCGGTGCCACTGGCCTTCGGCGGCGCGGCTTCCGTCACCATCCCGGCGGGCGGCGACGTCACCAGCGACCCGGTCACCCTGCACGTCGACCAGCAGGCGACCGTCCTGGTCAGCCTCCTCGCACACGGCTCGGTGTCCGCCATGCCCGGTCATGCCACGGCCCGGACGCCGGTGTGGGTCAGCGACGCGGCCAACCGCACCGGTGACACCGCGGCCACCAGGTTCACCCAGACGACGTACACCGGTCTGCCGTACCTGGCCAGCATCGACGTCACCACGCCCACCTCCGCCCCCACCGGCTCGCTGGTCCTCTACGGCGACCAGAGCGTCAACGGGGACACAGCGAGCGGCGACGGCCGGCACCACCTCAGCGACGCCGTCACCGACGCCATCGTGGGCGACCCCAACGGGGACGGCACCGTGGACTACGGCGTACTCAATGCCGGCACCAACAGCACCAGCCTGAACAGCAACCTGCTGCCGCAGACCAGCGGCGACACCCCGACCAACGCGCTCAATCCCGTGGACCGCAGTGTGCTGGCCCAGGGGAACGTGCGTACCGTTCTCGTCTCCACCGGCGCCACCGACCTGCTCAACTGCACCAGCGACGCCAACACCTGTGCCACGAAGGTCGAGAACGGACTGGCCGCGCTCAACAGCGAGCTGAGCTCGTACGCGACCGACGACGGACAGGCCTACGTCAACGGGCAGCCGGTCACGCAGAACTCCAACATCACCGTCTACCTCACCACCATCCCGCCGTTCACCGCCGCCCACCCGGGAACCGCGACCCAGGAGTCCGCGCGAGAGCAGGTGAACAGCGACCTGCTGCAGAACTTCCCGACGCAGGTGATCGACTTCGCCTCGGCGGTCTCCACCGACGGCACGGCCACCTCCTCGACCGTGAAGGCGGCGGACCTCTCGGGCGGCGACCCGTCCGACGCGTACTACGCCGACCTCGGCACCCGGTACCTCAACGACACCAACACCCAGGTCGTCAGCATCGCGCCTAACCTGATCGTCCCGGAGGCCACCGCCGGCGACAACCCCGAGAACGCGTGGGAGCTGGCCACCGACGGCTCCGACGCACGTGGGGACAACCCGTTCACCGCGGTCGGCGGGGCGACCTTCGACGCGGCCGGACCCGACGCGATCAACGCACCGGCCACGGCCACCCACTTCGACGGCAGCACCGGATTCCTGGAGAGCGACCACACCGCGGTCAACACCCTCGCCGACTACACCCTCTCCGCGTGGGTGAAGCTCGACTCGGCCGACAATCCCGCCACGGCCATCTGCGAGGGAACCAGTCAGCACCAGGCGTTCTACGTCGGGTACGACCGGGGCAACAAGGGCTGGATGTTCCAGACCACGACCACCAATGACGCCAACTCCGACTTCCCCACCGCGGAAGGAGACGCGGGCACCGGTGTCGTCGGCACCTGGACGCACCTGCTGGTCACCTACACCGCTCCCGTCGACGGAGACGACAGCACCGGAGTGATGTCGATCTACCAGAACGGCACCCTGATGGGCACCGCGGTCAACCCCACGCCTCAGTACGACTCCTCCATGCCCCTGACTGTCGGCGGCTGTGTCAACAGCCCCGACGCGACCTCGCCGTACAACGCCTTCCCCGGCTCCATCTCCGACGTGCAGGTCTACCCGTACGCGATGACCGCGAGCGAGGCCGGCGCGAACAGCGTGATCGTCCCGGCCGGCTGGGACAAGGGCATGCCCGAGGACGAGTGGAAGCTGTCCACGGACGGCATCGACACCGGCTCCTTGAACCCGCTGACCGCCGCCGGCAGTGCCACCTTCGGCGCGGACGCGCCGAGCGGGCTGTCCGGCAGCGTCGCCTTCGACGGCAGCACCGGCTTCCTCAAGAGCAAGCAGAGCGCGGTGAACACACTCGGTGACTACACCGTCTCGGCCTGGGTGAAGATCAACACAGCGCTGGGAACCGCGGCGATATGCCAGGGAACCACCACGCACCAGGCGTTCTACCTCTCCTACGACAACAGCAACAAGGGCTGGATGTTCCAGACCACCACCAGCAACGATCCGAGCTCCGACTTCCCCACGGCGGAGGGCGGCGCCGGTACCGGCGTCGTCGGGGTCTGGACCCACCTGGTCGCCACCTACCAGGCACCCGTCGCCGGAGACTCCAGCACCGGCACGATGTCCCTCTACCAGGACGGCACCCTGATGGGAACGGCGAAGAACCTCAGCCCCCAGTACGACTCGTCCCTGCCCCTGACCGTCGGCGGCTGCGTCAACAGCGCCTCTGCCCCGACCCCGTACCTGGCGTTCCCCGGTTCCGTCGCCGACGTCCACGTCTACCCGCGGACCCTCTCGGCGACCGAGGTCAGCGCCCTGCACTGACCGGCACCCCAACCGCCACGGGCCCCCGGCCGCTCCCGAAGGAGGGGCCGGGGGCCCGTCCGTTCCCACGGGCGTGGGGTCTACGCGCCGGCGAGGACGAACCAGCGGGCCGGCAGGTCGATGCGGGTGCCGTCGGCCAGGTCCTCGGTCTGCGGCAGGAACGTCTCGCCCTCGGCGAGGACCTTCAGACCGGCCTCGCCGAGCAGGCGCGGGATCTCCTGGTCGTCGGCATCGGCCGGCTTGAGCCCGTGCTGGAAGACGCGCTGCAGTTTGGGCCCCGGGCCGCCCGCCTGGGTTGCGGCGCGCCTGAGCACGTCCCGGGAGCCCGAGGTGAGTTCGACGACGAAGGCGCGGCCCTCGCTGCCGATGAGCTCGGCGACGGCGGCGGCGACCGCGGGCCGCGCTTCGGGTTCGCTCTGGTGGATGACGGCCCGCAGGTAGACGTTGACGTCGCCGAGACGCTCGTGCAGGGCGCGCACGGCACCTGTGTCGGTGAGGTCGAGCTGCTGGAACTCCACGGCGTCGTCCTGCGTGGCCCGCCGGGCGTGCTCGACGGCGGCGTGCGAGAGGTCGACGCCGACGGCGTGGGCGAACCGGGTGGCGAGGTAGCGGGTCTGGGTGCCGTTGCCGCAGCCGAGGTCGACGATGGTGCGGGCCGGGTCCGCGTGGGGCAGGAGGAGGGCGGTGTGCGGTTCGGCGGACAGGGCGGGATCACAGTCCCAGATCGCCTCGCCCGCCTCGTCGGAGGTCTCGCTCCAGTAACTCTCCCAGTTGCTGCGGTATTTGTCCGAGACGTTCATGCGCATCTCCCCACGGTTCGGTTCCGTGATCGGGATATCGCGAGGGCCCGGAGCGGGGCAAGGGGCTGAAGGCACCTTCACCGGATGTACGGACCCCGGACAACTTCCGGGGGCGCACGCCGCAAGCCCGCACGCCCCCTGGTCATCCTCTTCCGGCGAGAGCCTGTTCGAACCAGACGGTCTTGCGGTGCCCGGTGGCGCTGGCACCCCACTCCCGGGCCAGCCGGCTGACCACCCGCAGGCCGCGTCCCGACTCGTCGCAGGGATCGGCGCCGAGCATCTCGGGCAGCCCCGGTTCGTCGTCGGTGACCTCGAACAGCAGGGCGTCGGTACGGACCACGCGCAGCCCGACCGGCTCCCTCACGGCATGCCGTACGGCGTTGGTGACGACCTCGCTGACCAGCAGCTCCGCTACCTCCACAGCCTGCGGCAGACCCCACTCGAGGAGCCGTTCGCGGACCAGGCGGCGGGCCCGGCCGACCTCGCGCGGGTCGGCGTCGAGCCGCCATTCGGCGACGTGGTCGGCGGGGATGCCGTTGAGGCGGGCCATGAGCAGGGCGACGTCGTCCTTGCGGCCCCCGCGCGTGTTCAGGGCGCGGATGATGGTGTCGCAGGCGTCGTCCATGGAGGCGGCGGGGTGGGCGGCGGATTCGCAGAGCGCGGCGAGGCCCTCACCGATGTCGGAGCCGCGCACCTCGACCAGGCCGTCGGTGCACAGCAGCAGCCGGTCGCCGGGCGAGACCTCGACCCGGGTCGCCTCGAACGGCACGCCGCCGACGCCTATGGGGGCGCCGGTGGGCAGGTCGAGGAGTTCGCTGCTGCCGTCCTCGGCGCGGACCAGCACGGGCGGGATGTGCCCGGCGTTGGCCAGGTGCAACTCGCCGCGGATCGGGTCGTAGACCGCGTACAGACAGGTGGCGAGGTAGTTGTCGCCGAGCCGGCGGGCCAGGTCGTCCAGGTTGCGCAGGAGCTGGGCGGGCGGGGTCTCCATGGTGGCCATGGTCTGCACGGCGGTGCGCAACTGGCCCATCATCGCGGCCGAGTTGAGGCCGTGGCCCATGACGTCGCCGACCACGAGGGCGGTGCGCGAGCCGGGCAGCTTGATGGTGTCGAACCAGTCGCCGCCGATCCGCCCGAGCCGGGTGCCCGGCAGATACCGGGTGGCGATGTCACAGCCGGCCATCCGCGGCGTGACCTGCGGGAGCATGCTGTCCTGCAGTGTGTCGGCGACGTTCTCCTGGTAGGTGTACATACGGGCGTTGTCGAGCACGAGGCCCGCGCGGGCGGCGAGTTCGGCGCCGGTGGTGCGGTCCATGTCGTCGAACCCGGGCCGGTCGGGGCGGCGCATCAGCACCATGAAGCCGAGGACGACGTTGCGCGCCTTGAGCGGCACGATCAGCAGGGACCGGCCGCCGATGAGCGGCCTGAGGTCGCGCTTCTCGAACTCGCCGGCGATGCGGTTGGACAGCTCCTCGGTGACCCGTGGGACGAGCACCGGTTCGCCCGTGACCATGCACTTGTAGAACGGGGTGTGCTCGGGGAAGGCGAAGGCCTCGCCGACCGGCACGGTGTCGTCCCAGCGGCCCGGTTCGTCGTTGTGCTCCACCCACACGCGGAACATCACGGTCTGCGCGTCCGGCGGGCCGTCCGGGAAGCCCTCACCGGCGAGGACGGCCGCGCGCAGGTGGGTGCCGGCGAAGTCGGCGAACCGGGGGACGGCGGCGCTGGTGACCTCGCGGATGGTCTCACCGAGGTCGAGGGAGGAGCCGATGCGGGAGCTGACCTCGTTCAGGAACTCCAGCCGCTCGCGCACGGCGGCGTACTCGAGATCCTGCTCGGCTCCGGCCGGGACGACGACCGGGGCCACCCGCTGCTGGGGTACGACGGCCTCGGCGCGGGTGCGTCCCGGGCGGCGGGGCACGCCCCAGTACGGGGTGACGGGCACCCGGTCGGACTGGCTGAACTCCAGGACCGGATAGCCCAGTTCCAGCACCTGGGAGACGATACGGCCGCTCAGCCCCGGGCCCATGTTGGGCAGGATCTCGGGCAGCCGGCGTTCGAGTTCGTCGGAGGCGGGCAGCTCGGTGTGGCGGGCGAAGCCGGGCGAGATGCGTTCGGCGGTCTCGTCGTCGTAGCCGCGTTCCTCGCGCAGCCGGCCGGCGTCGGCGGCGAGCACCAGCAGCCGGGACGGTCCGGGGCCGACCAGTGGGTAGGCCCACCACAGCACGTCGAGCCGCTCGCCGTCGGGCTCCTGGCCGTGCGGGATCAGGCGGGCGCGGCCGGCGGTGGCGTAGGCGGTGTGCCCGCCGAGGGAGGCCTCCAGGTCGGGGCCGAGTCCGTCGTACTCCTCGTAGGCGTCCGGCATCGCGCTGCCGTGCAGATCCTCGGGGAGGGCGCCGGAGACGGGCAGCAGGTCGGCCGCGGCACGCCCCACGGCTTCCTCCCGGCCGACGCCGAACAGACGGCGCGCGCCGCTGCTCCAGTGGGACACCAGGCCGTCGCGGTCGACGACGACCACGGCCAGCGGAATCCGACCCGCCGCGCCGCCGGCGCCGCGCCCGGGAGGTGTGTCCCGCTCGCTGCCACGGTCCATGGCCCCGGCCCTCTCTCCCCACGGTACGCAAACGATCTGTGCCGCCCGTCACCACGGTACGGCGACCGTCGGTCGCGATGTGTGGCAATCCTGGAATTGGTTGCACCGGATCGCACCGGCGCGCAGCTCAGCGCCCTATGGGCACCTCGCCCCTGACGCGCGCTCAGTCCTCGTGACCGAGCTGCAGGTCGCGTTCGGTGCGGCCGCCGCCCGCGACCTGCAGCACGGTGGCGACCGGCGGGTATCCGGCGGCGATGACGGTGTACTCGCCGGAGGAGAGGTCGACGAACCGGAAGGTTCCGTCCGCCGAGGTGGTGAGGGTGTCGACGACGTTGCCGGCGGCGTCCAGGAGCGTCACGCGCGCGTCCTCCACGGGGCGTCCGCCGCTCGCCCGGACCGTGCCCCGCAGCACGGCGCCGCCCGCGAGCTCGACGTCCTGCCGGGTCTCCCGGGCGGCCTGCACGGTGACCGGGAGCGCGGCCGGGCGGAAGGCGGGGGCGCTGGCGGCGAGGGTGTACTCGCCGGCGACCAGTTCGGAGATGACGTAGCCGCCCTCGCGGCCGCTGCGGGTGGCGGCGACGACCTCGCCGTGCACGTTGGTGAGGGTGACGGTGGCTTCGCGCACGGGGCTGCCGTCGGCGGTGAGCACGCTGCCGGCGAGGCGTCCGGCGCCGCCGAGGACCACGTCGAGTTCGACGGGCCGCTCGCCGACGGTGACGGTGACGGCCTGCGGCTGATGGCCGCCGGCAGCGGCGATCAGCACGTACGACCCCGAGCCCGGCGTGCTGAGCGCGTAGCGTCCGTCCTCGCCGCTCGCGCCGCGCCCGATCTGCTGCCCGGCGACGTCGATGAGGGTGAGCGCCGCGCGGGGCACCACGGTGCCGTCGGAGTGCTGGACCGTGCCGCAGACGGGGATGCCGGCGGCGGCGTGCGGCGAACGGGCCTGCGGGATCGGGGGGTTCACGGTCTCGGGCTCTGTTTCGGCGGTGTGGTGGGACACCAGAGGTTTCTCCTTGAGGAAGAAGGCGATGACCAGGCCGAGGACGAGCACCGGGACGAGGTGGAGGAAGATCCGGGGCATCGCGTCGGCGTAGGCGCGGATGTAGGCGTCGCGCAGGGCCGGGGGCAGCGCGTGCACGAGCTGCGGGGTGAGGGACTCGGGGTCGGGCAGCGCCGCGCCCGCGTGCGGGGGCAGCTCCTTGTGCAGCGAGGAGGTCAGCCGGTCCGCGAAGAGGGTGCCGAAGACCGCGGCGCCGACGCTGCCGCCGATCTGCCGGAAGTAGTTGTTGGCGCTGGTGGCGGTGCCGAGGTCGGCGGGCCGTACGGAGTTCTGCACGGCGAGGACCAGCACGGGCATCACCATGCCGATGCCGGCCCCGAGTACGGCCATCCAGATGCTGTAGTGCAGCCGGGGGGTGTCCACTGCGAGCCGGGACAGCAGCCACATGCCGACGGCGGAGACGGCGCCGCCGAGCACGGGGAAGATCTTGTAGCGGCCGGTGTGGCTGATGAGCTGCCCGCCGATGACGGAGGCGCCGACGATCCCGGCCATCATGGGCAGCATCAGCAGCCCGGACCCGGTGGCACTGGCCCCGTCGACCATCTGCAGGAAGGTCGGCAGATAGCTGGCGGCGCCGAACAGGGCGATGCCGATCACGAGCCCCACCAGGGCGCTGACGTTGAACACGGAGTCGCGGAACAGCCTGAGCGGGATGAGGGGTTCGGCGGCGAAGCGCTCGGCGACGAGGAAGAGGACCACGGCGGCGAGCGCGCCGGCGCCGAGACCGAGGATCTGCCGGGAGCCCCAGGCGTACTCGGTGCCACCCCAACTGGTGAGCAGGACCAGGCAGGTGGAGGCGGCGGCAAGCAGCAGCGCGCCGAGGACGTCGAAGCGCCCGCGGCCGGTCGGCCTGGGCAGCTTCAGCACCACGGTGACGACGGCGAGGGTGACCAGGCCGAAGGGGACGTTGACGTAGAAGCACCAGCGCCAGGAGAGGTGATCGGTGAAGTACCCGCCGAGCAGCGGCCCGGCGACGGAGGCGACGCCGAAGGCGGCGCCGATCAGGCCCATGTAGCGGCCGCGCTGCCGGGGCGGCACGATGTCGGCGATGATCGCCTGCACGCCGATCATGAGCCCGCCCGCGCCCACGCCCTGGATCGCGCGGAAGGCGATCAGCTGGTCCATGGTCTGCGCCCGGCCGGCGAGTGCGGAGCCGAGGACGAAGACGGCGATGGCGAACTGGAAGACGCCCTTGCGGCCGACGAGGTCGCCGAGCTTGCCGTAGAGCGGCAGGCCGATGGTGGAGGTGAGCAGGTAGGCGGTGATCGCCCAGGACATCCGGTCCAGGCCGTGCAGTTCACCGACGATCTTGGGCAGCGCGGTCGCGACGATCATCTGGTCGAGCGCCGCGAGGAGCAGGGCGAGCATCAGCCCGAAGAACACCAGCCCCACGCGGCGCGCGCCGAGTCCGGCACTCCCGGCCGGTGGGGCCGCGGGTGCCCCGGGGGGCGCCGTGAGCGGCTCGTCCCGCATCAGAGTCGTCCCGCCCACGTACCGCTCCCCTCGTCGCACCTGTCACATTTCCCGCGTTAAGCGTCAACTGTGAACAACTGCGGTGAGTTACGGCATCGTTCCGGACGGGATGGATATCCACTCGAACCGGTGAAGGGGCCAACCGGAAGGCCAACACCCCTTCACCGTGCAGGGTTTGGGCCTACTTCTCGACCTCGGCGGCGAGCCTGGCGAGCACGGCGTCGTAGATCCGGCCGAGACCCTTGGGCGCGAAGGTCTTCTCGAAGAAGCCGCCGATGCCGCCCGCGCCCTTCCAGGTGGTGGTGACGACGACCCGGGACCTCCCCTCGCCGGCGGGGGTGACGCGCCACGTGGTGACCATGGAGGAGTTGCGGTCCTTCTCGACCAGCTCGCCGTCGGTGGGCTCACTGACCTCCAGGAGGCAGTCGCGCACCCGCTTGCTGGTGGCCTGGAGCTTCCAGTGCACGAGGGTGCCCTCGCCGTCGCCGCCCTCGCGGACCTCGTACTCGCTGAAGTGCTCGGACAGCAGCTTCTGCCGCGTGCCGCGGTAGTCGGCGAGGGCGTCGAACACCTTCTCCGCGTCCGCCGCGACGACCCGCTCCGTAGTGGCCTCGACCTGCGCCATTGCGTTCCTCCAGGACCGTGTTTCTCGGGGTTGGGGAAAGCCAACCACCCCGGTGCCCGGCCGCCCAAATCGGGGTGGCCAACGAGGTCGCACGACCGGGCCAGGGCCGGATCGCCCGGCTGGTCGCGGCTGGTCGCACGGCCGGTCGCACGATCATGGGAACAGATGTTCTATTGTGTGCGGCAGTGCTACCGAGGAGGCGTCATGCGCTGGGAGAACCTCACGGGCGAGAGCGAACACGGCCGGGCCGCCGAGGCGGCGCTGTTCGGCGCGGACGCCGTCACCACCCGCACGTTCGACACGCCCGAGTTCCGCGGGATCACCTTCCACGAGGTCCGGGCGCGTTCGGTGCTCAACCGGGTGCCGGGCGCCTCGCGCATGCCGTTCGAGTGGACCGTCAATCCGTACCGGGGCTGCACGCACGCATGCGTCTACTGTTTCGCCAGGAAGACGCACAGCTATCTGGACCTCGACACCGGCATCGGCTTCGACACCCAGATCGTGGTCAAGGTGAACGCACCCGAGGTGCTGCGCCGCCAGCTCGCCTCCCGCCGCTGGCAGGGAGACCACGTGGCGATGGGCACGAACGTCGACTGCTACCAGCGCGCGGAGGGCCGCTACCGCCTGATGCCGGGCATCATCTCCGCCCTCACCGAGCACGCCAACCCGTTCTCGATCCTGACCAAGGGCACCCTGATCCTGCGCGACCTGGACCTGCTGGTCCGCGCGGCCGAGGTGACGGACATCGGCATCTCCGTCTCCATCGGCTTCCTCGACCCCGAGCTGTGGCGCACGGTGGAGCCGGGCACGCCCGCGCCGGAACGCCGCCTGGAGGTGGTGCGCACCCTGGGCGAGCACGGCATCGGCTGCGGGGTGCTGATGGCGCCGGTCATCCCGTTCCTGAGCGACCACCCGGAACGGCTGCGGGCCACGGTACGGGCGATCGCGGCGGCCGGGGCCACCTCCGTCACCCCCCTGGTGCTGCATCTGCGGCCCGGCGCGCGGGAGTGGTTCATGGCCTGGCTCGGGCAGCACCATCCGCACCTGGTGCGGCGCTACGAACGGCTGTACGCGGAGGGCGCCTACGCGCCCAAGTGGTACCAGCGCCGGATCACCCGTCAGGTGCACGAGCTGGCCGAGGAGTACGGCATCGGGCCCACCCGTCCGGGCCTGGCCCGCCGGATCCGCCCGGCCCGGCCGGCCGAGCCCCCGGCCGCGGCCGAACCGACCCAGCTCACGCTCCTGTGAGAACCCAAACGGGTCAACTATGCCTATAACGCGGTCTTCAGAGCACCGATTCCGGGACGATCCGGCGAAAGATGTGACCCTCGCGGTCCGTCGACACCTCCGTCCCGGGAGAACGCATGAGAACACGCGCAGCCGTGCTGTGCGCAGCCGCCGCCGTACTGGCCGGCTCGGTCACCGCCGTTCCCGCGGGGGCCGCGCCGTCGGCACACCTCAGCTGGAAGAAGTGCGGCACCGGCGACTATCCGACGCTCCAGTGCGCCTTGTTGAAGGTCCCGTTGGACCAGGCGCACCCGTCGGGACGGCAGATCACGCTCGCCCTCTCCCGCGTCCCGCACACCGCGAAGACCTCCCAGGGACCGCTGCTGGTCAACCCCGGCGGGCCCGGTGGCAGCGGACTGACGCTCGCCGGTTTCGTCGCCTCGGCCCTGCCCCGTGACGTGGCCGCGCAGTACGACGTCATCGGCTTCGAC
Organism: Streptomyces sp. NPDC001852; assembly: GCF_042891825.1. Classification (NCBI taxonomy): domain Bacteria; kingdom Bacillati; phylum Actinomycetota; class Actinomycetes; order Kitasatosporales; family Streptomycetaceae; genus Streptomyces; species Streptomyces sp. NPDC001852. Next base: position 54,166 of record NZ_JBIATN010000030.1, read on the forward strand.
CCGCGCGGGGTGGGCAGGAGCAGCCCGGCCCTGAACTGCGCGCCGGGCCACTTCAGGACGGTGCGCCCGGACACCGTGCCCGCCACGGCCGCGCTGGAGCGGACCAACCTGGCACGCGCGAAGTCCTTCGCCGCCGCCTGCGGCCGCAAGTACGCCGACCTGCTGCCGTACATGGACACGGTGAGCGCCGCGCGGGACATGGACGCCGTCCGCCGGGCGCTCGGCGCGCGGAGGATCAGCTACTTCGGCTACTCCTACGGCACCTACCTCGGCGCGGTCTACGCGAGGCTGTATCCGCAGCGGGTGCGTCGCCTGGTGCTGGACTCGATCGTCGACCCGACCGGCGTCTGGTACCAGGACAACCTCGCCCAGGAGTACGCCTTCAACGACCGCCATCGCGCGCTGATGGCCTGGATCGCCCGGTACGACTCCACGTACCACCTCGGCAAGGATCCCGCGGAGATCGAGGCCGGGTGGTACGCGATGCGGGCGGCGCTGGCGAAGAAGCCGGCCGAAGGCAAGGTGGGTGCCGCCGAGTTGGAGGACACCTTCATCCCCGGCGGCTACTACGACGGTTACTGGCCCTACCTCGCCGAGGCGTTCGCGGCGTACGTGCGCGAGGGCAAGACCGGGCCGCTGGTGGAGGCGTACCAGAACTTCGGTGCCGTGGGCGGCTCGGGGGACAACGGGTACAGCATCTATGCGGCGGTGCAGTGCCGTGACGCCTCCTGGCCCGGCAGCTGGAACCGGTGGCGCGCCGACACCTGGCGGGTCTACGGCAAGGCGCCCTTCATGGCCTGGAACAACGCCTGGTACAACGCGCCGTGCGCGTTCTGGCCGGCCGCCAGGCGCCGGCCGGTGAACATCGCCAACACCGGACTGCCGCCGGCGCTGCTCTTCCAGGCGACGGACGACGCGGCCACGCCGTACCCCGGCGGGGTCGCGGTGCACCGGCTGCTCGCCCGGTCCAGCCTGGTGGTCGAGGAGGGCGGCGGCAACCACGGCATCACACTGAGCGGGAACGCCTGCCTGGACAAGTACCTCGCGGCGTATCTGACGGACGGCAGGGTGCCGCGCGGCGCGGGTTCGGGTGGCGCCGACGCGGTCTGCGCGAAGTCGCCCGACCCGAAACCACTGGCGGCGAAGGCGGCGTCGACGTCGTCCCGCGGCTCGGCCCTGCACGGCCTGCTGGGCTTGCGCCGGTAGCCTCGGCGGGCGCCGACGGCTCCTGCGGGCGCCGGGGGCCCGTCACGCCGTCGCCGTCCGGGGCGTTGTCAGTGGGACGGTCCACCATGGAGCCATGACCGAACCGACGCGCATCCCCGCCCCCGACGGTGTGGCCCCCGCGGCCCAGTACAGCCACGTCGTCTCGGCGACCGGCCGCTTCGTCGCCGTCTCCGGCCAGCTCCCCCTGGACGGGAACGGCAAGCTGGTCGGCGAGGGCGACCCCGCGGCCCAGGCCCGCCAGGTCTTCGAGAACCTGGAGCGCTGCCTGGCCGCGGCCGGCGCCGGCTTCGAACACGTGGTGAAACTGACGTACTTCGTCACCGACACGGCCCACCTCCCGGCCATCCGCGCGGCCCGCGCGACCCACATACCCGACGACCGCCTCCCGGCGTCCTCCGCGGTCCAGGTGGCCGCCCTGGTGGCCCCGGAGTTCCTGATGGAGATCGAGGCACTCGCGGTGGTGAGCGACTAGGCGGGCAGGGGTTTCACCGTCAGGTGGCGGTCCTCCGGGATCCGGCCGGACGACCGCCCTCGTGCCCTGCGACGTCCCGGTCCGGCGGGCGCCGCACTAGGGTGCGGGCATGGAGCACTAGGGTGCGGGCATGGACGAACCGCTGACGTATGTCCGCCCGATGGACCTCGCCGACTGCGACCGGGTCTCCGAGATCCGCATCCGTGGCTGGCAGCACGCCTATCGGGGACTGATGCCGCAGGCGTACCTCGACGGACTCGGCGTCGCCGCGGACGCCGAGCGGCGCCGGGCCCGGTTCGACCAGGGGGACGGCTCCGTCGTCCACCTGGTCGCCGAGCGGGCGGGAGAGGTCCTCGGGTGGGCGGCGTTCGGGCCGTACCGGGACGGTGAAGTGCGCACGGCGGACGCGGAGTTGTACGCGATCTACGTGGATCCGGCGCACCTCGGCCGTGGGTGCGGAGGGGCGTTGCTGTCGGCGTCGGTCGAGCAGTGCTCCTCGTACCCCCGCGTCCTCCTGTGGGTCCTGAAGGAGAACGCCGCCGCCCGTCGCTTCTACGAGCGCGCCGGATTCCGGTCCGACGGCGCGGAGGAGCCCTTCGACGTGGACGGGGTGCCCGTGCCGGAGGTGCGCTATGTGAAGGAACTGACCGGCTGACCCCGGTCAGGTCACCTCCCTGGGCTCCGGGATCCGCGCCAGCGCCCGCACCGCCGCCTCCGCCAGGGAGGGGTGGGCCAGGGCCTCCTTCAGGACGCGGCGGGCCCGGGCGTCGCCGAGGGTGCCGAGTCCCTCGACGCAGGCCAGGGCGACGCGGCGGTAGGGGTCGTGCGGGCGCAGCCGGCGTTCCAGGGTGGTGATCAGGGCGGGCACGGACTCGGGAGCGCGCAGGTCGGTCAGGAGCCGTACCGGGTGCAGGGCGTAGGCGACGCGGAGTTCGTTGGTGGCCAGGGCCGCCGCGGCGCGGGCCGTGCGGGGGTCGCCGAGGCGGGCGAGGGCATGGGCGGCGGAGGCACAGCGCGGGGGGTCGCGGTGGTTGAGCAGGAGCACCAGGGACTCGAAGGCGCGCCGGTCGCCGGCGAGGCCGAGCCGGAACGCGGCCAGTTCCCTGGCCCACAGCGGCTGTCCGGGTGCGGTGAGCACCTCCGCGAGTTCGTCGTGGTCCTCGGTCACCAGCAGCCGGTCGAACGCCACCGAGCCGCGCGACTCCTGCCGTAAGCGCTCCGTGAGCGATCGCAACTCTTCGTCCACGAAGTCCAGCGTAGGCGGGTGGCGGGGCTCGAGGGAGCTACATCACAAACTCCGGTCGGACTCAGGTCTGGCGTGCTCGTTACCCGCGGGTTAAGCTCAGACGAGCGAGTTACCCACTCGCGCTTTCCGCCGGCCACGGTTTGGTGACGCAGCCGTAGCAGGCGAAGTCGGTTCGGTACGTACGTGTACCGCAGTACGACCCGGCTCCGGGACAGGGCCGGTCGGATTCCCTGCCGATTGCCGATCGCGGGCGTGTGCCACGCCCGTGGCACCCGGCGGCACCGGGCGTGTGCGCTCGCAGCCCGGCAACACCCGCATCCCTTTCCGCTCCGTGGTGCGCCCCTCGGCGCACCCGGCGCGTTCTCCTCGTCGTCACCCTCATTCCTGGAGTCCCGCGATGGCCACTCCCCTTTCCGACTCAAGCCTGTCCCCGCTCAAGACGATCGCCGTCGTCGGCCTCGGCACCATGGGCACCGGCATCACCGAGGTCCTCGCCAAGGCGGGCCGCGAGGTGATCGGCATCGACATCAGCGAGGCCCAGGCCGCGAGCTGCGTCGCCGCCCTGGAGGCCCGCACCGCCCACTGCGTGGAGCGCGGCCGGCTCACCGAGCAGGAGCGCGCCGACGCCCTGGCCCGGGTCCGCACCACCACCGACCTCGCGGCGGCCGCCGACGCCGACCTCGTCATCGAGGTGGCCCCGGAGTCGTACGAGGTCAAGCACAAGATCTTCCGCGAGCTGGACGGCGTCGTCCGCCCGGAGACGATCCTCGCCACCGGCACCAACGCCCTGTCCGTCACCCGCCTTGCCGCCGACTCGGCCCGCCCCGAGCGCGTGCTCGGCCTGCACTTCTTCAACCCGGCGCCGGCCATGAAGCTGGTCGAGATCGTCTCCTCGGTGCTGACCGCGCCGGGTGCCGTCGCCGCGGTGACGGACCTCGCGATCGAGCTGGGCAAGGAGCCGGTCGCGGTCGGCGACCGCCCCGGTTTCGTCGCGGACGGCCTGCTCTTCGGCTACCTCAACCAGGCCGCCGCGATGTACGAGGCCCGGTACGCCTCCCGCGAGGACATCGACGCGGCGATGCGGCTCGGCTGCGGTCTGCCGATGGGCCCGCTCGCGCTGCTGGACCTGATCGGCATCGACACCGCGCGTACGGTCCTGGAGGCCATGTACGCCGAGTCCCACGACCGGCTGCACGCCCCGGCCCCGATCCTGAAGCAGCTCAGCGAGGCGGGCCTGACCGGCCGCAAGTCCGGGCGCGGCTTCTACAGCTACGAGGCGCCGGGCAGCGCCACGGTGGTCCCGGACGCCCTGACCCCGGCGGCGGACGGTGCGACGGCTCAGGGGCGCGAGGTGCGCTCGGTCGGCGTCGCCGGCTCCGGCACCATGGCCTCCGGCATCGCCGAGGTCTTCGCCAAGGCGGGCTACGACGTCGTCCTCGCCGCCCGCAGCGAGGAGAAGGCCCAGGCCGCCAAGGCCCGGATCGGCAAGTCGCTCTCGCGCTCCGTCGACAAGGGCCGGCTGACCGCCGAGGCCGCCGCGCAGATCCTGGACCGGATCACCCCGGCCGGGTCCTACGACTCCTTCGCCGAGGTCGACCTGGCCGTCGAGGCGATCGCCGAGGACCTGCAGATCAAGCAGCAGCTGTTCGCCACGCTGGACAAGGTCTGCAAGCCCGGTGCGGTCCTCGCCACCACCACCTCCTCGCTGCCCGTCGTGGCCTGTGCCCGCGCCACCTCGCGCCCGCAGGACGTCATCGGCATGCACTTCTTCAACCCGGCACCGGCCATGAAGCTGGTCGAGGTCGTGCGGACCGTACTGACGGCCGACGATGTCCACGCGACCGTCCGCGAGGTCTGCGCGAAGATCAAGAAGCACGCGGTGGACTGCGGCGACCGGGCCGGCTTCATCGTGAACGCGCTGCTGTTCCCGTACCTGAACAACGCCATCAAGATGGTCGAGGAGCACTACGCGTCCCTGGACGACATCGACGCGGCGATGAAGCTCGGCGGCGGCTACCCGATGGGCCCCTTCGAGCTGCTGGACGTGGTCGGCCTGGACGTCTCGCTGGCCATCGAGAAGGTCCTGCACCGCGAGTTCCGCGACCCCGGCCTGGCCCCGGCCCCGCTGCTGGAGCACCTGGTGGCCGCGGGCTGCCTCGGCCGCAAGACCGGCCGTGGCTTCCGCGAGTATGCCCGCCGCTGACGGCGCCGGCGACTGGTCCGACGCGGAGACGGACTGGGGCGGACTGCTCGGCCCCGCGGACGTGCCCCCGCCCTCCTGGGGCGGGGGTGGCTCCCGGGACGGGACAACCCCCTCACCCGCGCACCGAACTGCGCACATGCAGTACGTTCGGGTCATGTCCCAGCCCGCCAAGTCCTCACGTACACCAGCTACGCCCGACGCGCCGGAAAGTGCCGCAGGCAGCCGCGCCGCCGCCCAGCGGCTCAAGATGCGCCGAGAACTGGCGGCCGCAGCCATGGAGCTCTTCGCGACCAAGGGGTACGAGGCGACCACCGTCGACGAGATCGCGGCCGCCGCCGGAGTCGCCCGCCGTACGTTCTTCCGCCACTTCCGCTCCAAGGAAGAGGCGATCTTCCCGGACCACGACGACACGCTGATCCGCGCCGAGGCGGTGCTCAACGCCGCCCCCGCGCACGAGCACCCGCTCGACACCGTGTGCCGCGGCATCAAGGAAGTCATGAGGATGTACGCGGCCGCGCCGGAGATCTCGGTCGCCCGTTACAAGCTGACCCGCGAGGTGCCGACCCTGAGGGAGGCCGAGATCGCCTCGGTGGCCCGCTACGAGCGCCTCTTCACCCGCTACCTCCTCGGCCACTTCGACGAGCACGCGCACGCGGACGACGCCAACGACGACCCGCTGCTGGCCGAGGTGGCCGCCTCCGCGGTCGTCACGGCCCACAACCACGTCCTCAGGCGCTGGCTGCGGGCGGGCGGCCAGGGGGACGTCGAGGCCCAGCTCGACCACGCCTTCGCGATCGTGCGGAAGACGTTCGGCACCGGGATCGGGGCGGGGCGCGGCACGGCTCCGCGACCGGCGGCCGCCACGGCTTCCGTGCAGGGCGAGGTGCTCGTGACGGTCGCCCACACCGACGCGCCGCTGCACGAGGTCATGCGCACCATCGAACAGGCCCTCAAGGAGCGCTGAACCCGCGTTTCCGACTGTGACAACGGCCACCCCCCGGGTGGCCGTTTTTGCATGTCAGCGCACCTTTTCACCCTCACTCGGGACCGCATTCGATCGATCATCGCTCATCTGTCAAGTAAAGATTTCATCTGAGGGCAAGCTCTGGCACTCAGTGCCTTGCCACCTGACACGCGGTGTCATACGTTGAAGGTGTCCGGGCGGCCGGCGAGCAGAGACCATTCGCTCGCCGGCTGTCCCCAAGGGCTCATGGCCCGAGCGCCCGGACGCCTGCGTCACAGGCAACCTCCCGCGCCACAAAGCGCTGCCGAAGCACCACCGAGCCGAACCGACGGCAACCCTCTCAAAACCCTCAGCAGCACTCCCAAGCAGCAGCACCGACGAACCCTCAGCGCCCCTCCCTCAGGGCGCTCACCGCCGGAGGCAACACCGTGACCGTGAAGGACATCCTGGACGCGATCCAGTCGAAGGACGCCACGTCCGCCGACTTCGCCGCCCTGCCGCTCCCCGACTCGTACCGCGCGATCACCGTGCACAAGGACGAGACGGAGATGTTCGCGGGCCTGCAGACCCGCGACAAGGACCCGCGCAAGTCGATCCACCTCGACGAGGTCCCCGTGCCGGAACTCGGCCCGGGTGAGGCCCTGGTGGCCGTCATGGCCTCCTCGGTCAACTACAACTCGGTGTGGACCTCGATCTTCGAGCCGCTGTCCACGTTCGGGTTCCTGGAGCGCTACGGCCGCACCAACGAGCTGGCCAAGCGCCACGACCTGCCGTACCACATCATCGGCTCCGACCTCGCGGGCGTCGTCCTGCGCACCGGCCCGGGCGTGAACGCCTGGAAGCCCGGTGACGAGGTCGTCGCGCACTGCCTGTCGGTCGAGCTGGAGTCCTCCGACGGCCACAACGACACCATGCTCGACCCCGAGCAGCGCATCTGGGGCTTCGAGACCAACTTCGGCGGCCTCGCCGAGATCGCCCTGGTCAAGTCCAACCAGCTGATGCCGAAGCCGGGCCACCTCAGCTGGGAGGAGGCCGCGGCCCCGGGCCTGGTGAACTCCACCGCCTACCGCCAGCTGGTCTCCCGCAACGGCGCCGGCATGAAGCAGGGCGACAACGTGCTCATCTGGGGCGCGAGCGGCGGCCTCGGCTCCTACGCCACCCAGTTCGCCCTGGCCGGCGGCGCCAACCCGATCTGTGTCGTCTCCAGCGAGCAGAAGGCGGACATCTGCCGCTCGATGGGCGCCGAGTCGATCATCGACCGCAACGCCGAGGGCTACAAGTTCTGGAAGGACGAGCACACCCAGGACCCGAAGGAGTGGAAGCGCTTCGGCAAGCGCATCCGCGAGCTCACCGGCGGCGAGGACATCGACATCGTCTTCGAGCACCCCGGCCGCGAGACCTTCGGCGCGAGCGTCTACGTCACCCGCAAGGGCGGCACCATCACCACCTGCGCCTCGACCTCGGGCTACATGCACGAGTACGACAACCGCTACCTGTGGATGTCCCTGAAGCGGATCATCGGCTCCCACTTCGCCAACTACCGCGAGGCCTGGGAGGCCAACCGCCTCATCGCCAAGGGCAAGATCCACCCGACCCTGTCGAAGGTGTACTCCCTTGAGGAGACCGGTCAGGCGGCGTACGACGTCCACCGCAACCTGCACCAGGGCAAGGTCGGCGTGCTCTGCCTCGCGCCCGAGGAAGGCCTCGGTGTGCGCGACGAGGAGATGCGCGCCCAGCACATCGACGCCATCAACCGCTTCCGGAACGTCTGAGAGCCGCAGATGACAGAGCGTCAGAAGGACCGTCCGTGGCTCATGCGGACGTACGCCGGCCACTCCACGGCCGAGGCGTCCAACGAGCTGTACCGGCGCAATCTCGCCAAGGGCCAGACCGGTCTGTCGGTGGCGTTCGACCTGCCGACGCAGACCGGCTACGACCCCGACCACATCCTCGCCCGCGGCGAGGTCGGCCGGGTCGGCGTGCCCGTCGCGCACCTCGGTGACATGCGCCGGCTGTTCCAGGACATCCCGCTGGAGCAGATGAACACCTCGATGACGATCAATGCCACCGCCATGTGGCTGCTGGCGCTCTACCAGGTCGTCGCCGAGGAGCAGGGCGCGGACATCACCAAGCTCCAGGGCACGACCCAGAACGACATCGTCAAGGAGTACCTGTCCCGCGGGACCCACGTCTTCCCGCCGGGGCCCTCGCTCCGCCTGACGACGGACATGATCGCGTACACGGTCTCCCACATCCCGAAGTGGAACCCGATCAACATCTGCAGCTACCACCTGCAGGAGGCCGGGGCCACGCCGGTGCAGGAGATCGCGTACGCGATGTCCACCGCCATCGCCGTCCTCGACGCCGTCCGTGACTCCGGCCAGGTGCCGCAGGAGCGCATGGGTGACGTGGTCGCCCGCATCTCCTTCTTCGTCAACGCGGGCGTCCGCTTCATCGAGGAGATGTGCAAGATGCGGGCCTTCGGCCGCATCTGGGACAAGGTCACGCGCGAGCGGTACGGCATCGAGGACCCCAAGCAGCGCCGCTTCCGGTACGGCGTCCAGGTCAACTCCCTAGGCCTGACGGAGGCGCAGCCCGAGAACAACGTCCAGCGGATCGTGCTGGAGATGCTGGCGGTCACCCTCTCCAAGGACGCACGCGCGCGTGCCGTACAGCTGCCGGCCTGGAACGAGGCCCTGGGCCTGCCCCGGCCCTGGGACCAGCAGTGGAGCCTGCGCATCCAGCAGGTGCTGGCGTACGAGAGCGATCTGCTGGAGTACGAGGACATCTTCGAGGGCTCGAAGGTGATCGAGGCGAAGGTGGACCAGCTGGTCGCGGACGCCCTCGCCGAGATCGACCGGATCCAGGAGATGGGCGGCGCCATGGCCGCCGTGGAGTCCGGCTACCTGAAGTCGCAGCTCGTCGCCTCGCACGCCGAGCGCCGCGCCCGGATCGAGTCCGGCGAGGAGAAGATCATCGGTGTCAACGCCTTCGAGGGCACCGAGCCGAACCCGCTGACGGCCGACCTGGACACCGCGATCATGACGGTCGACCCGGCGGTCGAGGCCCGGGTCATCGCCGGGCTGCAGAACTGGCGCGACACGCGCTACCAGCCGCCCTTCAACCACCCGCGCCCCTGCAAGGCGCTGGAGCGGCTGAAGGAGGCCGCCAAGGGCACGGACAACCTGATGGAGGCCACGCTGGAGTGCGCCCGCGCCGGGGTCACGACCGGCGAGTGGGCCGGGGCCCTGCGCGAGGTGTTCGGCGAGTTCCGGGCGCCCACCGGGGTCTCCTCCGCACCGGTGGCCGTCGCCGCCGAGCCGGGCTCCGCGCTCGCCGAGGTCCGGGCCAAGGTCGACGCCACCGCCCGCGACCTGGGCGTCGGCAAGCTGCGCTTCCTGGTCGGCAAGCCGGGCCTGGACGGGCACTCCAACGGCGCCGAGCAGATCGCCGTTCGCGCGCGTGACGCCGGCTTCGAGGTGGTCTACCAGGGCATCCGGCTGACGCCCGAACAGATCGTGGACGCGGCCCTCGCCGAGGACGTGCACGCGGTCGGCCTGTCGATCCTGTCCGGCTCGCACGCCCAGCTGGTGCCGGACGTACTCCAGCGGCTGCGTGTGGCCGGTGCCACAGATATACCCGTGATCGCTGGTGGCATCATCCCGAATGGTGACGCCGAGCAGCTCAGGGCCGCCGGAGTGGCCGCCGTCTTCACCCCGAAGGACTTCGACATCACCGGAATCATCGGCCGCATCGTCGACGAGATCCGGAAAGCGAACAAGCTCGACCCCCTGGAGGTCCCCGCATGACCACCCCTGTCAACCGCCTTCGCCCGCGGCGCTCCTGCCTGGCCGTACCGGGCAGCAACCCGCGCTTCCTGGAGAAGGCGCAGGGCCTCCCGGCGGACCAGGTCTTCCTGGACCTGGAGGACGCCTGCGCGCCCCTCGCCAAGCCCGAGGCGCGGCACACCATCGTCAAGTTCCTCAACGAGGGCGACTGGACGGGCAAGACGCGGGTCGTGCGCGTCAACGACTGGACGACCGAGTGGACGTACCGTGACGTCGTCACGGTCGTCGAGGGCGCCGGCCAGAACCTCGACTGCATCATGCTGCCGAAGGTGCAGACGGCCGAGCAGGTCGTCGCCCTGGACCTCCTGCTGACCCAGATCGAGAAGACCATGGGCTTCGAGGTCGGCAAGATCGGCATCGAGGCGCAGATCGAGAACGCCCAGGGCCTGAACAACGTCAACGCGATCGCGCAGGCCTCCCCGCGCGTCGAGACCATCATCTTCGGCCCGGCCGACTTCATGGCCTCCATCAACATGAAGTCCCTCGTCGTGGGCGAGCAGCCGCCCGGCTACCCGGCGGACGCCTACCACTACATCCTGATGAAGATCCTGATGGCCGCCCGCGCCAACAACCTCCAGGCCATCGACGGTCCCTACCTGCAGATCCGCAACGTCGAGGGCTACCGCGCGGTCGCCCAGCGCGCCGCCGCGCTCGGCTTCGACGGCAAGTGGGTGCTGCACCCGGGCCAGGTCGAGGCGTCCAACGAGATCTTCTCGCCCTCGCAGGAGGACTACGACCACGCCGAGCTGATCCTGGACGCGTACGACTACTACACGTCCGAGGCGGGCGGCAAGAAGGGCTCCGCGATGCTCGGCGACGAGATGATCGACGAGGCCAGCCGCAAGATGGCCCTGGTCATCTCGGGCAAGGGCCGGGCCGCCGGCATGCAGCGCACGTCGAAGTTCGAGATCCCGGAGGCCTGAGCGCGATGCAGTTCGGACGCACCTACGAGGAGTTCGAGGTCGGGGCGACGTACAAGCACTGGCCGGGCAAGACGGTCACGGAGTACGACGACCACCTGTTCTGTCTCCTCACCATGAACCACCACCCGCTCCACATGGACACCAACTATGCGGAGAAGACGACGGACTTCGGCAAGAACGTCGTCGTCGGGAACTACATCTACTCCCTCCTGCTCGGCATGTCCGTGCCGGACATCTCCGGCAAGGCGATCGCCAACCTGGAGATCGAGTCGCTGAAGCACGTGGCGCCGACCTTCCACGGCGACACGATCTACGGCGAGACGACGGTGCTGGACAAGTGGCCGTCGAAGTCGAAGAACGACCGCGGGATCGTCTACGTCGAGACCAAGGGCTACAAGCAGGACGGCACCCTGGTGTGTGTCTTCCGCCGCAAGGTCATGGTGCCCACCGAGACGTACATCAAGGAGCGCGGCGGCGAGCAGCCCGGCCGCCCGGAGCTGAAGCAGCAGGAGAAGTAATGGCGCGCCTCGCCCAGACCGCCGGTCTGACCGACGTCCAGCAGGAGATCCTCTCCACCGTCCGGGACTTTGTCGACAAGGAGATCATTCCTGTCGCGACCGAGCTGGAGCACCGCGACGAGTACCCGCAGCAGATCGTGGACGGCCTGAAGGAACTCGGCCTGTTCGGTCTGATGATCCCCGAGGAGTACGGCGGCCTGGGCGAGTCGCTGCTCACCTACGCGCTGTGCGTGGAGGAGATCGCCCGCGGCTGGATGTCGGTGTCCGGCATCATCAACACCCACTTCATCGTCGCGTACATGCTCAAGCAGCACGGCACGCAGGAGCAGAAGGACCACTTCCTGCCGCGCATGGCGGCCGGCGACATCCGGGGCGCCTTCTCGATGTCGGAGCCGGGTCTGGGCTCCGACGTGTCGGCGATCACCTCCAAGGCGGTCAAGGACGGCGACGAGTACGTCCTGAACGGCCAGAAGATGTGGCTGACGAACGGCGGGACGTCGTCCCTGGTGGCCGTGCTGGTCCGGAGTGACGAGGGTCACCCCGAGGGCACGGCGCCCCACAAGTCGATGACCACCTTCCTGATCGAGAAGGAGCCGGGCTTCGGCGAGGTCCGGCCGGGCCTCACCATCCCCGGCAAGATCGACAAGATGGGCTACAAGGGCGTCGACACCACCGAGTTGATCATGGACGGCCTGCGCCTTCCGGCCGATCGGGTGCTCGGCGGCGTCACCGGCCGAGGTTTTTACCAAATGATGGACGGCGTCGAGGTCGGCCGGGTCAACGTGGCGGCGCGCGGCTGTGGCGTCGCCCAGCGCGCCTTCGAGCTCGGCGTGCAGTACGCCCAGCAGCGGCACACCTTCGGCAAGCCGATCGCCCAGCACCAGGCCATCCAGTTCAAGCTGGCCGAGATGGCGACCAAGGTCGAGGCGGCCCATGCGATGATGGTCAACGCCGCGCGCAAGAAGGACTCCGGCGAGCGGAACGACCTCGAGGCCGGCATGGCGAAGTACCTGGCCTCCGAGTACTGCAAGGAGGTCGTGGAGGACGCCTTCCGGATCCACGGCGGCTACGGCTTCTCCAAGGAGTACGAGATCGAGCGCCTCTACCGCGAGGCCCCGATGCTGCTCATCGGTGAAGGTACCGCCGAGATCCAGAAAATGATCATCGGCCGCAGGCTGCTCGAAGAGTATCGGTTCCAGGGCTGATTGTCCCGGTACGGGGTGTTTTCTTCGAGAAGAAGATCACACCCCGTAGATACTCTTCGGCCGTCGACTCGGCAGCCTGGCTTGCCCAGTTGCAGCCCGCGACCGGTACGATCCCCGGAAAGCCGCCGTCCCCCGTCTTGCGCGGCATCATCCGCTACGAAGGTCATCCATGCCCCACAGCCAAACCTCTGCACCTCGCGACAGCCGAGCCGGCGTACGCCTCGCGCGCGGAGCATCGCCGTGGCTTCTCCCGACCGTCGCCACCGCAGCCCTCAGCCTCGCCCGCGCCCGCCGCTCCGGCGCGGCCAAGGCCGTGGCCGTGCCCGCCACCGCGCTCGCCGCGGGCATGCTGTGGTTCTTCCGCGACCCCGAGCGCGAGATCGGCTCCGGCCGGGTGATTTCGCCCGCCGACGGTGTGGTGCAGAGCATCATGCCGTGGAAGGACGGGCGCACCCGCGTCGCGATCTTCATGAGCCCGCTGAACGTCCACGTCAACCGCGCGCCCCTCGCGGGCACGGTGACGTCCGTCGAGCACATCCCCGGCGGCTTTGTTCCGGCTTTCAACAAGGAGAGCGAGAACAACGAGCGCGTAGTCTGGCATTTCGACACCGAACTCGGCGACATCGAGATGATCCAGATCGCCGGCGCGGTGGCCCGCCGCATCGTGCCCTACATCCCTCAGGGCACGAAGGTCGAGCAGGGCGACCGTATCGGTCTGATCCGCTTCGGCTCGCGTGTCGACCTCTACCTGCCCGAGGGCGTGGAGGTCGCGGTCGAGGTCGGACAGAAGACCGTGGCTGGGGTGACTCGCATTGACCGTGATTGATCCGGAGACCCAGGCGGGCTGGGTGCCCGAGGCCGACGAGGTGGACGAAGAGGAGGAGATGCCCCTCTCTCTCCGTCTGTCGATAGCGGACACCCTCACCCTCGGCAACGCCACGTGCGGGTTCATGGCCGTGTACTTCACCACCACCGGCATCCTGATCCCGCATCTGACCGGCAACGACGAGTCCGCGGGCATGGCGCGGCACAGCGCCGCCACGGCCGTCATCCTGATGCTCTGCGCGGCCGTCTTCGACCTGTTCGACGGACTGGTGGCACGCAAGCTGCGTTCCTCGCCCATGGGCGCCGAGCTGGACAACCTGTCCGACCTGATCAGCTTCGGGCTCGCGCCCGCGTACTTCGTCCTCGTCTACGGCATGGTCGCGGACGACGCGCACCAGAGAATGGCGGCGCTCGGGGCGATCGTGGTGCTCCTGGCCGTCGTCCTGCGCCTGGCCCGCTTCTCGTGCGTGACCATGAAGGACGGCATGTTCCAGGGCATGCCCAGCCCCTTCGGGGCGCTGACGGTGGTCTCCATCGTCCTGCTGGAGCTGCCCTTCGTGGCGACGCTGCTGGCGATCCTGGGGACGGCGTGGCTGATGGTGAGCCGGGTGGAGTACCCGAAGCCCAGGGGGCGCCTGGCCGGGGCCATGCTCTCCTGGATCGTCCTGTCGATGGGCCTGCTGGCGGCCTGGGCCTTCGACGCCCCGGGCGGTCAGCTGCTCCTCCAGACGGGCTGTGCACTGCAGCTGGTCATGGGCGCGGTGATTCCGTTGTTCGCCACGGCTCGGCGGGTGAACAACTTCCGCGACAACCGGCGTGAGGCACGGGCGGCGCAGTTGCCGTAGCGGCGCGTACGCCTGCGGCGCCCATGCCGAGGGCCCCGGACCGTTGCCCGGTCCGGGGCCCTTCGTCTGTGCGCGCGACCTGGGGGCGGGCGGAGCCCCCAGGGGCCTCAGCCCAGGTAGTCCTCAGCGATCTGCGCGGCGACCCGCTCGAGAATCGGCCCCGCGTCCGCGATGCACTTGGCGACGTCCGGCTCGACGGAGGTCAGCGGGTAGGCCCGGCCGATCCCCGCTCCCCGCAGCGCCTCCGGCGACAGAGCCAGCCGCCCGCACACCGCCACCACGGTCCTTCCCGCGGAGCGAGCCGCCGCGGCCACCCCCGCCGGCGCCTTCCCGTGCAGCGTCTGCTCGTCCAGTGACCCCTCACCGGTGATCACCAGCGAGGCCCGCTCCAGCGCGGGTGCGAAGCCCAGGACGTCCAGCATGACCTCGATGCCGGGCCGGAAGCGGGCGCCCAGCAGCAGGGCGCCGTAGCCGATGCCGCCCGCCGCGCCCGCGCCCGGCGACGCCGCGTACTGCGCCGCCCGCGGCCCCACCTCGGCCTCCAGCACCTTGGCGAAGTGGGCGAGGGCCGCGTCCAGGGTGTCCACGTCGTCCGGCGAGGCGCCCTTCTGCGGGCCGTACACCGCGGGCGCGCCCTTCGGCCCGGTCAGCGGGTTGTCGACGTCGCTGGCGAGCACCAGCTCCACGGACGACAGCCGCGCGTCCAGGCCGGACAGATCCGCACGCGCCAGGTCGGCCAGTCCCCCGCCGCCCGGCGACACCGGTTCGCCGTCCTCGTTCAGGAACCGGGCACCCAGCGCGGCCAGCATGCCCGCGCCGCCGTCCGTCGTGGCGCTGCCGCCGACGCCGAACACGATCGTCCGGGCGCCCGCGTCGAGCGCGGCCCGCAGCAGCTCGCCGGAGCCGTACGTGGAGGCCGTCAGGGGCGCGAAGACGCCGGCCGGGAGGCGCTGGAGGCCGCTCGCCTCGGCCATCTCCACGACCGCGGTCCCGCCGCGCAGCGCGAACGCGGCGGTCACCTCCTGGCCCAGCGGCCCGGCGACCCGTACCTCACGGCGCTCGAAACCGGCCGCGACCGCCGCGTCCACGGTCCCGTCGCCGCCGTCGGCCACGGGCAGCGCCTCGACCGTCAGGTCCGGCGCCACCCGGCGCAGCCCGGCCGTCACCCGCTCGGCGACCTGCACGGCCGTCAGCGAGCCCTTGAACTTGTCCGCGGCGATGAGCACCCGACGGGTCTCGTTCACTGCAGCGTCCGCCACCTTGCTTTCCCCTTGCTCTCCGGGCCCCGCGCACGTCAGGGCCAGTCGCGCCGCTGCGACCTTAACCGGAGGAGACCCCCGCCGTCATGCCCCGACCGAAGGCTGGGAAGCCGCTGAGAGGCGGCTGGGGAAAACGGGTACACCGCAGCCATGACCACCACAGGACCGGGCCTCGCCGACCGCGTCCACGGCGGCTGGCTCGGCCGGATCGCCGGGAACATGCTCGGCAAACCGGTGGAGCAGGGCGAGGTGTGGACCCGCGAGCGCATCGACCGCTATCTGCGCAAGGCCGAGGCGCTGCCGCTCACCGACTACCTGCCCGAGCCCGTCGACCCGGCCGACACCGCCGTACTGCGCCCGGAGTGGCGCCAGTGTGTGCGCGGCCGGATCCACGGCAGTGTGCGCGACGACGACGTCGACTACGCGATCCTCGGCCTGCACCTGCTGGAGACGTACGGCTTCGGCTTCGGCACGGAGCAGGTGGGCGAGCTGTGGCTGCTGCGGCTGCCGTATCTGCAGACCTTCACCGCGGAACGGGCGGCGTACCGCAATCTCGCGAACGGGCTGAAGCCGCCGCTGACGGCGACGTACGACAACCCCTACCAGGAGTGGATCGGCGCGTTGATCCGCGCCGACGTCCACGGCTGGACCCGCCCCGGCGACCCGGTGGCCGCCGCCGGCCTGGCCCGCCGGGACGCGGTGCTGTCGCACACCGGCAACGGCGTCTACGGCGCCATGTGGGCGGCCGCGCTGATCGCGGCGGCGTTCACCGCGCCGACCGTGCGGGACGCCCTGGAGAGCGCGCTCGGTGTGATCCCGGCTAGCAGCCGGCTCGCCCGTGCCGTACGGCGGGTCATGACGCTGCACGAGACGCGGCTGCCGTGGGAGGAGACCCTGGCCACGCTGGCCGCGGAGACCGCCGGGCTCGGCTGGATCCACACCGTCCCGAACGCCGCCGTCCTCACCGCCGGGCTGCTGTACGGCGACGGCGACTTCACCCGGACCGTCGCCCTGACCGTGCGCGGCGGTCTGGACACCGACTCCAACGGGGCGACGGCCGGCTCGGTGGCCGGGGTGCTCACCGGCGCGGACGCGATCCCCGCCCGGTGGAAGGACCCGCTTCAGGACACGGCCCGGAGCGCGGTGTTCGGCTTCGACGGCGTACGGATCAGTGCGCTGGCCGAACGCACCCTGCGCCTGGCGACGGCCGCCCCGTAGCCGTACGGCGGCTGGTTACCCTTCCTGAATGACCACGACTGGTGACTTCGCCGCGTACATCGCGAGCCTGCCCCGGGTCCTCGCCGGTGCAGCCGCGCTCTTCCGGGACGCCGAGGGGCGGGTGCTGCTGGTCGAGCCCAACTACCGCGAGGGCTGGGCGCTTCCGGGCGGCACGATCGAGTCGGACGACGGGGAGACCCCGCGCCAGGGCGCGCGCCGCGAGACGCTGGAGGAGATCGGGCTCGACCGGGAGCCGGGCCGGCTGCTGGCGGTGGACTGGGTGCACGGCGCGGGCCGTCCGCCGCTGGTGGCGTACCTGTACGACGGTGGTGTCCTGACGGACGCCGACCTCAAGGCCATCCGCCTGCAGGAGGAGGAACTGCTGTCCTGGCGCATGGTCGCCCGGGAGGAGATCACCGGCCTCCTCCCGGGCGCCCTCGGCCACCGGGTGCTGACCGCCCTGGACGTCCTCGCCGACGGCACCGGCACGGCGGAGCTGGAGAACGGTCACCGGGTGGCGTGACCGCTCCCGGCCGCAGTGACGACGACCGGGGCCGCCTCCGCCCGCAGTTCGAACCAGATGGTCTTGCCCGTGGGCGTCTCCGTGCTGCCCCAGGCGTCCGCGAGCAGGTCGAGGAGTTCCGTGCCGCGCCCGCCTTCCGCCTCGGTGTCGACGACCCTGCGCAGGGGGCCGGCGGACTCGGTGTCCTCGACCTCGCACGTCAGCCGGGCGTCACGCACCCGCAGGTTGAGCCTGAGCGGCCCGCGGGTGTGCCGCAGGGCGTTGGTGACGACCTCGCTGACCAGGAGTTCGGCGGTCTCGGCCTGGTCGGTCAACGCCCACTCGCTCAGCTGGGCGGTGACCAGCCGGCGGGCCCGCCCCGCGGAGGCCGGATCGCGCGGCAGGGGCCAGGAGGCGTCCCATTCCGTGGCGCGGCCACGGGGCGCGTCCAGCGGTCGAACCGGTGCGAGTGCACGGGACCACAGGGCCCACTGCCGGGTGGCCCAGGAGAGGGCGGCGTGGGTGGCCATGGGAATCAGTCCTTCTGAGCGAGGCCGTACATGTAGCAGTCGCTACACCTCGAATATAGACGTAGCGGGTGCTACGGTAAAGACATCCCCAAAAGGTATTTAAAGGTACCTATGGGATCCCGCCCCGCCTCGCTCACCGCATCCAGGAGCATTCATGCCCCGGCCGCCCGATCCGGCCAAACGACGCGACCTGCTCGACCGGATCCGCACATACGTCCTCCGCAACGGGCTGGCGGACCTCTCCCTGCGGCCCCTGGCCCGTGCCCTGGGGACCAGCGACCGCATGCTCCTGTACTACTTCGGCTCCAAGGAACGGATGGTCGCCGAGGCCCTCGCCGACTACGAGCGCCGGCCCCTTCTGCGCACCCGCGACCTGCTGGAGACCTTCGGCCCGCCGAGGGACGCGGCGGGCGTTCGCCGCTTCATGGAGGAGGCGTGGCACCGGTTCAGCGACCCGGAGGTGCGAGCCTCGCTGCCCCTCTATCTCGAGGTGATGAGCGCCAGCGTGCTCCACCCCGACCGGTACGGACCCGTCCTGCACGACATCGTCACCGAGTGGACGGACCTGTTCACCTCGGTCTTCCGCGATCTCGGCATGGACCAGGACCGGGCCCGCACCCAGGCCGTCCTGCTGACCGACGCCTCCCTCGGCCTCGTGATCGCCCCGCTGGCGAACGGCGAATGGGACCGGGCGGACAAGGCCTTCCACGCCCTCCTCGACATCCTGGAACCCGGGTGGCGGCCCACGGCGTGACGACGCCACGGAATACCCACTCGCCCCGCATCGGACAGGCGTCCTACTCTCGGCCCATGGACAGGCCTCTCCTTGCCCTTCTCAGTGGCGCAGGTATCTCCACGGAGCAGAGCATCGGCAGAAGTAACCTCGCCCCATGACCCAGGACTTAGTTCAGCGGGCGCACTGGGGCGACGCGTGTCACCAACGTCCCGGGCCAGCACCCCTAGGCCTGCCCGGCGAGGGGATGCCTTCACGTCTCGGCGCGGCGGAACTTACGGTTTGTGGGTTACCCAGAGCAGTTCCGCCGGCCAGCGGCGTGCCCAGTCGGGTGGGTCGGTTTCGTTGTAGCCGTTGGGTGTTCCGAGTTCGGGCCGCGGCTCGATGAGGTCGTCGATGATGAGACCCGCGCCGCGCAGGACCTTGACCCAGTCGCCGTAGGTGAGCTGATAGCTGGTCGCGCCGTCGTCTTCGGCGATGGTGTTCAGCCCGAAGTAGTCCTGCTGCAGCGTCGTGGTCACGCGGCTGGCGGCTTCGTCGTAGCAAGCTTCGAACCATGGGCTGGCGACGTTGAACACCAGGCGCCCGCCTCGGCACAAGACGCGTGCGGCCTGTGGGACGGCCAGATGCGGGGGCGCCCAACTGAGCCCACCGAAGTCGCAGAACACCAGGTCGAAGCTGTCGGCGGCGAAGGGGAGTTGTTCGGCGGCGCCTTGCACCAGCGGGTAGCGGGCCGCTCCCATCGCGCCGGCCGCTGCGGCGAGTTGGGCTTCGGACAGGTCGAGCCCGACCACGGTGGCGCCCTCGGCGGCGAGCGCCCTGGACCACTGGCCGGCGCCGCAGCCGAGTTCGAGGACGCGCTTGCCGGTGACGTCGCCCAGGGCGTGCAGGTGTGCGTCGGGGATGGAGTACATGCCCCACAGCCGGGGAGCTGCGCTGATTTGCGGGTCGTGCTCGTGCTGGTAGGCGCTGCTGATCTGGTTCCAGAGCCGCCGGTTGGCGGGGATGCTGTCCACGTGCCGACTCCAGCACTGCCTGCCGGGGGCGGTCAACACGATTAGGGCACTGGCCGGCCCTCGCCTCGGTCCGGCCCTGGCTCGGCCCGTGATCCGCCGGACGAGCCCTAGCCCTGTCTGGGGCCGTCGTAGTAGCCGGGCGGGGCCACCAACACGGAGTTGAAGTAGTAGCCCTGCTCGTCGTCCGGTTGATCGTCGCCGTCGAAGGGGCGCCAGAAGCTGAGCAGCAGGTCTGGCGCAACGAATGACGCGGGGTCCTCGTAGTCGGCGACGATGGCCGTGAGTTTCGACACTCGGGTCACCACCTCGAGGGCCGGCAGGCCGAAGACGTCGATTCCACGGAAGAACACGACGTCGGACGGTCCAGAAGGGCGTCCCAGCTCCACGGCCTCCAGCTGGTCACGCATGCATCCGATACTGATCATCAGGCCGCTCGGTCGGAAGATGTGCTGACCCGCTTGATCGGACGGGGACAGGGCCGCTGGTTCCCGCAGCGAGTCCAGTGCGCTGTTCGCAGCCTGGCGCGACATGCCAATCTGCAGGGGCCCGACGCCGATGGGTGGGGCGAGCTCGAAATGCATGTGCGCATGGTGTCACGGGCCGCGCTTCTCGCCCGGGGCGGCTGATTCAGGGTCTGCCGCGGAGTGCGCATTCGTTGCGTGCGCGCGGCCTCGACCCGGAGGCCGGCGAGGACGACGAACGCGCGGTCTCGGCCTGCCCGGAGGGCGAACGCCGTCCGGTGCCACCCCTCTCCCGGCTCAGCCGGTGTGCCGGTCCGTGGAGAGTAGCCACTGCCAGCGTCGACGTTCCGTGACGAGGGTGGCGGCCACGAGGAGAGACACGAGGACTGCCGCATAGATGGGCCACGCCAACCATGCGGCGATCGCGGCAGCAGCGAGCTGAAGCAGCA
The DNA here is from genome assembly GCF_042891825.1 of Streptomyces sp. NPDC001852. Lineage (NCBI taxonomy): Bacteria > Bacillati > Actinomycetota > Actinomycetes > Kitasatosporales > Streptomycetaceae > Streptomyces > Streptomyces sp. NPDC001852. The sequence continues at coordinate 74,610 of NZ_JBIATN010000030.1, forward strand.
CGAGCAGGATCGTGACCGTACCCGGAACAGGGATGATCACCTGCGCCTTGTCTCCCGGAGTGGAGAAGACGGTCGGGAGGCCAATCAGCATCACGACCGCCAAGGCGGCAAGCAGCCATGAGTACTTGGACAAGGCCCAGGGACTGGCCACCCAGGCGACGAGTTCCGCAGCGAAGCGCAGAACGGATGCGATGCGGTCGTCCGGTCTCTCCAAGTTCGCCCCCACAAGCTGTGTCGACCACCAGCGAAGGATCTTACGACCACGGATGGGGCTGTGAACGCGCCTTGGTGATCCACGTCAAGCCGTGTTCACAGTCCTTTACCGCGCGCTCCCACCCGCGCAAGCATCGGGTGCCGGTACGGCGCTGGCGGCGCGGCTGCCGACGTACGTGCCACGCGGCACGGACACGGATCGTCGGGCAGGGCCTCCGAGGCGATCAACTCGGTGCCCAGCGAGCTGCGGGCCCTGGGGCGTCCGCTGCTGGATACGCCGTCGTCGGCTACGGAGGAGCGACGACTGAGCGAAGGTGTCTGCGAGAGCTGACTCCGAGCTTGCTGAATACGTTGCCGAGGTGCCACTCCACCGTGCGTGGGCTGATGAACAGCTGGGCGGCGATCTCTGAGTTGGTGTGCCCGTCTCTGGCCAGGCCGGCGATCTGTGCCTCCTGGCCAGTGAGTTCGTCGACGGCGCCGACCGTCCGCTTGCGTACGGTTTCTCCGGTCGCCAGAAGCTCCCTGCGGGCCCGCTCGGCAAAGCCGTCGGCTCCGACCCGGCTGAACGCCTCGTAGGCGGAGCGCAGTTGAGCACGGCTTTCCTGGCGGCGGTTCTGGCGACGCAGCCACTCGCCGTACAGCAGACGCGCACGGAACAGCTGGACGGCGACCCGGCAGCGTCCGAGATGCTCGATGGCCTCCCGGTAGAGCGCATCGGCGGCTTCGCCGTCGCTCAGTAGCGCGCGCGAGCAGGCCTCCGTGCCCAGTGCCCACTCTGTTCCGCTGGTGTGCGTGCGTTCGGTGAGCTTGTCCAGCGCCGGCGCGGCGGCCGCCGGCCGTCCGCTGCGGGCGGCCGCCTCGATCAGTTCGACCAGTGCCCAGCCGAAGAAGCCCAGGTCCTCGTATTGGCATGCGCGCGTCGCGGCTGCCAGGGCGTCCTCGTAGCGGCCGAGGCCGTTGTGCAGCACTGCTGTCGCGTACTCGGCCAGGCTGAGAACACGCCCTTCACCCCGGGCGCGCACCTCTTCGATGGTGGTCTCGATAAGGTTCCGTGCCTGGGACTCCTGCCCTCGCCAGGCGGCGAGTAGCAGGGACGTGTACATCATGGGTACGCCGCCCGCCGCCTCCGAGATCGCCGTCGCCTCGTCGATCAGAGCCGCCGCGGTGTCGAATTCGCCAGCGTGCACATGGCAGCACGCCTGGTAGGTCAGCGCCATCGGGAGGACAGCGAGCGCGCCCGCTTCGCGGGCGATTCCGACGGCGCCGGTCGCCAGCTCATGCCACGCGTCGTCGTCCCACAGTTCCGGGGCGAGAGGCTCGGGTGTCACCCGGAACGCCAGCCACAGCCAGCGCCTGTCCGCATCCGGCGCGCCCGATCTCTGCTCCTGCCGGACGGCGTGCAGGGCACGCCTGAGAGCGTCGACGCTGGCGGCGTGGCCGTCGATGATCAGGCCGGCCATGCTGTCCAGCAGGACGTCTACCATCCGCGGCGGCGTCGACGGGGGCGGTCCGGCGCGGGCGGCCTCGGCCACCTCGCGCTGCCCGGGGCCCACGCTCAGGCGGCCGGCGAAGATCGCCGCGCCCACCGCTTCCATCAGGGTGTCACGGGCAAGGGCGGTGTCGAGAGGCGCCAGCCGGCATGCCGCATCGAGCAGAAGCCGCGGCGCGTCGCTGCCGCGCAGCTGGGAGAACACCAGCCGGGCCCGCAGCCGCTCCAGCCGGGCGCGCTGCAGATCGTCGAGCGGGCCGGCCTCCGCGGCTGCCAGCAGGTTGTGAGCACGGTCGGCCCCGCCGGCGTCGATCTCGGCCTGAGCGGCGGCCAGTGTACGGGTGATGCGGTGCGCGGGATCGGGCGTCAGCTCGGCCGCCCGCCGCAGGAACGAGGCTGCCGCGGCGGCTCCTCCCCGGCTTTGTGCCCTGCCGGCCGAACGCTCCAGGTCGACGGCGACGCTCTCGTCGGGCCGGGCGGCGGCGTGTGCGCGATGCCACGCTCTGCGATCAGCATCACGGCGGGGATCGGTGGCTTCCGCCAGTGCTCGGTGTGCCGCCCGGCGGCCCGGCGCGGATGCCCTCCGGTAGACGGCCGAGCGCACCAGGGGGTGATGGAACCGCACCCTGGTGCCGAACTCGACCAGTCCTGCCGCCTCGGCCGACGCGGCGGCGTCCGCCGGTATCTCCTGCAGATCGGCCGCCCGCCACAACAGATCCACGTCTCCGGTCGGCTCGGCCGCGGCGGTCAGCAGAAGTCGTCGGCTCTCCTGCGGAAGCGACCGGAACTGCCGGTGGAAGGCGGTCTCGATACAGCTCGCGACGGAGCGTCTGCCGGGGAGCCCGAAGCCGCCCGCCAGCTCGGCAGGGGTGAGCGCGTGCGTCACCTGCAACAAGGCCATCGGGTTGCCGTGCGCCTCGGCCACGATCCGGTCCCGTACGAGCGGGTCGAGCGGCACGCGGACGACCGAAGCCAGCAGGGCACGCGCATCGGGCTCGCTGAGGCCCTCGACGACCAGCTCCGGCAGACCTGCCAGCTCACGATTGTCATCGGGATCTCGCAGGGCGAAGATCAAAGCCACCGGTTCGGCCATCAATCGCCTGGCGACAAACGCCAGCACCTGGAGGGACCCTTCATCGAGCCACTGCGCATCATCGACGAGGCAGGCAAGCGGCTGGTCCTCGGCGGCGCCGGCCAACAGACTGAGCACAGCCAGGCCTACCAGGAACCGATTGGGCGCATCGCCCTCCCGCTGTCCGAACGCGACGGACAACGCATCACGCTGCGGTCCAGGCAGCTCATCAAGGCGACCCAGCATGGGCCCGCAGAGCTGGTGAAGGCCCGCGAACGGGAGCTCCATCTCCGACTCGATGCCTGCGACGCCGGCGGTACGAAATCCGACGGCCCGGCCGGCTGCGTAGTCCAGCAATGCGGTCTTGCCGATCCCTGCCTCACCGCGAAGGACCAGGACCGCACTGCTGCCCGCCCGCGCTGTGGCCAGTACCCGCTCCAGCGCGGCCAGCTCCTGGCTCCGGCCCCGCAGTGCGACCTGCGTATCGCCGGCGGGCACGCCCATGGGTCGATCTCCCAGGTCGGCTGCTTGGTACATGGCGCGACCAATACGGACATTTTTTCAGGTCGAGCCAATGGTCACTTTAGTGCGCTTTAGGGACTTTCAGTAGCTGCGCAGGTCCAGGCCCGCACGGAGCCTGGGTAGCTCCGATGACCGCACGGCCCGCCGACGCCCCTCCGCCTTTGGCGCACCGCTCTCAAACGCCCGCTGCCGGCAGCAAGCGCCCCAGACCGTACGTGCCCCGAAGTTCCTCGCTCCCGGCGCGAACGCGATGCCCCCGGGTCCAGCCACGGGTCCGACCCCGGGGTTTCCACGGGGGCGAGGCACGCACGGCACTGCCACCGTGGAGGAGTCGGCGGCACAGGGCCGCTGACGATGACAAGGAGACCCCCACACATGTCTGCAACACCCCAAGAGATAGCGATCCGGCCGTTCACGTTCGAGTTCCCCGAGACGGAACTCAAGGACCTGCGCGCTCGCATCGAGGCGGCGCGGTGGCCCGAGAAGGAGACCGTTGCGGACCAGTCGCAGGGCACGCAGCTGGAGACGATGAAGGAGCTTGCGCGTTACTGGGCGTCTGAGTACGACTGGCGCAAGGTCGAGGCGAAGCTGAAGGCCCTGCCGCATTTCATCACCGAGATCGACGGGCTGGACATCCACTTCATCCACGTCCGGTCGAAGCATGAGGATGCCCTGCCGTTGATCGTGACGCACGGCTGGCCCGGCTCGATCATCGAGCAGCTGAAAATCATCGAGCCGCTGACCAACCCCACCGGCCACGGCGGGAGCGCCTCGGACGCCTTCCACGTGGTCATCCCGTCGATGCCCGGCTACGGCTTCTCGGGCAAGCCGGCCACGACCGGCTGGGGTCCCGAGCGCATCGCGCGCGCCTGGGGCGAGCTGATGAAACGCCTCGGCTACACCAAGTACGTCGCGCAGGGCGGCGACTGGGGTGCGATCGTCGCCGACCACATGGGTGTGCAGGAGCCCGAGGGCCTGATCGGCATCCACACCAACATGGCCGGCGTGATTCCGCCCGCCATCGACGCTGCACTCATCGCGGGCAACCCGCTGCCTGAGGACCTGTCGCTCTCCGACGAGGAGAACGCGGCGGTCGAGCAGCTGGACTTCGTGTACCGGCACGTCTACTTCGCCTACATGATGGGCTCGCGTCCGCAGTCACTGACCGGACTGGTGGATTCCCCTGTCGGCCTGGCGGCCTTCCTGCTCGACCATGACGCGGCCAGCCTGGCCATGATCTCCCGGGCCTTCGCCGGAGGCACCGAAGGCCTCACCCGGGACGACGTCCTGGACAACATCACGCTCTTCTGGCTGACCAACACGGCGATCTCCGCGGCTCGCCTCTACGCGGAGAACACGACCTCCTTCTTCGGTGTCAAGGGCGTGAACCTGCCGGTCGCCGTGAGTGTCTTCCCCGATGAGATGTACCAGGCCCCGAGGAGCTGGGCGGAGCAGGCCTACCCGAACCTCGTCCACTACAACAAGCTCCCCAAGGGCGGCCACTTCGCGGCCTGGGAGCAGCCGGAGCTGCTCGTTGAGGAGATTCGTGCGGGACTCCGGTCGCTCCGCTAGACGACCCTGATCGAGGGATGGCACATGCCCTCGCTCGCGGGTGCGACCGAGTGGCTCAACTCCGAGCCACTCGGTCGCCCCGAGCTGCGCAGCCGCGTCGTCCTCGCGGACTTCGGCACGCTGACGTGCATCAACTGGCTGCGCACCCAGCCGTACGTCCGCGGCTGCTCGCGGGCCTACCGCACGCGAGCCGCCACGCACGCGCTCAGAGCAGGACGCGCTCGTTGGGCCAGGCCGGGGAGGCGACCTCCGGAGTCCAGCTGTCCGCGGTGGTGGTGTGCTGCACTGCCGACCCAGATGAGGTCTGTGAACGCGGCTTGATGATCCATGTCACCCTGTCCCGCGTCCAGATATCCGGTCGCTCCGAGCAGGCGAGCGCCGTACCTTCATGTCCATGAACAGGCCACTCGTCGCCATCCTCAGCGGGGCAGGCGTCTCCACCGACTCCGGCATCCCTGATTACCGCGGTCCCAACGGTCTGTGGCGCAAGGATCCCGAGGCCGAGAAGCTCGTGACGTACGAGTACTACATGGGTGATCCGGAGATCAGGCGCCGGGCCTGGCTGATGCGGCGGGAGACGCAGAAGCTCGGGGCCGAGCCCAACGCCGCGCACCGGGCCGTCGCCGAGCTGGAGAGGTCCGGGGTGCCGGTGCGGGTCCTCACCCAGAACGTCGACGGACTCCACCAGCTCGCCGGCATGCCCGCCCGCAAGGTCCTCGAACTCCACGGCACCGCCCGCGAAGTCGTGTGCACCAAGTGCCATGCCCGCGGACCCATGGAGGACGCCCTCGCCCGCGTCGACGCCGGTGAGGACGACCCCGCCTGCCAGAAGTGCGGCGGCATCCTCAAGCCCGCCACCGTCATGTTCGGCGAACGCCTCGACCCCGTCGTCCTCGGCCAGGCCGCCGCCATCTCCAAGGCCTGCCAGATCTTCATCGCCGTCGGCAGCACCCTCCAGGTCCAGCCCGCCGCCGGACTCGCGGGAGTCGCCGCCGACCACGGCGCCCGCCTCGTCGTCGTCAACGCCGAGCCGACCCCGTACGACGAACTCGCCGACGAGGTCCTACGGGAGCCGATCGGCACCGCCCTGCCCGAACTGCTGCACCGGCTGAGTGGGAAGCACGAGTGACAGCTCGCGTGAAGTCGTTCTGCAGGTTCTGTCGCCACTCGGCGGTACGAAGTAAACGGGAGTACTCAGGGTAGATCGGCGATGTCAACGCCGACTGGCAGCCGGAGGCCAGGAGGTGCCTCCTGCAAGCCGAAGTGTGGGGGATGGCTGAAGTCAGCGGCTTGAGCGAAGTCGACGATGCCACCGGTAAATTGAGCGGGTGGAGCCGTGCTGTAGATGGACGGGAGACGGTGTTCACCGAAATTGACTATGCCACCTGCGAATGCCGCCCCGGTGAAGTCAACACGTCCACCACGGAACTCGGCGGCCTCAAAAAGGATCTCACCTGCGGTGAAGGCGGCGTCACGGAAGATTACTTGAGCATCGGCGAAGCAAGCACTGTCGAAGGTGACCCAGCCGCCGTTGAACTTGGCGCGGTTGAAACGCAGGGTCCCACCTCGGAACTCGGCGAGGCGGAAGTAGACATGAGCGCCTTCGGCGAATTCGGCCTCGTCGAAGACAATCTGGTCATGGCCGTGACCGACGAACAGGGCTTTGATGAAGATGATCTCACCCCCGGTGAAACGGGCTCGCCGAAAGTCGGCCTCATCCAGCACGGCTCCGGTGAAGTCGAGATCGTAGCCTTGCCAGGACTGGACCGAGTCGTCTCGTAGGTGAGCGGCTATGAGCCGCAGGATGGTCAGGCGGACCTCTCGTTCGCACTGCCACACCCTGAGTGCTTCCTCATCGCTGGGTGGATCGGGCGCGTGCGGCATCCGCAGATAGCCGCACAGGACATCGATGCACATCTGCCGTTCTTGCAGCCACTCGTCGGCGAGCCGCGCCATGGCAGAGGCGCCGGCCATCCGAACTGCCGGCTGATTCGCCGCGAGTTGCTCGGCAGCAGCGCCGAATCGTTCGGTCCGCGTTTTGTCGTGCTCGCGCGCCTCAGCCGTCTCACCAAGTTGCTGACGGCGGTAGGCAACCACCAGAGCCACCACACCACCGGATCCCGCGACCACCGTCAGTGCAATCTTGATGGCGTCGTACGTGTCAGCGGGCCCGAGCACTCCGATCACCCGTATCCGGGGTGCACCGAGCACCAGCCATAGCAGCCCCAAGACCACAACCACTGCCGCAACGGCCACCACCAGCACTACGGCAACATGTCGGCCCAGCGACCAGCGCATCACGCCGCGCGACGCCGGGCTGGAACTCTCAGGAGACTCCGCAGAAGGCACGATCTGCCACTATGCCAGGCTGTCCGCCCACGGGAACAGCAATGACCGAAAGGGATCCAACTTCGGGTGGGGGATGGCTGGTTGGGTACAAAGCCCGACGCACCGCAGAAGGACCCCAAGGCACGAGGCAACAGGGCATTCCTCAGAACACCGCTCGGAATACCGCCTGCACAACACTGACGGTGCGCTAAAGCTGCGTGTGTTACATCCACCGATGCCTTGCGACTCCGGGATCCCGGACCACCGCGGGCCGAACGGGCTGTGGCGGCGGGATCCGGAGGCCGAGAAGCTCGTGACGTACGAGTACTGCATGGCGGACCGGGAGATCCGGCGGCGGTCCTGGCAGATGCGGCGCGAGAACCGCACGCTCCAGGCCGAGCCGAACGCCGCGCACCGGGCCGTCGCCAAGCTGGAGAGGTCCGGCATCCCGGTGCGGGTCATCACGCAGAACGTGGACGGGCTGCACCAGCTCGCCGGGATGCCCGCCCGCAAGGTGCTCGAACTGCACGGCAGCGCACGGAGTGTCGTCTGCACCCGGTGCCATGCGCGCGGCCCGATGGACGACGCCCTCGCCGGGGTCGAGGCCGGCGAGGAGGACCCGGCGTGCCTGGAGTGCGGCGGCATCCTGAAGTCGGCGACCGTGATGTTCGGCGAACGGCTGGACCCGATGGTCCTCGGCCAGGCCATGGCCATCAGCAGGGCGTGCACCGTGTTCGTCGCCGTCGGCAGCAGCCTCCAGGTCCAGCCCGCCGCAGGCCTGGTCGGCGTCGCCGCGGACCACGGCGCCCGTCTGGTCATCGTCAACGCCGAGCCGACACCGTACGACGAGCTCGCCGACGAGGTCGTACGCGAGCCGATCGGCACGGCGTTGCCCGAACTGCTGGACCGCATCCGGACCGAGAGCGGCACATAGGATCCCGCCCGCCCCCAGCAGCCCCCACGGCGGCCCGAACTGGAGCCCCGCCGGCGTCGCACCGCGTACCGGGCGGACGCCGTCGGGTCACGACGAGAACAGCGCCGCTCCCCGTTCGAAGTCCAGCAGCCGGCGTTTGCGGTCCAGGCCGCCGCCGTATCCGGTGAGGTCACCGCCCGCGCCGACGACGCGGTGGCAGGGCACGATGATGCCGATCGGGTTCCTGCCGTTGGCGAGGCCGACCGCGCGGGACGCCTTGGGGTTGCCGAGGGCCTCGGCGAGTTCGCCGTAGGAGCGGGTCTCGCCGTACGGGATCCGGGTCAGCCGGTCCCAGACGCTGCGCTGGAACGGCGTACCGGTCAGGCGGAGTTCGAGGGTGAAGCGGGTCAGCTCGCCCGCGAAGTAGGCCGACAGCTGTTCCTCGGCCTCGGCGAAGGGGGCGTCGTCGCGGCTGCCGAAGGTCTCCTCGGGCGGCCGGTGGCGCTGGTCGGTCATGTACAGGCCGCACAGGACCCCGTCGTCGGCGACGAGGGTCAGGGGGCCGTAGGGGCTGTCGATGACGGTGTGCTGCTTCATCGATGAATCCTTGATCGATAAGTCCTCAGACGGGAAGGAAGTTGATCGGGTGGCCGTCGGTCGCCCACAGGTACTGCACGGCGTACGCCCGCCAGGGCCGCCAGGCCTCGGCGCGGGCGGTGAGCGCGGCCGGGGTGGAGGGAAGTCCCAGCTCCTGTGCCGAGCGCCGGATGCCGAGGTCGGTGGGGAGGAAGGCGTCGGGGTCGCCGAGGGCGCGCATGGCAATGACGTCGACCGTCCACGGTCCGAAGCCGGGCAGCGAGAGGAGCCGGGCGCGGGCCTCGGCCCAGTCGGACTCGACGCCCAGGTGGAGGGAGCCGTCGGCCAGTTCGCGGACCAGGGTGGTCAGGGTGGTGCGCCGGGTCCGGGGCATCGCCAGGGTCCCGGGATCGACGGCGGCCAGTGCCTCGGGGGACGGGAAGAGGTGGGTGAGGCCGCCCTCGGGGTCGTCCAGGGGCTTGCCGTGCGCCGTGACCAGGCGGGCCGCGTGGGTGCGGGCGGCGGCCGTGGAGACCTGCTGTCCGAGTACGGCGCGGACGGCGAACTCGGCCTCGTCGACCGTGCGCGGCACCCGGCGGCCGGGCGCCTTGTCGACCAGCGGGGCGAGCACCGGGTCGGTGCGCAGCCGGTCGTCGACGGCGACGGGGTCGGCGTCCAGGTCGAGCATGCGGCGGCAGCGGCTGATCGCCACGGGCAGGTCGCGCAGATCGCTCAGGGTGAGGCGGCAGGCGATGTGGTCGGGGCGGGGCGTGAGCGAGACGATCCCGTGGCCGTACGGCAGGCGCAGCGTGCGCCGGTAGGCGCCGTCGCGCCATTCCTCGACGCCGGGTACGGCGGTGGCGGCGAGGTGGCCGAAGAGGTTGGACGGGTTGAGCGGTGCACGGAACGGCAGCCGCAGGCTGAGCCCGCCCGGCGCGCCGGCCCCGGACTGCGGCGCGCGGGCGCGCAGCTCGCTCGGGGTCAGGGCGAAGACCTCGCGGACGGTGTCGTTGAAGGTGCGGATGGAGGAGAAACCGGCCGCGAAGGCGATCTCCGTCATGGGCAGCGGGGTGGTCTCGATGAGCAGCCGCGCGGTCTGGGCGCGCTGGGCGCGGGCGAGTGCGAGGGGGCCCGCGCCGAGTTCGGCGAGCAGCTGTCGCTCCACCTGTCGGGTGCTGTAGCCGAGCCGGTCGGCGAGTCCGGGCACGCCCTCGCGGTCCACGACGCCGTCGGCGACAAGCCGCATGGCGCGGGCCACCAGGTCGGCGCGCTGGTTCCACTCCGGGGAGCCGGGGCTGGTGTCCGGGCGGCAGCGCTTGCAGGCCCGGAACCCGGCCTGCTGGCAGGCGGCCGCGCTCGGGTAGAAGGTCATGTTCTCCGGCTTGGGCGGGACGACGGGACAGCTGGGCCGGCAGTAGATCCGGGTGGTCAGGACGGCCGTGAAGAACCACCCGTCGAACCGCGCGTCCTTGGACTGCACGGCGCGCACGCAGTGCTCCCGGTCGAGGTGCGTCGCTGTCTGCATGCGTCCAGCATCGGCCACCCGGGGCCACGACCGCTGGCGGAAATCCGACACCAGCGTCCGCGGGCCTGGCGGGGTCCCGATCCGGGGCTCGTACGGTCGCCCCGTGCGCCCGCGTCCCGCTCCAGCCGCCGGTCGTGTTGCCGCGGCCACTCCCGTCGGTGCCCTCACCGGCCGTCTTCGGTGGTCCGGTCAGGCGGCGGCCTGCCGGAACCCGGCGATCCACTCGGCGGTGTGGCGGAGCCCGCCGAACGTGTAGAAGTGCACCTTCACGGCGCCGTGCCGCTCGGGGTCGTAGCGGTGGGCGAGCGCGTGCAGGAAGCGGTCCGGGCCGGTCGTACCCATGAGGTTGGTCAGCGAGAAGCCGTACTTGCGGGCGACGGAGGCGCTGGTGGCGACGCCGAACCGGGTGGCGTGGCCGAGCAGCCGCCGTACGCCCGCCGGTCCGGGCACACCGACGCGGACGGGCAGCTGCACGCCCCGGGCACGGGCGGCCTCCAGCCAGCCGAGGACGGGGTCGACGTCGAAGCCGAACTGGGTGATGACGTCGCCGCCGAACCGGTGCGCCCCGAGGGCCGCCGCCTTGTCGGTGAGCGCGGACCACAGCGTGCCGTCGGCTATCGCGGGGTGGCCGTCCGGGTAGCCGCTGATGCCGACGTGCCGGACGCCGTGGCGCTGGAGCAGGCCGGTGCGCAGGACGGCGAGGGCGTCCGGGTACGGGCCTTCGGGGCGGGCGGGGTCGCCGCCGACGACGAAGACGTTCTCGGCGGTGCCGTCCTCGGCCAGCCCGGACAGGAACTCCTCCAGGGCGGCGCGGGAGGGCAGGCGGCGGGCCGAGATGTGGGGCACGGGGACGAAACCGAGCCGCTTGACCGCGCGGGCGGCCGCCAGCCGCATGCCGAGGTCCTCCCCGGCGAGGAAGGTGATGTTGATCCGGGTGCCCGGCGGGATGCTGCCCTGCGCCTCCTCCAGCCGGGGCACGTCCTTGCCGGTCATCTCCATCGAGAAGTCGTCCAGCAGCGCGGCACCGATGACCGGGGGGACGGTGAGAGCGGGGTTCATCGTGCTCCTCGTACGACGGCGTTCGGGTCCCCGGCCGATGATGTCACGCGGGCCGCGGGGGGCGCGGCCCGGGGCCGGGGCCCGGTGTCAGTGGCGTCTGCTCTACTTGCGGCAGATGGATCGACGTTCTGTGGACCGACGTTCTCGGGGGGACCGATGGGTGTGTTGACCGACTACTTCAGGGCGCCCGATGCCACCACGGTGGTCCGGGCGCTGGAGCGTACGGAGGGCGGCTCTCCGGTGCTCACCGGCTTCGGGTTGGACGGGGTCCAGGCCAAGCGACTGGACCCGGACGTCGTCCTGGGCGAACTGGTCGCCGCGGTGTGCCGGGTTCCGTGGTCGCCGGACCTCGTCGCGGAGGTGAGCGTCTGGCCCGCGACCCCGGAACCCGGCCCGGACGGCCCGGCGAGCGAGGACGATCCCTGGGCGACCGGGCCGTGGGTGACCGAACTCGACACCGCCGTACGGGACGCCCTCGCGGGAGTGCCGGACGCCGACGTGCCCGCGGCCGTCGCCAGGTGGGTCCGGTCCGAGGAGCTGCACGGAGCCCTCGCCGAGGACATGCAACCCCTGGCGGAGGAGTTGATCGGACTCGCACGGCGGGCCCGCGCCGCCGGCGAGCGGCTGTACTGCTGGATATGCCTGTAGGAACCGCCGGTTGTCCCGCGCGGACCGCGCGTCGCCGTGCCGAAGCCCGCCTCGGCCTCGGTGTCGACCGGCACCGGCGGGCCGTTCGGCGCGGAGGGCCCGATCATCATGACCGGCGGCGCCGTCGGCTCCCTGCTGGCCCAGTTCCTGAAGGTCACCATCGACGAGCGCAAGGCCCTGCTGGTGGCGGGTTCGGCCGCCGGCATGCCGGCTGGTGCACGCCTTCGCCGTCCCGTTCGGGTACGTCGCCCGCCCGTACGTCGTCCACCGCTCCCGGGCCGGCGCGGGTGCCGGTGCCCGCGGCACACTTATGGACCGGTGTCCCGGACCGGCTTTGGCCCTGGTGAGCGGACCATGGCGGCGGCAGAGTGGTGCTCCCGAACCCGAGGAGGTCCCTGACCATGCGTTTCCGGCACGCGGACACCATCTGGGCCACGTTTCCCGAACTGGCCTCCGGCGTGCTGTACGCCGACGGCATCGGCGCCGCCGTGGACACCGGTCCGCGCGCCGCCGAGTACACCGCCCGCGCCCTGGCCCGGCTGGCCGGTGCCACCGAGGGTGAGTTCCCCGAAGTGCTCGCCTGGCGGCGGACGTTCAGCCGGACGGGGGTCAAGCCGACGCAGTACCGGTGCGCCTCGGAGTCGCTGCTGCGCCGGCTGCGGAAGGAGGGGACGCTGCCGCGCATCCATCCACTGGTCGACCTGTGCAACGCGCTGTCGGTGGCGTACGCGGTTCCGGTGGCGGTCCTCGACGTGGACCGGATCACCGGGCCGCTGCTGGAGGTGCGGCCGGCGGGCGGTGACGAGACGTACACGGCCTTCGGCGGGAGCGTCGAGCGGCCCGCGCCCGGCGAGGTGACCTTCGTCGACTCCGCCGGCCGCGCGCACGCGCGGCGCTGGTCCCACCGGCAGAGCGGCCACTCGGCGGTCGGCGGGGACACCCGCCGGGTGCTGGTGGTGGCGGAGGCCATGCACGACGGCGGCGCGGAGATCGTGCCCGAGCTGCTGAAGACGCTCGAGGCGGAGGTGGCGGCACACTGGGGGGCCGCCACGGGGACGGCCGTACTCACCCGGGCCGCTCCGGACTTCGACTTCGGCGGCTGAACCGGCGCGTGACAGCATGAGTACGGTGGACGAGGAGCGAGGGGTGACGGCCGGCGCGGGCGAACTCCCGGGCCGCGGCTCGGACTTCCTGCAGCTCGCGGCCGGTGACGTGCCCGTCGGCGGGAAGGCCGAGTGGCTGGCCGGACGGCTGCGGCAGGCGATAGCGGACGGCCGTCTGGCGGTGGGCAGCAGGCTCCCGCCCACCCGGGTGCTGGCCACCGAACTGCATGTCTCCCGCGGCGTGATCACCGAGGCCTACCGCCGCCTCGCCGAGGACGGCCACCTGGAGGGCCGCCGCCGCGGGGGCACGGTGGTGGTGGCGGCACCGTTCGCTCCGACCCGGGACACCCATGGCGGCGGGGCTCAGGCACGGGGCGCCCGCGGCGGCGGGGCTCCGGGAGGTGGCGTACCGCCGGAGGGCCCCGGGGATGCCGCACTCGGCAGGCCGCCGGCCGGGCCGTCAGCGACACCGCCCGCCGCCCCGTCCGGGACGCCGGGGACCGGCATGTCCGGCACCGTACGGCGAGGCGCGTCCGGCGGCTTCTCTCGCGGGCCGTCCGGGGCCGCCCCCGCTCTCGTCCCCGCACCGTCCTCTCGCGCCCCCGGTACGCAGAGCCCGCCCCTCTTCCCCCGTGCACCCCGCCCCCCGCGCCCGGCCGCCGCCCGCGCGCACCCCACCGCACCTGCGACGCCGTTCCTCCGGGCGCCCGGTGCCGATGTCTTCGACGCGTTGCGGGAGGCACCGGCCGACGTCGACCTCACACCCGGGCGGCCTGATCTCGCCGCCTTTCCGCGCACCGCCTGGCTGCGTGCCGAACGTGCCGTGCTCGCGGAGCTGTCCGCCGAGCACCTCGGGTACGGCGACCCCCGTGGCGCTCCCGCGCTGCGGCGGGCCGTCGCCGACTGGCTCGCGCGGATGCGGGGCGTTCGGGTGGAGCCGGACGAGGTGCTGATCGTGGCGGGCACGGCCCAGGCGCTCACGCTGCTGCACCAGGTGCTGCGGGCGGACGGCATCGACGCCGTCGCGGTGGAGGACCCCGGCTCGCTCGGCGGGCGCCAGCATCTGCGCAACGGGGGGCTCGACACCCCGCCGGTGCCGGTCGACGGGGACGGGGTGCGCGTGGACGCCTTGCGCGCGACCGGCGCCGGCGCGGTGCTGCTCACGCCGGCCCACCAGTTCCCGACCGGCGTGGTGACCAGCGGCGAGCGCCGGCGTGAGCTGCTGGGGTGGGCACGCGAGGGCGGGCTGATCCTGGAGGACGACTACGACGCGGAGCACCGCTACGACCGGCCGCCGGTCCCCGCGCTGCGGGCGCTGCTGGCCGACCGGGTGTGCTACATGGGCAGCGTGTCGAAGCTGCTCGCTCCGGCGCTGCGCATCGGCTGGCTGGTGGCCCCGCCCCGCTACCGCACGGACCTGGTCGACGCCAAGCGGTTCAACGACCTGGGCAACGCGATGCTGCCGCAGTTGGTGCTCGCCGGGCTGATGAGGTCCGGTGGGCTGGAGCGGCACCTGCGGCTGTTGCGGCGGCGGCACCGTGACCGCCGCGACGCGATGATCGCCGCCCTCGCCGAGCATCTGCCCGGCGGGACCGTGCACGGCGCCGCGGCGGGCCTGCATCTGACGGTCACGTACACCGCCGACGTACCCGACACCGAGCTCGCCGCCGCCGCGCTGGACCGGGGCGTGAAGTGCCAACCGCTTTCCTGGCACCGGCAGTTGCCGGGCCGGCCCGGCCTCGTCCTCGGCTACGCGGCCACCGCCCCGGGTGTCATCGCCGAGGGCGTGGCCCTGCTCGGCCGGACCCTGCGCGAGCTGTCCGGCCCTCCGGGTCGCTGACGCGGATCCGGCCCGGTCGGCCGGTCCTGGCCGGAGGTGGTGTCGTGGCATCGTGCGGCCGCCCTGCTGCGCCTGGCCAGAGTGGTGGGTCATTGGCCCATCGCCGTGCGGGTCGCGGTGAGCAGTTCCGGGAGGCCGGGGGGCTTGAGGACGCTGTAGTGGTCGCCGTTCAGGTGGACGACCGTGGGCGGCCGGGTCGAGTACGCGGCGTGGGACTCGACGAAGGAGTAGTCGTCTCCTCGGGCCTTGAAGAGGTTGACCGGTGCCTCCACCGTGCGCTCGGTCAGCTCGTGGAAGGTGTAGTCGAACTCGTAGGTGAGGCCGACGATGCGGGTGATGCGGCGGATCGTGTCCTCGTCGAGGGACGGCAGCAGATCGTGGACGTGGGCGACGAAGGTGTCCTCGTCCTGGGTCCGGGCCAGGCAGGCGTCCACGGCGGGGCCGTGGATCGTGCCGGCGAAGACGGAGAAGAGGATCGTGACGTACGCCGGGTCGTCGTACGACGCCCGTCGGACGGGGGCGCGGCCGTCCTCCTGGTGGACCTTGGGGTTGCCCGGGCAGATCAGGAACAGGTGCTCGACCTTCTCGCCGGTCTGCTCCAGCTGCCAGGCCGTCTCGAAGGCGGTCCGGGCGCCGAAGGAGTAGCCCCACAGGGTGTAGGGGCCGCTCGGCTGGATGCGGCGGATCTCCGCGAGGTCCGCGGCGGCCATCTCGCGGATGGTGTGGTACGGGGTCTCGCCGGCGTTGATGCCGTGCGCCTGGATGCCGTAGAACGGGCGGTCCAGGCCGGCCCCCTGGCCCAGCAGGCGCAGGTTCATCGGGTAGCCGCCGAGGCCGGGCCAGCAGAAGACCGGGGCGAAGCCGCCCTCCTTGGCCAGGGGAATCATCCGGGAGACCCGGGTCGTCGCGTGGTCGTCCATCCGCGCGGCCAGATCCCGCAGCCTGGGTGTCTCGAAGAGGACCTGGAGCGGCAGACGGGTGCCGCGGAGCTTGTTGATCCGGTTGACCAGGGCCACGGCGCTCAGCGAGTTGCCGCCGCAGGCGAAGAACTCGTCCTCGCCCGACACGTTCTGGTACCTGAGCGTCGCGCCCCAGACGTCCGCCAGCCACTGCTCGGTCGGCGTGGCCGGTGCCACGTACACCCCGGGCCGCCGGGTGGCGGCCACCTCGGGCGAGACGGCCAGGGCCTTGCGGTCGACCTTGCCGTTGGCCGTCAGCGGCAGCGCGTCGAGGACGACGACGCGGCTCGGGAGCATGAAGTCCGGCAGGGCGCGGGCCAGTTCGTCGCGGATCATCTCCGCGGGGCCCTTGGTGTGCACGGCGTCCTCGTGCATGCCCTCGTCGGCCACCTGGGCGTCGCTGACCCGGCCGCCGAGGAAGAAGTACGACGGGCCGCCGGGGATTCCGGCGGAGCCGAGGATGTCGCCCAGGCGGAGGGCGCTGGGCAGCGGATGCCCGGACCGGGAGGAGTAGCCGGAGGACATGAAGCCGAAGCCCGGGGTGCGCTGGAGGTGGTGCAGGCGGGTGCCGAGGGCGATGTACTGCAGCCAGGGCTCGGCGGCCCGGCTGACCGCGCTGATGCCGAAGCTCGCGCGGGCGTACACACCCTGGTTGATGGCGATGACGTGCCGGATCTCGATCAGCTCGTCGCCGATGGGTTCCAGCGTCCCTTCGCGGTAGCGGTACTGACCTCCGGGCAGGCCCTCGACGCGGGCGGGGTGGGCCTGGACGTACAGCTCGGTGGGGTCGTGGCGGGGGCGGCCGTGGTTCGCGGTGATCTCGAAGGTGCCGAGGTAGTGGTCTTCCCCGGCGACGTCCAGGTCGTCCTTGACCGGTGTGAAGTGGCCGAGCGGGGCGATGGTCAGGCCGTGGGCGGGCAGTACCTCCTCGAACACGCCCACCATGTGCCCGGTCTCGAGTTCCAGCACTTCCTGGATGTTGGTCGTGTAGACGGGTTCGATCGCGCGCCGCTTGCCGAGGAAGTGCACCAGCAGCCCGCCGTCCGGGCAGTGGCCGGTGCCGTCGCCGACGCGGACCAGAGAGTGGTCGACCGGGTGGTAGTAGTGCACACCGGGCGCCAGGCCCGCGACGCCGCCGGACTCGACGTACAACTGAGTGGCGTACAGGGCGCCCGGTGAGGCGTAGGAGTACTTCGGCAGCAGCCTTTCCTCGCTGCGGAACTGGCCGAACCAGCGCAGGATCCGGCCCAGTTCGGCCGGTGCCAGCGCGCTCAGCGGGCGGGAGTGTGCGGGGACCGGCCGGGGTGCGAGCAGGTCGAGGAGGTCCTCGCGGGTGACCGGGCCGCCGTCGTAGAAGCGGTACGTCTTGCGCGCGAAGGCCTCCCGGCGCTGCTCGGGGGTCTCCGCGTGGCCCGGCAGGGCGATGGCGGGGCGGCCCGCGAGTTCTGCCGGCTCGCGCAGGCCCGGGTTGGACAGCTGCGCCCTGACCTGGAGTTTGGACGCCTTGGACTGGTGGTGGGCGCCGTGTGTGCCCTGGTCCATGACGGCCGCCGTTCGGGGGTCCAGCTCGACGCACGCGACCAGGGCCGGATGGCCGGTGCGCGGGTCGTCGGTGACGATCGCGGCGGCGCGGCGCACCCAGTTGTGCTCCTCGATGCGCGAGGCCACCTCCTCCGGCTCCACGCGGCAGCCGTGCAGCTTGACCTGGTTGTCGGCGCGGCCCGCGAACTGCAGGGTGCCGTCCGGGTTCCGCAGGCACACGTCACCGGTGCGGTACAGGCGCTCGCCCGGCTCGAACGGCGAGTCGACGAAGCGCTCCCGGGTCTGCTCGGGGCAGCCCAGGTAACCGCGGGCCAGTTGGGCGCCGCCCAGATACAGTTCGCCGGCCACGCCGGTGCCGACCGGTGTCAGGTTCTCGTCCAGGACGTGCGCCGAGACGCCGGTCACGGGCACGCCGATGGGCACGGTGCAGGTGGTGCCGCCGTCGAGGGCCGCGGGGTCGACCTCGTGGAAGGTGGCGTTGATGGTGGTCTCGGTCGGCCCGTAGAGGTTGACCAGGGACACGCCCGGCAGCGCGTGGAAGAAGTCACGGGCCAGCCTGTGGGTGAGCGCCTCGCCGCCGGAGAAGACTCGCCGCAGCGAGGTGCAGGAGGAGAACTCCTCGGTGTCCAGCAGCGCCTGGAGCAGCGTGGGCACGCACTGCAGGTGGGTGACGCCGTGGCTGCGCACGGCCTCCACGACGGCCTGCGGGTCCCGGTGGATGCCCCGGGCGCCCATGACGACGTGGGCTCCGGCGGCCGGGGCGAGGATCTCCCACTGTGCGGCGTCGAAGCTCATGGGCGTCTTCTGCAGGATGGTGACCTGCGGTCCGAGATGGCCACGGGAGCCGAGCCAGCGGAGCTGGCTGAGGATGGCCCGGTTCTCGATCCCCACGCCCTTGGGCCGGCCGGTGCTGCCCGAGGTGTAGATGACGTAGGCGAGATGGCCGGGCTGCCGGTCGCAGGCGGCGCGGTCGCCCGGGTCCGGCGCCGGCTCGGCCGGCGTGAGCACCACAACACCCCGCGGGGCGACGGCCGTCAGCCGCTCGCCCAGGTGTTCCTGCGTCACGATGACGCAGGCCCCGGAGTCCTCGATCATGTGGCGCAGCCGCTCCTCGGGGTAGTCCGGGGACAGCGGCAGATAGGCGGCGCCCGCGCCGAGGATGCCCCACACCCCGGTCATCAGGTCCAGGGACGGCTCGGTGAACAGCCCGACGCAGGTGTCGGGGCCGACGCCGAGCCGGGCGAGACGGGCCCCGAGGTCCCGGCTGTGCCGGTCGAGTTCGCGGTAACTGAGCCGCCTGTCGCGGAAGGTGACCGCCGTGGCCTCCGGGCGCAGGGCGGCCTGACGGGCCAGCAGATCGGGCAGGCACCGGCCCGTGAGGGGCGTGCCGGACATCAGTGCGCTCGCAGTCTTCATAGCATCGTCCCCGCGTCGTTGTGCTCGTTGACTGGCCACGGCGGGCGTGGGGCGGGGGCTCCTGAAGATCTTCCGAGCGCGTGGGGGCCCGGGACGGCACATGTGCGGGAGGTGTTCGGGAACGGCGACCGACTGCATCGGGATCGGTCACGACCACCCGCTCGGCCGCGCATCCCAGGAGCGGGAACCGCGCAACCCGTGACACCTGTGAAGGACCGGCCACCGTGACGAGGAGTGCTCTCGTCCCCGGAAAGGTCCGTCGGAACTCGCTCAACGCCTCCGTTCTGGCCACCGTGCGCCGGCTGCCGGCCGTGCGGCGGACGGGGGCGAGTACGACATCGACACCCTGTCGGTAGAGCGACTCCCACTGTACGGCCGGGACGTCGAACAGGCATGTGGAACCGACGGGGCCAGGGGACTCGTGCGGACTGCGGACGTGCTCCGCGTCGGCACACCCTCCTCGTACGACGGCGAGTTGCCGGGCGTCGTCATGCGGACCGGTGGACGATGCCTTGGTCGGGCCACAACCCGAGGTGCGTCAGCGAAGTTGCGCGGCGAACGCCTCGTACGCCCGGTCGTCGAAGAGGACGAACCGGACCTCCTCGACCGCCGTGTCCGTGGTCCGCACGGTCTCCACCGCGATCCGTGCGGCGTCTTCCAACGGCCAGCCGTAGATACCGGCGGAGACGGCGGGAAACGCGACCGTACGAGCACCGAGTTCGTCCGCGACCCGCAGGGACTCCCGATAGCAGGAGGCCAGCAGCTCCGACCGGTCCTCCTCTCGGGTGAACCGGGGACCCACCGTGTGGATGACCCAGCGGGCGTCGAGTTCACCCGCCGTCGTGGCGACCGCCTGGCCGGTGGGCAGGCCCTTGCCGTAGCCGGAGGCGCGCAGGGCGCGGCACTCCTCGAGGATGGCGGGGCCACCGCGCCGGTGGATCGCGCCGTCGACTCCTCCCCCGCCGAGGAGGGAGGAGTTGGCCGCGTTGACGATCGCGTCGGCGCTCTGCCGGGTGATGTCGCCCTGGGCGAGCGTGATGGTGGTCATGTCTGCCTCAGTCTTCGCCATACGGCCTTGGCCGCGTTGTGCCCCGACATGCCGTGCACGCCGGGGCCCGGCGGGGTGGCCGAGGAGCAGATGAAGACGGCCGGATGAGGGGTGTGGTAGGGGAACAGGGACAGTCTGGGGCGCAACAGCAGCTGGAGTCCGGACGCCGCGCCGCAGGCGATGTCGCCGCCGACGTAGTTGGCGTTGTGGGCGGCCAGCTCGGCGGGGCCGGCGACGGCGCGGGCGAGGACGCGGTCGCGGAAACCGGGGGCGAAGCGCTCCAGCTGGCGTTCCATGGCGTCGGTGAGATCGCCGGACCAGCCGTTCGGCACATGGCCGTACGCCCAGAAGACCTGCTTGCCCTCGGGGGCGCGGGTCGGGTCGACGATGCTGGGCTGCACGGTGATCAGGAACGGCCGGCCGGGGGCACGGCCCTCGCGGGAGGCGGCGCGCAGGGCCGTGGAGATCTCGGCCTTGCTCGCGCCGATCTGCACGGTCGTGGCGGCGCGGGCCTCGGGCGCGGTCCAGGGCACGGGACCGTCCAGGGCGTAGTCGATCTTGAAGACGCTCGGGCCGTAGCGGTAGTGCGCGTACGTGTCGCCGAAACCGGCGATGCGGGCCAGCGCGGTGGGCGAGGTGTCGAAGACGTACGCCCGCGCGGGCGGCAGGTCGTCCAGCCGCTTGACCTCGTAGTCGGTGTGCACGGCGCCGCCGAGGTCCTTCAGGTACGCGGCGAGGGCGTCGGAGATGGCCTGGGAGCCGCCGCGGGGCACCGGCCAGCCGCGGGCGTGGGCGGACAGGGCGAAGACCAGGCCGACGGCGCCGGTGGCCAGGCCGCTGAGCGGCGCGATCACATGGGCGACCAGGCCGGCGAACAGGGCCTTGGCCCGCTCGTCCTTGAAGCGGCGCAGCAGCCAGGTGGACGGCGGCAGCCCGGCCAGGCCGAAGCGGGCCAGGGTGACGGGGTCGCGCGGGAGCGCGGTGAGCGGCAGGGACATGAAGTCCCGCACGAGGGTGTCCCAGTGGGCGAGGAACGGCTCGACCAGTCTTCGGTACGCGCCCGCGTCCCGTGGCCCGAAGGAGGCGGCGGTCTCGGCCACCGAGCGGGACAACACGGCCGCGGTGCCGTCGGGGAAGGGATGCGCCATCGGCAGCTCGGAGTGCAGCCACTCGAGGCCGTAACGGTCGAGGGGCAGGGCGCGGAACGCCGGTGAGTTGATGCCGAGGGGGTGGGCGGCCGAGCACGGGTCGTGCCGGAAGCCGGGCAGGGTCAGTTCCTCGGTACGGGCGCCACCGCCCACGGTGGACTTCGCCTCGAACAGCGCGACGGAGAAGCCGCGACGGGCCAGCTCCACGGCAGCGGTCAGTCCGTTCGGTCCCGCACCCACCACGACCGCATCGAGCATCGACGGCACCTTCGGACCCCTTCGTCAGCCGATGGCCACTCGGGGTCAGGATATGCCGGATGACTGACATTCTTTCGGGCCGGGTGGCCCGGCGGCGGTGGGCGGGCCGGTGCCGGGGGCCGGGCCGGCCGGTGCCGGGTGGGGTGGCGCCGGGGGCCGTGCCGGGTGGCCGGGGCCCCGTTGCCGGGTGCGGGTCCGTCGTGGCTCGTCGCTCCCCCGGGTTCCCGGCTTCACTCGAACGGCGGTGCCCCCGTCACGGCGGAATCCGCACAGGGACACAGCTCCGCGCCCCTGAGGCCGGGCGCGCCTAGCGGCTTCACGCCCCCGCGCGCAGCAGCCCTGCCACCCGGCGGGCGGTCGCGGCGTCCCGGGCCGCGGTGAAGGGCAGTGCGTTGCCGCCTGTCACGCGGAACGGCTCGCCGTCGCGGGTGAGATGGGCGCCGCCCGCCTCCTCGACCAGGAGCAGCCCGGCCGCGTGGTCCCAGGCCGCCTCCCAGGAGAATGCTACGCAGTCCAACTCGCCCCGGGCGATGGCGAGATACTCCAGGCCCGCCGAACCGCAGGGGCGGGGGGCGAGGCCGTCGGTCCACAGGACGCTCAGGGCGCGCTTCTCCTCGTCGGTGGTGTAGTCCGGGTGCGACGTGGCGACGACGAGGTCCCGGCCGGGCGCGGGTCGGCCCGCGAAGAGCCGCTCGCCGTCGAGGAAGGCCCCCTGACCGCGGACCGCGGTGGCCAGCCGGTCGTGCGCCGCGGCGTAGGTCCAGGAGGCGAGGACGACGCCCCGGTGGGCGAGGGCGACCAGGGTGCAGAACCCGTCGTCGCCGTGCACGAACTGGCGGGTGCCGTCGACCGGGTCGACGATCCAGACCGGTGCGTCGCCCTGGAGCGCCGCGTAGGTCGCCGGGTCGGCGTGCACCGCCTCCTCGCCGACCACGACCGAGCCGGGCAGCAGCGCGCCGAGGTCCGAGGTCAGCCGCAGCTCGGCGAGCCGGTCGGCGTCCGTCACCAGGTCGTGGGGGCCGCTCTTCTGGTCCACCTCGTGCTCGGCGAGGCGGCGGAAGCGCGGCAGGATCTCGGCCGCGGCGGCCTTGCGGACCGCCTCTTCCACGTCGGCCGAGCAGCGGGTGAGAAACTCGTCGATGGTTTCCGTCATTGCTTCGATCATGCCCTCCATGAGACCACGTCCCCCTGACAATCCCCGCCCGCCCGGTGCACAGCGGGTGGAATCGGGATGAAGAACGGGTGCCGGACGATCACTCAGCGGCCCACCGCGTACCCCTGCATCCCGCGCGGGTTCGCCGCCGCCGACAGCACGCCGGTCTCCGGGTCCCGGGCCACCGCGCACAGGCGCCCCTCGGACCAGGCGGGGCCGACGGTGACGTCGTGGCCGCGCCGACGCAGCTCCTCGATCACGTCCTCGTGCATGCGGGCCTCCACGGTCACGCTGCCGGGGCGGCGGCCGCGCGGGTGGAAGGAGCTGGGAAAGCTGTCGTTGTGCCAGTTCGGGGCGTCGATGGCGCCCTGGAGGTCGAGGCCGCCGCGGACCGGGGCGCGCAGGGCGGCGGCGAGGAAGAAGTGCAGCTGCCACTGGTCCTGCTGGTCGCCGCCGGGGGTGCCGAACGCCAGGACCGGCACGCCGTCGCGCAGGGCGAGGGACGGGGTGAGGGTGGTGCGCGGGCGGCGGCCCGGGGTGAGGGAGTTCGGCAGCCCCTCCTCCAGCCAGGTCATCTGCAGGCGCGTGCCGAGCGGGAAGCCCAGCTCGGGCACGACCGGGTTGGACTGCAGCCAGCCCCCGCTGGGCGTGGCCGCGATCATGTTGCCCCAGCGGTCGACGACGTCCAGGTGGCAGGTGTCGCCGCGGGTCGTGCCGTCGGCGGCCACCTGCTCGCCGGGGAGCTGGGCGAACGTCGGCTCACCGGCGCCCATCGGGTCGAAGCCGCGGTCGGCGCCGGTCTCCACGCGCGCGTACGCCTGTGCCGGCAGCCGCGGGGCCCGTCCGCCGGGGCTGCCGGGCCGCAGCTCCCAGGAGGCCTTGGCGCCGACCAGGGCCCGCCGCCCGGCGTTGTAGCCGTCCGACAGCAGCTCGGCGACCGGCACCTCGGCCGCGTCCCCGTACCAGGCCTCGCGGTCGGCCATGGCGAGCTTGCAGCCCTCGATCAGCAGGTGGACGTACTCGGCGGAGCCGTAGGCGGGCAGCTCGGCCGGGAGCAGGGCGAGCTGCTGGAGGAGGGCGGGGCCCTGGCTCCAGGGGCCCGCCTTGCACACGGTCCAGCCGTTCCAGTCGTAGGTCACCGGGGTCTCGTAGCGCGCCGACCAGTCGGCGAGGTCGGCCTCGGTGAGCGTGCCGGTGTGCCGTGCGCCGCTGGTGTCCGTCGTGGGCCGCCGCGACTGCCGTACCAGGGCCTCGGCGACGAACCCGGAGCGCCACACCTCGCGCGCGGCGTCGATCCGGGTCTCCCGGTCGCCGCTGCCCGCGGTCTCGGCGAGCAGCCGCCTCCAGGTGGCGGCGAGGGCAGGATTGCGGAAACGCTCACCGGGCCGGGGAGCCCGCCCACCGGGCAGGTAGATCTCCGCCGAGGAGGTCCACTCGGTCTCGAACAGCTCCCGTACGGTCTCCACCGTCGCGCCGAGCCTCTCCACGGGCGCGTGCCCGTGCTCGGCGTATCCGACGGCGTACTTCAGCACGTCGTCCAGGCACTTCGTGCCGTGGTCGCGCAGGAGCAGCAGCCAGGCGTCGAAGGCGCCGGGCACGGCGGCGGCGAGCGGCCCGGTGCCGGGTACGAGGTCCAGTCCGAGCCCCCGGTAGTGGGCGACGGACGCCCCGGCCGGGGCCACGCCCTGCCCGCACAGCACGCGCACCTCGCCGCCGGCCGGCGCGAGCAGGATCGGCACCTCGCCGGCCGGCCCGTTGAGGTGCGGCTCCACCACGTGCAGCACGAACGCCCCCGCCACGGCGGCGTCGAAGGCGTTGCCGCCGTCCTCCAGGACCGCCATCGCCGACTGGGAGGCCAGCCAGTGGGTGGAGGAGACCATGCCGTACGTCCCTTGAAGAGTGGGGCGCGTCGTGAAATGCATCTCTCCTCCGTCGGCTGCCCGAACCCCAAGCCTCCCCCTCCGCCTCCGCCTCCGCCCGGAAACGACGTCCCGCCGGGGCCCGGCTCGATGTGTGGAAGAGTCGGACGCCGTTGCCCGCGCCGGCCCTACGGATCAGGAGTCGTTCCATGTCTGACGAGATCACGCTGCGCCCCGTGACCGCCGACGATCTCGACCTGTTCGAGAGGGAGTTCAACGGGCCGGAGGGGACCGGCCCGTACCAGTGGTTCGGCTTCGGCTCAGCGGCCGGCCTGCGCCGGCAGTTCGCGGAGACCGGCCTGCTCGGCCCCGACGGCGGCGTGCTGTCCGTGGCGGAGGCGGGCCGGACGGTGGGCCGGGTCGAGTGGTTCGCCGGCGCCTGGGGGCGGCCCGCCACCTCCACCTGCTGGACCCTGGGGATCGGCCTGATACCGGCCGCGCACGGCCGCGGCATAGGCACCCGGGCCCAGCGCCTGCTCGCCGAGTACCTCTTCGACCACACCCGGGCCGAACGGCTCCAGGCCTGGACGGACTGCGCCAACCTCGCCGAGCAGCGCGCGCTGGAGAAGGCGGGCTTCGTCAGGGAGGGCGTGCTGCGCTCGGCACAGTGGCGCGGCGGCCGGTGGCACGATCAGGTGATCTTCTCCATGCTCCGCACGGAGCGGCCAGGCGGCGAACCGCGGTGAGCGCGGGTCGCCGGCCCCATCGACTCGAGGGGCAAAACAGGCGGAACGGGACGTCGTGAGCGGGCCGTCGTAACCGGACGCGCACGCTGCGAGTTTCCGCTTCCGCCGCACAGGGAGTCGTGTGACACTGGCGTCCCACATCCACCATGCGGACCCCTGCCGTACCCCCTCCCCCACACGAGAAGTGCGCCGTGCGTTCTCTTCCTCTGCCGCTCGCCCTCACCGCGCGGATCTCGCCGGTCGCGGTCCTCGCCTGTGCCGGCTGGGCGCTGACCTCCGGTCCGGCCGCGTCCTCGGCCGCCGCGGGGCACGACGCGGCCCAGAAGACGTCCACCCAGTCCGCCTCCTCTTCCTCCTCCGACCCGTCCTCCGCCACGGCGGCGAAGGCGTACAGCACCGCGCCCTCCCCCTGCACCAGCGTGCCCGCGGCGACCGTGAAGTCCCTGGTGCCGGGCGCGAACACGACCGGCAAGGAGATCCCCTCGACGGACACCAAGCTGCGCCGCACCTGCTCCTGGAACGCGCTGAAGGGCTACGACTACCGCTGGCTGGACGTGTCGTTCGAGATCAGCGGGTCGGACCAGGAGGCGACGCAGGAGTACCAGCAGCGGGTGCAGGAGAAGAGCGGCGGCGGGGCCGTGCCGGGGCTCGGAAACAGCGCCTACTCCGTCGTGAACCTCACCACGCAGGACAAGCAGCAGACGCGCGAGGGCGTGGTGCTGGTCCGGGTGTCCAACGCCCTCGTGATCGTCACCTACAACGGCAGCAACTTCGACACGAAGAAGGCACCCGGCACGGACGAGATCAACAAGGGGGCCATCCAGGCGGCACGGGCGGCGGTGGGCGCGCTCGGGGGCGGGCAGTCGCAGTCGGCCTCCGGCTGACCGCCCCCGACTCCGCTACGCCGTCGCCTCCCTGCGGCCGGTCAGCAGCGTGAGGGCCAGATAGAGCACCAGGGAGGTGCCGAGGCCCACCGCCCAGCCGTAGTCGGCGAGGGAGGACAGCGCGGGGATGGGGCGGCCGTCGATCAGGGGTTTGAAGCTGGCACCGCCGACCGCGAGGACACCGCCCGCGACGAACGCCACGACCGCCCGCCAGTTCCAGCCGGCCGCGTACCAGTAGCGGCCGCCGGTGCGGTACAGGTCGGCGAGGTCGAGGCGGGTGCGGCGCAGCAGCCAGTAGTCGGCGACGAGGATGCCCGCGACGGTGCCGAGCAGACCGCCGACCAGGCCGAGCCAGGTGAAGATGTAGCCCTGCGGGTCGGAGTACAGCTTCCAGGGGAAGATCAGGACGGCGAGGACGGCGGTGATCAGGGCCCCGGTGCGGAAACTCACCTTCCGCGGCGCCACGTTGGAGAAGTCGAACGCCGGGGAGACCAGGTTGGCCGCGATGTTCACGGAGAGGGTGGCCACGAGGACCGTCACGAGCGCGTAGAGCAGGCCGACCACGTTGTCCGTCTTCGCCGCCAGCTGGACCGGGTCCCAGACCGGCTTGCCGTACACCGCCTGCGAGCCGGAGGTGACCAGGACGGACAGGAACGCGAAGAGGGTCATCGTCGTCGGGAGGCCGAGGGCCTGGCCCCAGGTCTGGGCCCGCTGGCTCCTGCCGTAGCGGGTGAAGTCCGGGATGTTCAGCGACAGGGTCGACCAGAAGCCGATCATGCCCATCAGGGACGGCCAGAACAGCTTCCAGAAGTCCGCGCCCCAGCCGAGCTTCGACGGCTGGTCGAACAGCGGGCCGACGCCGCCCGCCTTGCTGCTCATCCACCACAGCATCACGAACGCGCCGACGAGCACGAAGGGCGCGGCCCAGTTCTCGAACCGGCGGATGGTCTCCATGCCGCGGTGGATGATCGCGACCTGGATGACCCAGAAGATCGCGAACGACAGCCACATGGTCCAGGCGTAGCCACCGACGTGCGCCGCGTTCGACCAGCTGTCGCCGATCAGTTTGCCGGCGAGGAAGTAGATCGCCTCGCCGCCGATCCAGGTCTGGATGCCGAACCAGCCGCAGGCCACCAACGCCCGTACGACGGCAGGGAGGTTGGCCCCGCGCACCCCGAAGGAGGCGCGGGCGAAGACCGGGAAGGGGATGCCGTACTTCGGGCCGGCGTGTCCGGTCAGCAGCATCGGCACCAGCACGATCAGGTTGGCGAGGGCGATGGTGAACACCGCCTGCTTCCAGTCCATGCCGACGGCGATCAGGCCGGAGGCCAGCGTCCAGGAGGCCGTGTTGTGGGCCATGCCGACCCACAGGGCGGAGAAGTTGTACGTGGTCCAGGTGCGCTTCTCGGCCGGGACCGGGAGCAGGTCCGTGTTGGCGTACGGACCGCTGGGCGGCGGAGTACCAGGAGCGAGTTCCACGCGCCCGTCGGGGAGGGTGACTTGGCCGGACAGGGGTATGGCCGTGGGAGCGGTGTCGGTCATGGGCTGGCCAATCGGGGTGAGGTGGGTCTGGAGAGGCCGTGCGGGCACCAGCCCCCTCCCCGGGGAGGTGGGGAGGGGAGACCAAGAGGGGCGGTGGGGGGCTCGAACTGCGGGGTTTGGATCAGGCGTTGATGGCCGGGATCACCTTCGTGCCGTAGGCGTCGATGGTGGCTTCCTGCGCGTCGTGCATGTCGTACACCGCGAACTGGTCGACGCCCAGCGCGCGGAGTGCGGTCAGTTTCTCGATGTGCTTCTCGGCGGGCCCGACGACGCAGAACCGGTCGACGATCTCGTCGGGCACGAACGCGGTGTCGGGGTTGTCGGCCCGTCCGTGGTGGGAGTAGTCGTACCCTTCACGGGCTTTGATGTAGTCGGTGAGTTCCTCGGGGACCTGGGCGGAGTGCTCGCCGTACTTGGCGACCAGGTCGGCGACGTGGTTGCCGACCATGCCGCCGAACCAGCGGCACTGTTCGCGGGCGTGCGCCAGGGCCTCGGGCGAGTCGTCGGCGGTGACGTACGCGGGGGCCGCCACGCAGATGGTGACCTCGGACGGGTCGCGTCCGGCGGCTGCGGCGGCGTCCTTCACCGCCTTCACCATGTACTCGGTCAGATACAGGTCGGACAGCTGGAGGATGAACCCGTCGGCCTCCTCACCGGTCATCTTCAGCGCCTTCGGGCCGTACGCGGCCATCCAGACGGGGAGCCGGGCGCCCTCCTTGATCCACGGGAAGCGGATCTTCGTGCCGCCGAGGTCGGCCTCCTCGCCGCTGCCCAGCGCCCGGATGACCTTCATCGCCTCGCTGATGCGCGCGAGCGTGTTGGGTTTGCGGCCCGCGACCCGCATCGCGGAGTCGCCGCGGCCGATGCCGCAGACGGTGCGGTTGCCGAACATGTCGTTGAGGGTGGCGAAGGTGGAGGCGGTGACCTCCCAGGTGCGGGTGCCCGGGTTGGTGACCATCGGGCCGACCTTCAGCTTCGAGGTGTTGGCCAGGATCTGGCTGTAGATCACGAACGGCTCCTGCCAGAGCACGGCGGAGTCGAAGGTCCAGCCGTACGTGAAACCGTTGCGCTCGGCCCGTTTCATCAGGCTGACGACACGGGAGGCCGGCGGGTCGGTCTGCAGGACGAGTCCGAAGTCCATGGGCGCTGCTCCTAGTTGAGGTACTGACAGGTGGAGCGCGGGGTGAAGGCGCCGTGCCCGGTGTGCCCGGTGTACTCCCGCTCGCTGATGACGACTTCGCCGCGCGAGAGCACGGTCTCGACCCGGCCGGTGGTGCGCTTGCCCTCGTAGGCCGAGTAGTCGACGTTCATGTGGTGGGTCTCGGCCGACATGACCTGCTCGGCGTGCGGGTCGTAGATCACGATGTCGGCGTCGGCGCCCGGGGCGATGGTGCCCTTCTTCGGGTACAGCCCGAACATCCGGGCCGGGGTCGCGCAGGCGATCTCGATCCAGCGGCGGCGGGAGATGTGCCCGTCGACGACGGCCTGGTGGAGCAGGTCCATACGGTTCTCCACGCCCGGCAGGCCGTTGGGGATCTTGGAGAAGTCGCCGCGGCCCAGTTCCTTCTGGCCGGTGAAGCAGAAGGGGCAGTGGTCGGTGGAGACGACCTGCAGGTCGTTGGTGCGCAGTCCCTGCCACAGCTTGGCCTGGTGTTCGCGCGGCCGCAGGGGCGTCGAGCACACGTACTTCGCGCCCTCGAAGTCCGGCTCGGCGAGGTTGTCGGTGGACAGGAACAGGTACTGCGGGCAGGTCTCGCCGAAGACGTTCAGCCCCTCGTCCCGGGCCCGGGCCAGCTCGGCCACCGCCTCCATGGCCGAGACGTGCACGACGTACAGCGGGGCGCCCGCGACCTGGGCGAGTCGGATGGCGCGGTGGGTGGCCTCGGCCTCCAGCAGGGCCCTGCGGACCTCGCCGTGGTAGCGCGGGTCGGTCTCGCCCCGCGCGAGGGCCTGCCCGACCAGGACGTCGATGGCGATGCCGTTCTCGGCGTGCATCATGATCAGCCCGCCGTTCTCGGCGGAGCGCTGCATGGCACGCAGGATCTGGCCGTCGTCGGAGTAGAAGACCCCGGGGTACGCCATGAACTGCTTGAAGGAGGTCACGCCTTCCTCGATCAGGAGGTCCATCTCCTTGAGCGTCTCGTCGTTCACATCGGAGACGATCATGTGGAAGGCGTAGTCGATCGCGCAGTTGCCCTCGGCCTTGGCGTGCCAGGTGTCCAGGCCCTCGCGCAGGCTGTGCCCGACGCTCTGCACCGCGAAGTCGACGATGGTCGTCGTACCGCCCCAGGCGGCGGCGCGGGTGCCGGTCTCGAAGGTGTCGGAGGCGAAGGTGCCACCGAAGGGCAGTTCCATGTGGGTGTGCGCGTCGACGCCGCCCGGGATGACGTACTTGCCGGCCGCGTCGATGACCTTCTCGGCGGTGAACGCCTCGGCGGCGGGGGTGCCGGAGGCGGCGAGGGCGGCGACACGGCCGTCCTCGATCAGGACGTCGGCGTGGATCTCGTCCGAGGCGGTGATGACGAGACCCCCACGGATGACGGTACGGCTGCTCATGCTGCTCCCTCGGTCAACAGTCGGTCAGGGTGCGGTCAGCGGCGTGTACGCCCCCGGTGCCCGGTCCCGGTAGAACTGCCAGCGGTCCCGGACCTCGCGGAGTTTCGCCAGGTCCAGGTCGCGGACGACCAGTTCGGTCTCCTTGTCGCTCGCGACCTCGCCGACGAACTGGGCCTCGGGGTCCACGAAGTAGGTCGTGCCGTAGAAGTCGTTGTCTCCCAGGTCCTCCACGCCGACCCGGTTGATCGCGCCGACGAAGTACTCGTTGGCGACGGCCGCCGCCGGCTGCTCCAGCTGCCAGAGGTAGCGGGACAGGCCGCGCGAGGTGGCGGAGGGGTTGAAGACGATCTCGGCCCCGGCGAGACCCAACGCCCGCCAGCCTTCGGGGAAGTGGCGGTCGTAGCAGATGTAGACGCCGATCCGGCCGACGGCCGTGTCGAAGACGGGCCAGCCGCTGTTGCCCGGGCGGAAGTAGAACTTCTCCCAGAATCCCCGCACTTGGGGGATGTGGGTCTTGCGGTACTTGCCGAGGTAGGAGCCGTCCGCGTCGATCACGGCGGCGGTGTTGTACAGCACGCCCGGCTGCTCCTCCTCGTACATCGGCAGCACGAGGACGATGCCCAGCTCGCGGGCGAGG
Source organism: Streptomyces sp. NPDC001852 (assembly GCF_042891825.1). Classification (NCBI taxonomy): domain Bacteria; kingdom Bacillati; phylum Actinomycetota; class Actinomycetes; order Kitasatosporales; family Streptomycetaceae; genus Streptomyces; species Streptomyces sp. NPDC001852. Next base: position 105,218 of record NZ_JBIATN010000030.1, read on the forward strand.
GACTGGAAGCGCCGCACGGTCGGGCCCTCGGGGATCCGCTCGGCGTACTCGTAGAAGGCCTTGTCCTGGACCTGGCAGAAGTAGGGGCCGTAGAACAGCTCCTGGAAGCAGAGGACCTGGGCGCCCTGAGCGGCCGCGTCGCGCGCCGCCTGTTCGTGGACCTGGATCATGGATTCCTTGTCGCCGGTCCACGCGGTCTGGAACAGGGCGGCACGGATCACTCGGCTCATCGGGACCTCCGGTAGCTCGGTGTGCCGTGAGCGTAGAAAGCCCGCGCGGGCGGTTCGACGGGCAGCGTGTCACGTCTGCGGGCGCCCGGCGTGCCACCGTGTCACGTCTGCCAAGTCCCATGTTTCACCGCCGTTTTCCCAGGTCGTCGCATGTTTCACCCCTGTTGCGCGTCGTGCGCGAGGAGCGCGATGTGTACGGAGGCCGCCTGTTCGAAGTCGTCCAGGTCGACGCCGAGGCGGGTCTGTATGGCCTCCAGGCGGCGGTAGAGGGCGGGCCGGGAGACATGGTGGAGCTGGGCGGTGCGGGACTTGTTCCGGCCGGTGGCGAGATAGGTCCGCAGGACGTTCAGCAGCTCCGGTTCGGACGTGCACAGCAGGCCGTCCAGTTCCCGCTCGGCGAAGGACTGCACCTGCGGGTCGTCGCGCAGCAGCCGGACCAGTCCGCGCAGGTGGACGTCCTTGAGGCGGACCACGGCCGGCAGGTCGAGGGCGGCCGAGGAGTCGGCGACGGCGTCGGCGACATGCCGGGCCTCGCGCAGTCCGGCGGGCACGTCGTCCCAGCCGGTACGGGGGGCGCTGGCTGCGACCAGGGCCTGTGACCCGGCGCGCAGCCGGGCCGCGAAGTGCGCGGTGAGGGCCTCGGCGTCCTGGTCGCGGGCGAGGCTGAGCAGCACGGCGGCCCGGCCGTCGTCGAGTTCGGCGACCAGCCCGGACATCCCCAACAGGCGTAGTACCCGGTCGAGTTCGTCCGGGGCGCGGCCGAGGACGACGAGCGGCACGAAGGTGCGCCGGTTGACCGGCAGCCCCGCCGCACGCGCCCTGGGCAGCAGCCGGCCCGCCGGTACGACCCCGGAGAGCAGGTCGGTGAGGAGGCTCTGGGCGGACTCCTCCTCCCAGGAGTGCGCGGAGCCGCCGCCGAGCATGCGGTGCAGGACCAGCGCCTCGGCGGCCCGGTCGGCGAGCAGCCGCCCGGTGGCCGCCTCGCCCCGGTAACCGCACAGCAGGAGCCGGCCCCAGCGCTCCCCGCGGCCGCCGAGCTCGGCGCTGATCCAGCCGCCGTCCGCGCCGGCGGAGGCCTGCCGGGCGACCCGTTCCCAGTCGCGCAGCACGTCGTCCACCGCGGACCGCTCGCCCGCCGTGGCGAGGACGCGGTGGGCGAGGTTGGTGACGACGACCGGGCAGCCGCTGTGCCGGGCGACCTCGTCGAGCAGGCGCTGCAGCGGCGCGCCGGCCGTGATCAGGGCGGTGAGTTCGGTCCGTACGGTCTCCGAGAGGCTGACGGCGGCGAACTTCCGCCGTACCAGCCGGGACTGGACCTCCTCGGTGAGCTCGGCGAACGGGAACGGCCGGTGCAGGACGACCATCGGCAGTCCGCACCGCTCGGCGGCCCGGCGCATCACCTCCGGCGGCGTGGGGAAGGCCCGCCCGAGGCCGAGCACGACGGCGGAGGCCTCCGCCCGGTGCAGCGACTGGATGTACTCGGCCTGCCGGGCCTCGTCGCCGGCCAGGAGCACCCCGGTGGTGAGCACCATCTCGCCGCCGCTGAGCATCACCCCGACGTCGGCGGCCTCGGCGACATGCACCCAGCGCACCGGCCGGTCGAGCTGACCGGCACCGGCCACCACCTCGGGCTCCCCGGCGAGCACCCGCTCCAGGGTGAGCACCTGGCGGACGGAGAGCGCGGGTTCCCAGCCGTACCGGGATTCCAGGGTGGTGGTCATGGCCGTACACCGTTCTCTAGTACGTACTCCTGAGCGCCCGTTCCAGGATCGCCGCGCCCTCCTCGGCCTCCGCCACGGTGAGCGACAGCGGTGGGGCGATGCGCAGGGCGCTGGTGTCGTGGCCGCCGCCCTTGCCGATGAGCAGCCCGCCCTCGCGGGCCGCCTCCAGCACGGCGGCGGCCGCCTGCGGATCGGCCTCGTCCGTGCCCGGCCTGACCAGCTCGATGCCGATCATCAGCCCGCGGCCGCGCACCTCCCGGACTCCCGGCAGCTGGGCGGCGACGGCCCGCAGCCGCTCGATGAGCAGGCCGCCGACCCGGCGGGCGTTGCCCTGCAGGTCGTGCTCCAGCAGATACGTCAGGTTCGCCAGCCCGGCGGCCATGGTGAGCTGGGTGCCGCCGAACGTCGAAATGCTGTTGGCGTCCAGGCAGTTCATGATCTCGGCGCGGGCGATCACCCCGCCGATCGAGGAGCCGTTGCCGATGCCCTTGGCGAAGGTGACGATGTCCGGCGGGCCGCTGCGCGCATGCGCCTGCCAGCCCCAGAAGTGCTCGCCGGTACGGCCCCAGCCGGTCTGCACCTCGTCGGCGATCCACAGGATGCCGCGCTCCTCCAGGACCTCGCGGAAGGCGGCGTAGAGCCCGTCGGGCGGGGAGGTGAACCCGCCGACACCCTGGATCGGCTCGGCGATCAGCGCGGCGGGCGGGCGGGTGTGCCCGAGGATGTCCCTGAGGTCGGCGACGCAGGCGTCGATGAACCCGCGGTCGTCCAGCTCGGCGAAGGGACCCCGGGTGCGCACCCCGCCGTGCACGTACAGGGTCTGCAGCGGGGACAGCGAGGTCGGCGACCAACTGCGGTTGCCGGTGATGCCGACGGTGCTGAAGGAGCGGCCGTGGTAGCTGTTGCGCATCGCCAGGATCGTGTTGCTGCGCCGGTAGGCGGTGGCGAGCAGCAGGGCGGTGTCGTTGGCCTCGGTGCCGGAGGTGGTGAAGAAGACCCGGGCGTCCGGGATGCCGCTCACCTGGGCGATGCGCTCGGCGAGTTCGACCATCGGCCGGTTGAGGTAGAGGGTCGAGGAGTGGATGATCCGCCCGGCCTGCTCGGCGACCGCCTTGGTCACCTCGGGCAGCGCGTGCGCGGTCATGGTCGTCAGGATCCCGCCGAAGAAGTCCAGGTACCTGTTGCCGGCGGAGTCCCAGACGTGGCGGCCCTCGCCGTGGGTGATCTCGATCGGCTCGTCGTAGTAGAGGGCGAGCCAGTCGGGCATGACCTGGCGGTGGCGGGAGTAGAGGTCGTTCACGGCTGCACCAGTCCTTCGTAGGCGTCGGGGCGGCGGTCGCGGTAGAAGGCCCACTGCTGCCGCACTTCCTCGATCAGGTCGAAATCGAGGTCACGGACGAGGAGTTCCTCGGACTTGTCGCTCGCGACCTCGCCGACGAACTGCCCACGGGGATCGACGAAGTAACTGGTCCCGTAGAAGTCGTTGTCGCCGTACTCCTCCTGCCCCACCCGGTTGATGGCGGCGACGAAGTACTCGTTGGCGACGGCGGCCGCCGGCTGCTCCAGCTGCCACAGATGGGCGGAGAGTCCGCGGTGCGTGGCCGACGGGTTGTAGACCAACTGGGCGCCGTTGAGGCCGAGTTGCCGCCAGCCCTCCGGGAAGTGCCGGTCGTAGCAGATGTAGACGCCGACCTTGCCCACCGCGGTGTCGAAGACCGGCCATCCGAGATTGCCGGGCTTGAAGTAGTACTTCTCCCAGAAGCCCTTGACCTGCGGGATGTGGTGCTTGCGGTACTTGCCGAGGTAGGTCCCGTCGGCGTCGATCACGGCGGCGGTGTTGTAGTAGAAGCCGGACTGCTCGACCTCGAAGACCGGGACCACGACGACCATGCCGGTCTCGCGCGCGAGCTCCTGCATCCGCCGCACGGTCGGCCCGTCGGGCACCGGCTCGGCCCAGCGGTAGTGCTCCGGCTCCTGGACCTGGCAGAAGTAGGGCGAGTTGAAGACCTCCTGGAACCCGATGACCCCGGCACCCTGCCGGGCCGCCGCACGGGCGTGCTCCTCGTGTTTCGCCACCATGGACTCGGTGTCGCCGGTCCAGGTGGCCTGGACCAGGGCGGCTCGTACGACGTTGGCCATGAGCTGCTCCTTCGACGGGACCGTCAGAGCCTCTACGCCCGTAGAGCAGGCGGTAGAGGGACGAAAGTAAGCCTCCGGGAGGCCCTTGCCAAGACCATCGTCGTCAACCCGCTGAGTCGATCACGTTTCCTGACTCCTGTGGGTGAGCGACGAGGTCGCTCGACGTGACGAAAGGAGCATACTCGGGCGAACTGCCGGATTGCCGGTCACGTCGTGTACCCGGCCACCCGCAGGGCGTGCACGAGGTCCCAGTGCCGCTCGTCGGAGACGGCCTGCGCGGCGTCCAGCAGGAGCGGCACGAGCCGGTGCGGATCGGGTACGGCACTCCGGGCGACCTCCTCCGCCGTACGCACCCGCACGCAGGCGTCCAGCAGAGCCCCCGCCTCCCGAATGCGCCCCTGCTCCGCCAGCCGCAGCACGGCCGCGCCGATCTGCTCCGCCGGGCGGTCCACGCCCTGCCGCAGCAGCTCCCGTCCGTCGGCCTCCCGTCCGGCCGCGGTGAGCGCGTCGGCGGCGGCCACCAGCCGCTCCGCGGGCAGCGAGGCGGTCTCCCACAGCAGCGTCGCCCAGTCGGCGCCGAGCCCGGCGCGGTGCAGCGCGTCGGCGAGCGCCGGGAACCGCCCGGGAGGCCACTGCACGACCTCGACGAGCAGCACATGCGCCTCGCCGCTGCGCCCCTCGGCCCGCAACCGCGCCAGCCGCTCCACGACCCCGGCCACCGCGGCCACCGCCTCGGCGTCCACCACCTCGACGGGAGCCGTCGCGGGCTCGGCCGCCTGCCCGGCCCCGGCGAACCGCGCCCCGCGCGGCGTACGACGCGCGGGCGCCTCCGGCACGACCGGCGCCGCCTGCGGCAGCACGACACCAGCGGCCGCCCCCTCCTCCACCATCCCGGCGAACCGCGCACTGCCCCGCCGGCGCTTGCGCGGCTTGACGGGTGGCGCGGGCTCGGTCGCCGGGGAGGGGGGTGGGGCCGTGGCGGCACGGGTCTCGACGGGGACGGCACGAGAAGCGGGCGGGGCGGCGTGGGGGTATGGCGGTGGAGGGGTGGGGTGCACGGCCCGAGCGGCGTCCGGCGAGGGGGAGGCGGCTTGCGCGGCCTGACCGGCGCCCGGAGAGGGCGAGGCGGCTTGCGCGGCCTGACCAGCGCGGAGCGAGGGCCGGGTGTAGTGCACGGCGCGAGTGACCTCCGGAGAACGCGCGGTGGCCTGCGCAGCCTGCTCGGTGTGGTGAGCCGGAGAGGTGGCTTGCGGCGCCCGGCCGGCGCCGGAAGGGGATGCGGCAGCAGGGGCGGGCGGGACCGGGTGCGGGACCGGAGCGGACGCCGCGATGTACGGAGCTCGAGTCGAGCCCTCGGCGTGCGGGGCCCGAGCGGAGCCGTCCGCAGGCGGGGGCGGAGAGGGCGGGGCCGCCACGTCCTCTCCGTCGCGCCACGGCGGCCCGGGCTCGCCCCCTTGCCGTACCCCGCTCGCGCCCCGGTCTCCCCACCACGCCTCCCCCACCATCCGCCCATCGCGCCCGGCCTCCGGAAGACGCCGCTCCACAGGGGACCCGTCCGCTTCGCCCCCGGCCCAGAGCGGCCCGCTCGCACCACCCAAGTGCCGTACCCCGCGCTCCCGCACCGGCGCCCGTCGGTCCAGTTCCGCCAAGCGGTCCCGGAGTTCCGCGCAGCGGGCGGTGGCGCGCTCGTGGTCGTCTCGGGCCCAGGCGAGACCGAGGCGGAGGGAGCCGGTGTCCTCGGTGGTGGACGGGGTGGACAGCAGGCGGGTCAGTTCGGCCTGGCGTTCGGCGGCGTAGCGCTGTTCGCGGAGCATCACGTCGAGGCGGTCCAGCAGGGTGTCGCGCGCGCCGGGAAGGGCGTCGTACGCCGTGAGCGCCGACCGGTACAGGGCGCGGGCCCGTTCCCGCTCGGCGCCGGCGGCGGCGGTGCCGTACGTCGTGGCGAGGTCCTCCAGCAGCGCCTCCACCACGTCCCACGGCAGCACCTCGCGCCCGTCCAGGCAGGCCCGCATGCCGTCGGGGTCACGCCGCCAGAAGACCCCGCTCCACCCGTCGTCCTGGTCCAGCCGCGCCAGCAGACCGTCCAGGTAGCCCGCGAACTCCCGCACTCCGCTGGGAAGTCGATCCACGACCATCGCTCAGCTCCCACCCGACCGCCGGCACTTTCGGTGGGTAGGCAACACGAGTCGTGTTACGGCACTGCTACACAGAGTTTTCCGGCAGAGCGCGGGCACCTCATCGCGGGCCCCCGGCCACTGCGCGGACGGGCCGCCTCACGCGACCACGAGGGCGCACCGCGCGACCAGCTCGTCCATGGACAGCCCCAGCACCCCGGCCAGCGCGGCCACGGTGAAGAACGCGGGGGTCGGAGCCCGGCCCGTCTCGATCTTGCGGAGCGTCTCGGCGGAGACACCCGCCTGCGCGGCGACCTCGGTCATGCTCCGGGCGCCGCGCGCCTCGCGCAGCAACTGCCCGAGCCGCTCGCCGCGTTCGCGCTCTTCGGGTGTGAGAGGGGTACGCACCATGGACCCATTCTAATACCGGCCCGCAGGCGCCCCCCATTAAAATACCGGTATAGTAATTGGCATGGTGGAACTGAAGACGGACACATCGATCGACGCGATGCACGCGGCGGGGCAGGTCGTCGGGCGGGCCCTGACGGCCGTACGACGGGCCGCGGACGTCGGCGTCTCCCTGCTGGAGCTGGACGAGGTGGCACGGGAGGTACTGCGCGAGGCCGGCGCTTCGTCGCCGTTCCTCGGCTACCGCCCCTCCTTCGCGCCGACCCCCTTCCCCGCCGTGATCTGCGCCTCCGTGAACGACGCGATCGTGCACGGCGTCCCCACCCGCTACCGGCTCCGCGACGGCGACCTGGTCTCGATCGACTGCGGCGCCACCCTGGACGGCTGGGTCGGCGACTCCGCGATCAGCTTCACCGTGGGCCGCCCGCGTCCGGCGGACGTCCGTCTGATCGAGACCGCCGAGCGGGCACTGGCCGCGGGCATCGAGGCGGCCGTCGCCGGCAACCGCATCGGCGACATCGCCCACGCCGTCGGCCGCGTCTGCCGTACGGCCGGCTACGGCATCCCGCACGGCTTCGGCGGTCATGGCGTCGGCCGCCGTATGCACGAGGACCCGGACGTCCCCAACGAGGGCCGCCCGGGGCGGGGACTGCCGTTGCGCCCCGGCATGGCCCTGGCCATCGAGCCCATGCTCATCGCCGGTGGCAAGGACGACTATGTCGCGGCGAGCGACGGCTGGACCCTGCGGACCACCGACGGCTCCCGCGCGGCCCACGTGGAGCACACGGTGGCGATCACGGAGAACGGTCCCCGGATCCTCACGGCACGGGAAACCTCCTAGAGGGCGCGGGGAGGTGGGCGAACATGCCACCCCCCACGGTTCGTGTCATCGTGGGCATGAACAGCCCCCACCCGGTTACCCGGCGGAGCCAGTCGTCAGCGAAGGAAGCGCATCGCCATGACCAACGGCTACCCTCCTGACCCCTTCGGCGAATTCCTGGCTCGCTTCTTCGGCGGCCCGCCCAGCGGAGCCAAACGCCACATCGACATCGGCCGCCTGCTCAGCCAGCCGGCCCGCGAGCTGGTCAGAGGGGCCGCCCTGTACGCGGCCGAGCACGGCAGCCGGGACCTGGACACCCAGCACCTGCTGCGCGCCGCCGTGGCGGCCGAGCCCACCCGGAGCCTGCTGAGCCGCGCGGGCGCGGACCCGGACTCGCTGGCGTCGGAGATCGACGACCGGGCCGGACCGACCCAGCACCCGCCGGGCGAGGTGCCACCGCCGACCTCGCTGTCGCTCACCCCGGCCGTCAAACGCGCCCTGCTGGACGCGCACGACATGGCACGGGCGAGCGGTGCGGGGTACATCGGCCCGGAACACGTCCTGAGCGCGCTGGCCGCCAACCCGGACTCGGCGGCCGGCCACATCCTGAACGCGGCCCGGTTCTCGGCCGGCTCGCTGCCGCCCGAGGTCCCGGAGGGCACCCAGGTCCGCGTGGAGCGGCAGCGCGCCACCGGCACGCCCACGCTGGACAAGTACGGCCGTGACCTGACCGAGCTGGCCCGGCAGGGCCGGATCGACCCGGTCATCGGCCGGGACACCGAGATCGAGCAGACCATCGAGGTGCTGTCCCGGCGCGGCAAGAACAACCCCGTCCTCATCGGGGACGCGGGGGTCGGCAAGACGGCCATCGTCGAGGGCCTCGCCCAGCGCATCGCCGACTCGGACGTCCCGGACATCCTGGCGGGCCGCCGGGTCGTCGCCCTGGACCTGACCGGCGTGGTCGCCGGCACCCGCTACCGGGGCGACTTCGAGGAGCGCCTGAACAACATCGTGGAGGAGATCCGCGCCCACTCGGACCGGCTGATCGTGTTCATCGACGAGTTGCACACCGTCGTGGGCGCGGGCACCGGCGGCGAGGGCGGCGCGATGGACGCCGGCAACATCCTCAAGCCCGCCCTGGCCCGGGGCGAGCTGCACATCGTGGGCGCGACCACGCTGGAGGAGTTCCGCAGGATCGAGAAGGACGCGGCGCTGGCCCGCCGGTTCCAGCCGGTCCTGGTGCCCGAGCCGACGGCCGAGGACACCATAGAGATCCTGCGCGGGCTGCGCGACCGGTACGAGGCCCACCACCAGGTCCGCTACACCGACGAGGCGCTGGTCGCCGCGGTGGAGCTGTCCGACCGGTATCTCACCGACCGGCGGCTGCCGGACAAGGCGATCGACCTGATCGACCAGGCGGGCGCCCGGGTACGGCTCGGCGCCCGCACCAAGGGCACGGACGTACGGGCGATGGAGCGCGAGGTCGACCAGCTCGTGCTGGACAAGGACCAGGCGGTCGCCGGCGAGGACTACGACAAGGCCAAGGAGCTGCGCGACCGGATCGGCGAGCTGAAGCAGCGGATCGCCGAGGCGAGCGGGGACGACAAGGTCGACGAGGGCCTGGACCTGGAGGTGACGGCGGAGGCCGTCGCCGAGGTGGTGTCCCGGCAGACCGGCATCCCGGTCAGCCGGCTGACCCAGGAGGAGAAGGAACGGCTGCTCGGCCTGGAGGAACACCTGCACGAGCGGGTCGTCGGCCAGGAGGAGGCCGTCGCCGTGGTCTCGGAGGCCGTCCTGCGCTCCCGTGCGGGGCTCGCGAGCCCGCACCGGCCGATCGGCAGCTTCCTGTTCCTCGGCCCGACCGGCGTCGGCAAGACCGAGCTGGCCCGGGCGCTCGCCGAGGCGCTGTTCGGCAGCGAGGACCGCATGGTCCGGCTCGACATGAGCGAGTACCAGGAGCGGCACACCGTCTCCCGGCTGGTCGGCGCCCCGCCCGGGTACGTCGGCCACGAGGAGGCCGGGCAGCTCACCGAGGTGGTGCGCCGGCACCCGTACTCGCTGCTCCTGCTGGACGAGGTGGAGAAGGCCCACCCTGACGTCTTCAACATCCTGCTGCAGGTCCTGGACGACGGCCGGCTGACGGACTCCCAGGGCCGTACGGTCGACTTCACCAACACGGTGATCGTGATGACCAGCAACCTGGGTTCCGAGGCGATCACCCGGCGCGGTGCCGGGATCGGGTTCGGGCCGGGCGGGGCGGACGCGGACGAGGAGGCGCGACGCGAGCAGATCCTGCGGCCGCTGCGCGAGCACTTCCGGCCGGAGTTCCTCAACCGCATCGACGAGATCGTGGTCTTCAGGCAGCTCACCGGCGAGCAACTGCGGCGGATCACCGACCTGTTGCTGGAGGGCACCCGGCGGCTGCTGGACGGGCAGGGCGTCACGGTCACGTTCACGGACGCGGCCGTCGACTGGATCGCCGAGCGTGGCTACCAGCCGGAGTACGGCGCCCGGCCGCTGCGCCGCACCATTCAGCGGGAGGTGGACAACCAGCTGTCCCGGCTGCTGCTCAACGGCACGATCACGGAGGGCAGCCGGGTGACGGTGGACACACGGGACGGACGGCTGGACTTCCGCACGGAGGAATCCCGGCCGCCCGCACCCGAGTTGTAGGAACACACCGGGTCGGCCTGCGACCTGCGACGGAGTTGTGGGACCACGGCCCGCTACGGCGCCGGGTTCACCACCATCGCCGAGCCGCCGCCGCGCCGTACCTTCTCGGCCGCGGCCAGCCACTTGCCGCCCGGCAGCCGTTGCACGCCGGTCGCCGCGCCGATCTCGGGGTTGAGCGAGAAGGAGTGCCCGATGGCCTCCAGCTGTTTCCTCAGGTCACTGTTGTAGAGGGCCGGTTCGAGCTCCGTCTTCGCCGTGTTGCGCTGGCTGGCGCGGGGTGCGGCGATCGCGTCGACCAGCGGCAGATGCCGGTCGAGAAACTCGGTGAGGGTCTGCAGGACGGTGGTGATGATGGTCGCGCCACCGGGGGAACCGAGCGCCACCACGGGCCGGTTGTTCCTGTCCAGCACGATCGTCGGGGAGATCGAGGAGCGCGGCCGCTTGCCCGGCCCCGGCAGGTTCGGGTCGTGCACGGCCGGGTTGGCCGGGGTGAAGGAGAAGTCGGTCAGCTCGTTGTTGAGTAGGAAGCCGCGGCCGGGCACGGTGATGCCGCTGCCGCCGGTCTGCTCGATGGTGAGCGTGTAGGAGACGACGTTGCCCCACTTGTCGGCCACAGTCAGATGCGTGGTGTTCTGGCCCTCGTACGTCGTCGGGGCCGCCGTACCGTCCTGGCCGCAGGCCGCGGGGTGGCGCGGGTCGCCGGGGGCGAGCGGGCTGGTGAGGACCGCGTCGTCCTTGATCAGGCAGGCCCGCGAGTCGGCGTACCGCTGGGACAGCAGCTCTTTGGTCGGTACGTCCTCGAAGGCGGGGTCGCCGACCCAGCGTCCGCGGTCCGCGAAGGCGATCCGGCCGGCCTCGATGAAGTGGTGCAGGTACTGCGCCTCGCTCGCCCTCGACAGGTCGGTGTTCTCCAGGATGTTGAGGGCCTCGCCGACCGTGGTGCCGCCCGAGGAGGAGGGGGCGATGGAGTACACGTTCAGGCCGCGGTACGACGTCCTGGTGGGCGCCTGGAACTTGGCCCGGTAGACGGCCAGGTCTTTCTCGGCCAGCTTGCCGGGGCGGGCGTTCCAGCCGGAGGCGGGGTCCACGGGCGGGTGTTCGACCGTCTTGACGATGTCGTCACCGATGTCCCCGCGGTAGACGGCGCCGGTGCCCCTGCGGCCCAGTTCCTCGTAGGTCCGGGCGAGTTCGGGGTTCTTGAAGGTGGAGCCGACGACCGGCAGCTGCCCGTTCGGCAGGAACAGCTTGGCGGTGTCCGGGAAGTAGCGGAACCGGGTTTCGTTGGACGCGGTCTGCGAACGGAAGGTGTCGTCCACCGTGAAGCCGTCACGGGCGATCCGCTCGGCCGGCCTCAGCACCGTGCCGAGCCGTTCGCTGCCCCACTCGTCCAGCGCGCTCTGCCAGGTCGCGGGCGTGCCGGGGGTGCCGACGCTCAGGCCGCTGCTGACGGCGTCGGCGAAGGAGAGGGGCTTGCCGTGCTCCAGGAACAGGTCGGAGTCGGCGCTGAGCGGCGCCGTCTCGCGGCCGTCGATGGTGTGCACCGTACGGGACTTGGCGTCGTAGTAGACGAAGTAGCCGCCTCCGCCGATGCCGGCGGAGTAGGGCTCGGTGACGCCGAGGGCGGCGGCGGTGGCGACGGCCGCGTCGACCGCGTTGCCGCCGTGTCTGAGTACCTCGATGCCCGCGGCGGAGGCGTCCGCGTCGACGCTGGAGACCGCGCCGCCGTAGCCGACGGCCACGGGAACCTTGGGGGGAGCTCCGCTCTTCGTCGCGGCGGGTGGCGCCCCCGCCCCCACCGACACCAGCGCGGCCGAGACCGCCAGAACCGCCAGTTTCCGCGTGCCAGGACGACCCATCCGAACCTCCCGTCGGGACAGTCCGCGCAGCGTAACCAGATTGCCGTAGTACCGACAGTACGCCTGGCGTACCGCTGCCGTCGTCCGGGACCGCTACCATGCGCGGCCATGAACGACGATCTCCGCAACATCGTCCTGGGCCTGGTGGCGACCGGGATATCGGCCTCGCTTGGCTGGCTCGCCCGTACGTACCTGTGGCGGCGCAAACTGCGGCGCAGACAGGCGTTCTTCGGGCTGCCGGACCACTCGGAGTCGCTGCTCGTGGTCCCTCGCGCGTCAGGCGGACCGGAGCTGTCGGTGAAGCGCTACGACATGTACGCCCTGATGGAACTCTCCGCCCTGATCAAGGACTGCCATGCGCGCGCCCAGGTGGTGGGACACGACGGGACCCAGGAAGGCTTCGGCGAGCGGACGGAGTTCTGCGTCGGCGGGCCCTACTCGAACCGCCGGATGGCGGCCCACCTCTCCTCGCTGCTGCCGGGCGTGTGGGTCAACACGGAGTCCGAACCGGTGGCGGAGCGGGGGACGTTCCGGATCGGCGGGGAGCAGTACCGCATGGAGCGCGGCCGGAACGAGTACGTTCTGCTCGCCCGGCTCACCGCGGACGGGCAGGAGGACTCCCGCCCGGTGTTCCTCTTCTGCGGTCAGCGGGCCGTCGACAACCAGGCCGCCACCCGCTATCTCGCCCGCCACCACGAGCGGCTGCACCGCAAGTACGGCACCGGCACCTTCGTGCTGCTGCTGAAGGTGGTCAACTCTCAGGCGTACGGCCCGGATGTGGTCGAGCTCGTGGCGGACGTGACGCGGGCGGCGCGGACGCCGCTGCCCGAGACGGCTTCCGCCGATACGGCCGCGTAGCGGTTCAACAATCTTTACTGGTACGTAACTTACCGACGGGTTACTTGCGGTAATGCGCCAGGTTACCGTCGGGTCACTTTGCACTGACACAAGTGAGGGAGTGACCCATGGGACACGGTCGCACCGCTCTGCGGACCGCCGCCGCAGGAGCCGTTTCGGCGGCGCTCATCGCCGGCAGCGTCGTCGGACTGGCACCCGTCGCGCAGGCCGGCACCCCGAGCGTCCGGTTCGTCGACATCACCGGCGACGGCGGCACCGTACTGAAGGCGAACGTCGTCACGCCCGCCGGCGCCGACGGCTCGCACAGCTACCCGCTCATCGTGCTGCCCACGAGCTGGAGCCTGCCGCAGGTGGAGTACCTGGCGCAGGCCCAGAAGCTCGCCGACGCCGGCTATGTGGTGCTCACCTACAACGTGCGCGGTTTCTGGCAGTCCGGCGGCCAGATAGAAGTGGCCGGTCCGCCGGACATAGCGGACGCCTCCAAGGTCATCGACTGGGCCCTCGCGAACACCCCGGCCGACCCCCGGCACGTGGGCATGGCGGGAGTGTCGTACGGCGCCGGGATCAGCCTGCTCGCCGCCGCGCACGACAAGCGCATCAAGGCCGTGGCCGCGCTCAGCGGCTGGGCGGACCTGATCGACTCGATCTACTCGGGCCGCACCCAGCACGTCCAGGCGGCGGCCCTGCTGGACGGGACGGCCACCCTCACCGGCCGGGAGAGCCCCGAACTGCGGGAGATCTTCGACAACCTGTACTCCTCGAACCTGTCGAAGGAACAGGAGATGATCGACTGGGGGCGGAAACGCTCCCCCGCGACCTATGTCGACCAGCTCAACAGCAACGGCGCGGCCGTCATGCTCGCCAACGCCTGGGGCGACACCGTCTTCAACCCCAACGAGTACGCCGACTTCTACCAGAAGCTGAAGGTGCCCAAGCGGCTGGAGATGCGCCCCGGCGACCATGCGACCCCCGAGCTGACCGGCCTGTTCGGGCTGCCCAACGACGTCTGGACGGACACCGAGCGCTGGTTCGATCACTACCTGAGGGGCACCGACAACGGCATCGACCGTGAACAGCCGGTCCAGCTGAAGTCCCGTAGCGCGGGGGGGTACGAGGGCTACCCGGACTGGAAGTCGGTCGTCGCCACGCGGCGGAAGCTCGCGCTGCCGGGCTCCACCACCATCCACGCGAACGTCGACTCCGGCGCGGACGGCGGGATCGTCTTCCTCTCCAGCATCCTCGACCAGGTCGCCCAGGTGCCGCCCATGGCCGCCCTCCCGCTGCTGCCGCGCCGCTGGGCGGCCGTGTGGCAGTCGGAGCGGTACGGCAACACCCAGAAGGTGCGCGGCACGGCCACCCTGCACACCACGCTCACGCCGACCGCGGAGAGCGGCACCCTCATTGCCTACCTGTACGACGTGGGGCCGCTCGGCATCGGCAAGCTGGTCACCAACGCGCCGTACACCTGGCACGGGCGGACGCCCGGCGAGCCGTTCGACGTCGACCTGGACCTGTTCTCCACGGCCTACGACGTTCCCGCCGGGCACCGCCTCGCGCTGGTGGTCGACACGGTCGACCCGCTGTACATCGAGCACAACCCGTCCGGCGCGCAGCTGACCTTCTCCTCACCCCCGGACGACCCGTCGTACGTGTCCGTCCCGCTCGGCGAGCAGTGATCTCCGGCTGCCGCCGGACGAGCCTGGCCCGTGTGAACTGCCGCCCCCTGGGGTCTCGCAGCATGCAGAACGGCACATCTTAGTCGAGGTTGGCGGTGATGCCCCGCCCGGCAGGGAGGAACTCCTCCCCGCCGGGCGGGGCATCCGCTCGGTGTACGTGAACCGGCCGGTGGCGTAGGCGGGATACCGGCTCAGGTCTCGGCGATCTCCGCGTACAGCTGGGACAGTTCGGGGACGCCGCTCGCGGCCCAGTCCTGCCCGGGGCCCGTCACCTCGACCTCACGGCCGGAGGCCAGCCGTACGACGGGCTCCCCGTCGGGACGGATCAGCCAGGCGGCGCCGGGCACGGTGCGCACCACGACCGTGCCCAGATACAGTCCCGCGTCGTTGCCCAGCCGGGGCAGCGTCTCGGCGTCGTCGCGCCAGCGCGGGACCAGCTGGTCCAGGGCCTCCAGGGAGGCCGGAGTGTCGTCGAGGCGGACGCCCGCCCGGGCCGCCTGCGAGCGGAGCAGTTCGCACTCGGAGAGCAGCGCGGCGATCCCCTCCGGGTCGGCGGGGATGGCCGCGTCACCGCTCTTCTTGTGCCGGTGGCCCAGGAACGGAAGGTTCATGGACTCAAGCGTCGCATCAGACGTCGAGGTCGACCACCACCGGAGCGTGATCGGAGGCACCCTTGCCCTTGCGCTCCTCGCGGTCGACGTAGGCGTCCTTGACGGCCTTGGCGAACGGCGCGTTGCCGTACACCAGGTCGATGCGCATGCCGCGGTTCTTCGGGAAGCAGAGCTGGCGGTAGTCCCAGTACGTGAACGGGTGGTCGTACTTCAGCGGGCGCGGCACCACGTCGTTCAGGCCGGCCTCGCGCAGGGAGGCGAGGGCGGCGCGCTCGGCGGGGGTGACATGGGTGGAGCCCTCGAAGACGGCCGGGTCGTAGACGTCGTCGTCCGTCGGTGCCACGTTGTAGTCGCCCAGGACGGCGAACGGGCGGCCGGCGCCCGCGTCACCGGCGACGGCCGCCTTCAGGGCCTCGAACCACTGGATCTTGTAGGCGTAGTGCGGGTGCTCCACCTCGCGGCCGTTGGGGACGTACACCGACCAGACGCGGACCGGGCCGCAGGTCGCCGAGATGGCGCGCGGCTCGGTCACGCCGTCGAAGCCCGGGTCGCCGGGCAGGCCCTTGACGACGTCCTCGATGCCGACGCGGGAGAGCACCGCCACGCCGTTCCACCGGCCGGTCGCGTGGACCGCCGACTCGTAGCCCAGCTCGCGCAGCTGGTCGAACGGGAACTGCTCCTCGGCGACCTTGGCCTCCTGCAGGCACAGCACGTCGGTGCCGCTGCTCTCCAGCCAGGCCAGCAGCCTCGGGAGGCGGGCGGTGATCGAGTTCACGTTCCAGGTAGCGATGCGCATGCCTCACAACCTACCCGGAGCCTGTGACAACGGGCTCAGACCTCCGCCGAGGCTCCCGGGGTCAGCCGCTGGTGGTCCGTGCCGCCCAGGGCGCCGATCTGGCGGTCGTAGATCGGGCGGGCCAGGTCGGTCAGCAGGGCGTCGTGGACGTCGTAGGCGCGCCGCGGCCTGACCTCGCGGACGTAGTCGATGACCTCGGAGATCTTGTTCCAGGGGGCCATCACCGGGAGCATCAGCGTCTCGACGGGATGGGCGGGGACGGTCAGGGCGTCGCCGGGGTGGAAGACCTTGCCGCCGTCGACGAGGAAGCCGACGTTGGTGATCCGCGGGATGTCCGGGTGGATCACCGCGTGCAGTTCGCCGTGGACCTGCACGTCGAAGCCGGCCGCGGTGAAGGTGTCGCCGTGGCCGACGGTGTGCACCCGGCCCGGGAAGGCGGCCGTGATCCGTTCGGCGACGGACTTCAGCGTCCAGATCCGGGCCGCGGGGTTGTTCTCCATGGCGGCCCGGAGCCGGAACTCGTCGAAGTGGTCCGGGTGCTCGTGCGTGATCAGGATGGCGTCGGCGCCGAGCGCGGCGTCCTCCTCGCTGAACCCTCCCGGGTCGATGACGAGCGTCTGACCGCCCTTGTCGAGGCGGACACAGGCGTGGGACTTCTTCGTGAGCTTCATGTCACACCATCCTGCCGCGTACGGCGGCACGGGGCGCACTCGGCACTCGCCCGGTGTTCCCCCCGGCGTTCACTCGGCGGGTGTGGTCTCCTCCAGGATGACCTGCCGGGCCACCCGGAACGCGCTGTTCGCGGCCGGCACCCCGCAGTACACGGCCGCCTGCAGCAGCACCTCCTTGATCTCGTCCGGGGTGAGCCCGTTGCGCAGGGCGGCCCGGGTGTGGACGGCCAGCTCCTCCAGATGGCCGCCCGCGACCAGCGCGGTCAGCGTGACGCAGCTGCGGGTACGGCGGTCCAGGCCCGGCCGGTCCCAGATCTCGCCCCAGGCGTAGCGGGTGATGAACTCCTGGAACTCCCCGGAGAACCCGTCGGACTCGGCCAGCACCCGGTCCACGTGCGCGTCGCCGAGCACCTCCCGGCGGATCTTGAGCCCGGTCTCGTACCGGTCGGGCCGCGTGGCCGGCTGCGCCGGTACGGCGGCCGGGGCTATCTCGGCGACCGGTACGGCCGCCGGCGGCATGGCCGGGGCCGGGACGACCGCCGCCGACGGCAGGGCCGTCTGGCCGGTGTCGTAGGGCTGCTGCCAGGCGGTGGAGAAGTGGTGCACCAGCAGGTCGGTGACGGCCGCCGGCTGCTCGACCGGGACCAGGTGGGAGGCGCCGGGGACGACCGCGAGGCGGGCGTCCGGTATGCCGGCGACCAGGGTGCGGGCCTCGGCGGGCCCGGTGACCTGGTCGTCGGCGCCGACGAGCACGAGCGTCGGCACGCCGACCCGGCCGAGCTCGGCCCTGACGTCGAAGGATGCGAGCGCCTCGCAGGCGGCGATGTAGCAGCCCGGGTCGGTGGTGCGGACCATCTGCACCGCCCACTCGGTGATCGCCGGCTGGGCCGCGGCGAAGGAGCCGGTGAACCAGCGGTCGGGCGAGGTACGGGCGATCGGGTCGAGCCCGTTGGTGCGGACGATCACCCCGCGCTGCCGGAACTCGTCGGCGGTGCCGAACCGGGGTGAGGCCGCGACCAGGGCCAGCGAGGCGAGCCGCTCGGGGTGGCGCAGCGCCAGCTCGATACCGACGGCACCGCCCAGCGCACAGCCCGCGTAACCGAACCGCTGCACGCCGAGCGAGTCCAGCGTGGCCAGCAGCCGGGTGGCCAGCTCGGCGACGGATCCGGCCGGCCGGGCGGGCGCCCCGCCGTGTCCGGGCAGGTCGAACCGGAGAACCCGCCACTGCTTGGCCAGCTCCGGGACCTGGCGGTCCCACATGTGCCATGTGGTACCCAGTGAGGGACCCAGGATCAGGACCGGAGCGTCTTCTGGCCCGTCAAAGCGGTATTGCAGGGTGTTCGGTGGTGTCTCACTCACGCCCCAGACCCTCTCACGTCTCACGGACTGCCCCTATAACGGGGGAACGCTGGATACCGTTCTGACCAGGTTGAAGACCTCGCGGGCGGCATATCGCTTGAGGCATCGGACGATCTCACGCCGGGTCTTGCCCTCCTGCGTGCGGCGTTCGTAGTACGCCTGCGTGCGCGGGTCGTGGCGCAGGCG